>NZ_DASVUM010000127.1:0-58274 GCF_036387035.1 Pseudomonas sp. | reverse complement strand
CAGGCCCTGATCCTTGACCATCTTTACGACTTCCAACTTGTAGCTGTCATCAAACCTTTTGCGTTTTCTGTTCATGAAAAACTCCTCGATAAATCTATTTTCCACTTATCGAGGTGTCCGGGGAAATTAGACCACTGCAGGGCAACGCATGCATTCCATAGGACCGGCTTTAGCCGGGAAGGCGTCAGCTGCCACACTGCAAAAGCGAAGGTGGCTGATCCGGCCCCTTCCCGGCTGAAGCCGGTCCTACTAGGGCAACGCATGCATTCCGTAGGACCGGCTCTAGCCGGGAAGGCGTCAGCTGCCACACTGCAAAAGCGAAGGTGGCTTATCCGGCCCCTTCCCGGCTGAAGCCGGTCCTACCAGGGCAACGCATGCATTCCGTAGGACCGGCTTTAGCCGAAAAGCCGTCAGCTGCCGCACTGCCAAAGCGAAGGTGGCTGATCCGGCCCCTTCCCGGCTGAAGCCGGTCCTACCAGGCCAACGCATGCATTCCGTAGGACCGGCTTTAGCCGGGAAGGCGGCAGTTGCCACGCCGCGAAACCGTGGGTGGCTGATCCGGCCTTTTCCCGGCTAAAGCCGGTCCTACAAAGGAAGGGGTCTTAACAGACGACACTGCAGACTTACTTACGCTCCGGCTGGAAACGCACGACGATGCCTTTGATCTTCTGCTGTTTTTCCAGCGTGTCGCGCAGACGATCCGCCTCGGCACGCTCGATCACCGGGCCCACGAAGACCCGGTTAACGCCGTCGGAGGTGCGGATGTAAGCGTTGTAGCCTTGCGTGCGCAGCGTCTTCTGCAGGTTGTCGGCATTGGCGCGATTGGAAAGGCTTGCCAATTGCACCGCCCAGGTGACCGACAGACCGTTTGCGTCTACCCGGCTGGTATCAGCTGCAGGCGCTACGGGGGCTGGTGTTTGAACGGGCGCAGGCGCCGGTTTCGCTGGCGGGGTTTGAGCGGGCTTCGGCGCAACGGCCACAGGCTTGGCCGGTGCAGGCGCAATCGGCATTGAGGGCGGCTGTTGACTGGTGCGCTGCTGAACGACCTGAGGGGGTTGAGCAGGCTGAGCGGGTTGCGTCAGCTCCTCATCGGTCGGCACCGGTTCCTGCGGCAACGGCTGCTGCTCCGGCACGCTGACAGGCTCGACTTTGATCTGCGACGTGGCCGGTGCCTGGGGAGCGGCAGGCGCATCGACCCGCACGTGGCGAGCTTCGTCCTGACGCGAAAACAGCATCGGCAGGAAAATCACCGCGACGGCGATCAGGACCAACGCCCCGACCATGCGCTGTTTGTACGCTTTATCCAGCAAAGCCATGTGTCACTTCCTCCGTGACGCGCCAGCAAGCCAATCCAGGGCCTCGGCTACGCAGTAAAAAGACCCGAACAGAACAATCTCGTCGTCGGCTGTCGCGTGGGCGCACTGAGCTTCAAGGGCCAGCGCGATACTCGGGTGAGACGTCACCGCAGCGCCAAGGTTCTGCAAGGCCTGCTCGATCTCCTGCGCTGGACGACTGCGTGGCGTGGGCAGCGGCGCGACGGCCCAACCGCTGAACGTTTCGCTCAACTGCGCCAGAACGCCGCCGAGGTCCTTGTCGCTGAGCAGGCCGAACACCGCCAGACGTCTGCCCGCCACCGGCCGCTGACTCAGGCGCTGGGCGAGAAAAGCTGCGGCATGGGGGTTATGACCGACATCCAGCAGAAGGCTCAGGGACTTGCCCTGCCATTCCAGGCGGCGGCGATCCAGACGCCCGGTCACACGCGTCCGGGTGAGCGCGTCGCGAAGGGTCGCCTCCTCCCATGGCAAATCCAGCAGCAGGTAGGCCTGCAAGGCCAGCGCAGCGTTCTGCATCGGCAGGTCGAGCAATGGCAGCGCGTGCAATTCCACTTTGAGGCCGTTTGCATCGGTGCCGGACCAGTCCCAGCCCGTCGCATTGATCTGCAAATCGAAGTCGCGACCGCGCAGCGACAGCGGGCAGTTCAGTGCCCGCGCCTTGTCGAGCAGCGGCTGCGGGGGTTCAGGATCGCCACACAGCGCGGGACGCCCCTGGCGAAAAATCCCGGCCTTTTCGAACGCTACGCTTTCGCGGGTATCGCCGAGCCATTCGGCGTGATCGACACCGATGCTGGTGACCAGCGCCATGTCGGCGTCAATCAGGTTGACCGTATCAAGCCGCCCGCCGAGACCCACTTCCAGCACGACCGCGTCCAGCCCGGCCTGTTCGAACAGCCAGAAGGCCGCCAGCGTGCCCATTTCAAAATAAGTCAGGGAGACGTCGCCCCGGCCGCGCTCGACCACCTCAAACGCCGCGCACAGCTCGGCATCGCTGGCTTCGGCGCCCTGCACCTGGACACGCTCGTTATAGCGCAGCAGATGAGGCGAGCTGTAAACGCCCACCTTCAAGCCCTGGGCTTGCAACAAAGAGGCAATGAATGCGCAGGTCGAGCCTTTGCCATTGGTGCCGGTGACTGTGATCACTCTCGGCGCCGGCCGGGCCAGGCCCATCTGCTTTGCCACCTGCTGCGACCGTTCCAGGCCCATGTCGATGGCGGACGGATGCAGTTGCTCCAGATAGCTGAGCCAGTCGCCCAGAGAGCGTGCGGTCATATGTTCGCCGGAGCAGGCGGAACGACGATCGGCTCAAGCTTCGGCGCCACGAATTTCGGCGTTGGCAAGCCCATCATCTGGGCCAGCACGTTACCCAGGCGCTGACGCAGTTCCTGACGGTGGATGATCATGTCGATGGCGCCGTGGTCGAGCAGGAATTCGCTGCGCTGGAAGCCTTCAGGCAGCTTCTCGCGCACGGTCTGCTCGATAACACGAGGGCCGGCAAAACCGATCAGGGCCTTGGGTTCGGCGACAATGATATCGCCGAGCATCGCCAGGCTGGCCGAGACACCGCCGTAAACCGGGTCGGTCAGCACCGAGATGAACGGCAGGCCTTCTTCCCGAAGACGCGCCAGGACCGCCGAGGTCTTCGCCATTTGCATCAGCGAGATCAGGGCTTCCTGCATGCGCGCACCGCCGGATGCCGCGAAGCAGATCATCGGGCAGCGGTTTTCCAGCGCGTAGTTGGCCGCCTGCACGAAGCGCTCGCCGACGACCGCCCCCATGGAGCCACCCATGAAGGAGAATTCGAATGCACTGCACACCACGGGCATGCCCAGCAGGGTGCCGCTCATGGAAATCAGCGCGTCGTTTTCACCGGTCTGCTTCTGCGCAGCGACCAGGCGGTCCTTGTACTTCTTGCCATCACGGAATTTCAGGCGATCAACCGGCTCCAGATCAACGCCGATCTCCTGACGGCCATCGGCGTCGAGGAAGATATTCAGACGGGCGCGGGCGCCGATGCGCATGTGGTGGTTGCACTTCGGGCAGACGTCCAGGGTCTTTTCCAGCTCGGGGCGATACAGCACCGCTTCACAGGACGGGCACTTGTGCCACAGACCTTCGGGCACCGAGCTCTTCTTGACCTCGGAACGCATGATCGAAGGGATCAGTTTGTCTACCAACCAGTTGCTCATGCTTTCTTTCTCCAGTACCGATGGCTTGAGCGCGATGGCAATCGGTGCCACGCGCATGCCCTAAAACCTAATGTCATGTAAGGCGCCGCGAAAAGTGGTGCAACGATCGGCGCAAGGCCTGACCTGCTGACAACACACTCACGCAACACCACTCTCAACTTCCATCACGAGACGCGACGCGTCTTCGCTCAAACAATTCGGCCACCCGCATCAGCGGATGGCAGGCTAGTGGACGGCGACCGTTGGTCCGCCGTCACATCGACGCCGCGTCGCACTCCGTCAAGCCGTACAAGTGGTGCCGGCGCCGGCCACCCGTTCAGGCACCGTGTACGGCACTCATGAACGCACGGATCTTGTCGTGATCTTTCAAACCTTTGGATTTTTCCACGCCACCGCTCACGTCAACCGCGTAGGGACGTACCTGTGCGATGGCCTGGGAAACGTTGGCCGAGGTCAGGCCACCGGCCAGAATGAGCGGCTTGCTCAGGTGTTTGGGAATCAGCGCCCAGTCGAAGGTTTCACCCGTCCCGCCAGGGATGCCTGCGACATAGGTGTCGAGCAGGATGCCGCAGGCGTTTGCGTAGGAATCACAAATGGCTGCGATGTCGTCACCGGCCTGAACGCGCAGCGCCTTGATGTACGGGCGGTTGTAGCCCTCGCACTGCTCCGGGGTTTCATCGCCATGAAACTGGACAAGGTCGAGGGGAATGACGTCGAGCAGCGCTTTCAAGTCAGCGCGCTCGGCGTTCACGAACAGGCCGACGGTGCTGACGAACGGCGGCAACGCAGCGATGATCGCCTGGGCTTGCTCAATGGTCACGAACCGTGGGCTCTTGGCATAAAACACCAGGCCGATGGCGTCAGCGCCCGCGTCAACGGCGGCCAACGCATCTTCTATGCAGGTAATCCCGCAGATCTTGCTGCGAACGGCGGACATAAGTAGAGACCTCAAGCCTTGCGAAAGTCACGGATGGTAGCAAATGCAGGCTGCTGCGTCAGCCGTCGAGTTCCGTGAAGCCGGTGAGAAAATGCGGGCCGATGTAGCGGTCCGGTAACGGAAACTCGTCGCGGTATTCCACCTGAACCAGATACAGGCCGAAAGGATGGGCCGTCACCCCGCCCGTGCGCCGGACCCGACTCTCGAGCACTTCCTTCGCCCATTCGATGGGCCGCTCCCCTGCCCCGATGGTCATCAGAACGCCGGCGATGTTGCGCACCATGTGGTGCAGAAACGCATTGGCCCGCACGTCGATAACGATCATCTTGCCGTGGCGGGTGACACGCAAATGGTGCAGCTGCTTGACGGGTGACTTGGCCTGGCACTGGCCAGCACGGAATGCGCTGAAATCGTGAGTGCCCACCAGGTACTCGGCGGCCAGTGCCATTTTTTCGGCATCCAGCGGGCGGTGGTTCCAGGTGATTTCCTGGCCCAAGTGAGCCGGGCGGATCTGATCGTTATAGATCACATAGCGGTAGCGTCGGGCGATAGCTTTGAAGCGCGCGTGAAAATGCGCAGGCATGACCTTGGCCCACGTCACGCTGATGTCGTGGGGCAAATTGATATTGGCGCCCATGGTCCAGGCTTTCATGCTGCGCTCGGCGCGGGTGTCGAAGTGCACCACCTGACCGCACGCATGCACGCCTGCATCGGTACGCCCGGCGCACATCAGCGAAACCGGCGAATCAGCCACCTTCGACAGTGCGTTTTCCAGTGTTTCCTGAACGGTCAGCACGCCGGTCAACTGGCGTTGCCAACCGCTGTAACGCGAGCCTTTGTATTCCACGCCCAGGGCGATTCTGGAAAAACCTTCGGCGGCCAGTTCGGCTGCCGCTGTCTCTGCCACGGTGTCTGTCGTTGCCAAGTGCTTAAAGCCTGTCGAGGTGCGCAAGGGCGGCCATTATACGGATCGAAAAAAAAGACGCCATCGCCGGCGGCCAACGGTTCGTCCGGGCGCGAGCGGGAAGCGCAACGGTGCAGCCTGCAAACGAAAACGACCGCCGAAGCGGTCGTTATTCGAAGCAGTCGCGGCGGTCAGGCGAGTCGCGACAACATGTCCCGGGCTTCGGTCTTCTGGCCGTCATCGCCTTCGGCCACGACTTCATCAAGGATGTCGCGAGCGCCGTCGGCGTCGCCCATCTCGATGTAGGCGCGAGCCAGGTCCAGTTTGGTGGCCGCTTCGTCGGTGCCGGAGAGGAAGTCGAATTCCGGTTCGTCGTCTGCCAGCAACGCGTCTTCTTCGGTGAAACGAGGCAATGCATCCGCAGGCGTGTCAAACGGCTTGGCGATCGGAGGCTGTTCGAGGCTCTGGGAGAGACGGTCCAGCTCGGCATTGACGTCGTCGATTTCCGAGGCGAACGCTTGGGAAGCCTGCTCGGTTTCGATCTCGTCGGCGAGGGACAGATCGAAATCGGCGGGCAAATCGATATCGTCTTCTACCGCAGGCCGGGACGCACCCAGCGCGGCGGGCTGCTCGAAGGGCGGCAGATCACGCAGCTCGTCCTCCATCCCCAGCAAGTAATCGTCCTCGGCCTTCAGTGCCGGCTGATCTTCAGCCAGGTCGAGGTCGAAATCGTCCAGATCGGACGGCGCAGCGGCCGCCGAAGTCGCTTGCTGTTCGCGCAGAATGGCGTCGAAATCAAGGTCGTCAGACGTCGAACCGGCAAACGGCGCATCAAGGTCCAGATCATCGGTGGCAGCGTTGTTCTGGGCCACGGCGCTGTTTGGCGCAGCGGCCGGTGATTGGCTGTCCAGATCGTCGAGGCTCAGGTCGAAAGCGTTATCGAACTCTTCGTCCAGCGGAACCTCATTGACCGGTTCCACCACCGGGGCAGGCTGCGCGGCAACATCAGGCTCGTCGTGAAGCAGCTCTTCAACGTACCTGGCGTCCATCTCCGACGCCAACGCCGCTGCCGCTGCCACGCCTGCTGCCGCAGCAGCCGCAGCGGCCATGGATGGATAGCGGGATTTCAGTTCTTCGACTTCAGCGTGGTTCTTTCCCGTGGCGATCAACTGCCTCTCTTGTGCGACAAACCCGGATTGATTGTCCTGCTCGGCATAGACTTCCATCAGCTTGAGGCGCAAATCACTGCGCTGCGGCTCACGCTTGATGGCATCCTCCAGAACGGCAACGGCCTGATTGGTGCGGCCGTAAGCAATGTGGATTTCAGCCTGAACGAGCGCGTCAGCCGGGTGTTCGCGGACCGGCTCGGCGACGGTCGGCGCCGGCGGCGTCTTTGCGTGGGGCGCTGGCGTCTCCAACCCTTCAAAGCTGCTGGCCGGCATGTCCATGTCCGAGGCGAAGTCCGACTCTTCGGACAAGGCGCGGGCCATCTGGCGATGGCGCTCAGCCTCGATCAGCGCGTTGCGGCGGCGAGCCAACAGCAACAGAAGCAGCAGCAACACCAACAACGCGCCACCGCCGATCAGGCCCATGAGCATCGGGCTGGAAAGGATTTTGTCGAGCGCGCTGCGGTGGTCTTCGTCGGCCACCGGCTCCGTTGGCACAATCAGCGCCTGGTCGGGCGTTGCGCTGGTGACAGCCGCCCCGTCAACCGGCAGAGCGTCTTCGGGTGCAATTTCGTTGGGTGCCTTGCCTGCTGCGTCAGGCGCCGCTGCGCCCGGCACCACCTGAGCCTGCATGGCCGGGTTGGCGGCGTTGTTCGGGTTGGTCACGCTGTTGGGGCTGACGGCGGGGTTGGCCGCGGGGTTGGCCGGATCGACCGGCGGCGGAACAGTCGCTCCCGACGCCTGCATCTTCGCCAGTTGATCGTTCTTCAACTGAATGAGGCGCTGCAGCTTGTCGACCTGACTTTGCAGGTCTGTCATGCGGCTTTTCAGCTCGGCATTGTCACGGCGCGTGCTGTCCAGGCTTTCCTGGGTCGTCGCCAGTTGGTTGCTCACGTCAGCATTGTCGCTCGCCGCGCCCTTTGCGCCAGGCTTGGCGGCAGAGACGAGGCTGAGATTGTCCTTGGCATCGATCTGCGACGGCGCAGCGCCTGCGCGGTCGCGACGTGTCGCATCGACCTGACGCGCGCCACTGGGCATGCGCCGGCCTTCGCGCCAGGCACGATTCTGCTCGGCCACTTCGGCCACAGCGCGGGGTTGAGCCAGCGCCGTGGATTCCTGCGGCGACGGCAGACGCAACACCTGGCCTTTCTTCAGGCGGTTGATGTTGCCGGCAATAAACGCGTCGGGGTTCAGCGCCTGAATCGCCAGCATGGTCTGCTGCACAGTGCCGCCATTCTTCACGCGCTCGGCGATTTCCCAGAGCGTGTCGTTATTGGCAGTGGTGTATTGAGTGAACTTGGGTTCCGGGGCCGGTGCTGGAGCCGAAGGCGCAGGTGCCGGTGTCTCGGCGGCTGGCGCCGGAGCAGGTGCAGCGTTTGGCGCCGTCGAAGGCAATTGCGCCGCGGCCGCAGCGGTTTGCGGCGAGAACTTCGGCGGATCAAGCAACAGGCTGTACTCGCGCAGCGCCCGGCCATTGGGCCAGAGCACCTGAACGAGGAACTTCACGTACGGATCGCGGATGGGCTTGGTGGAGGTGATGCGCAACACGCTCTTGCCACCGGGATTGACGACCGGGGTAAAGGTGAGGTCATCCAGAATCGCCACCCGGCCAACGCCGGCCTGAGCGAACTCCGCCGAGGTGGCCAGACTTGGCACCACCTGCGAAGCGTTGAGATCCTGCACTTCCGTCAGCTCGATTTCGGCCAACAGCGGCTGATTCAGGGTCGACTTCACGGTCAGACCGCCGAGGCCGAGCGCTTGGGCCATTCCCGATGACAGCGCCGAAGCCGCAGCGATTGCTAAAACGAGTTTACGAACCTGAACCATAGCCCATCCCTTGTATGAAATTTCCCCGGCAATCGCGAAGATAATGCCTGCTCGGGTGTAGGGCGTATCGACACGCCGCAGCTAGAATGATTCTTCGAATTGTGGGCAAGTATCTTTTACACAACGTCTTTTATCAACATCTCAGCCACCTGCACAGCGTTCAACGCCGCGCCCTTGCGCACATTGTCCAGCGTGATCCAGAAATTCAGTTCACACCCGTCGTCGACACCCCCACGCAGACGTCCCACATAGACAGCGTCCTGACCCACCGCGTCGCCAACCGGTGTCGGGTAATCGCCCGCCTCTACCAGCTCGATGCCCCCAGCGTTTTCAAGCGCGGCGTTGACGGCCGCGAGGTCGACCGGCTCTGTGGTCTGCACCGACACGCTCAAACTGTCGCCGAAGAACACCGGCACCTGAATGCAGCTCACGCCGACCTTGATTAAAGGCAGCGAGAGCAACTCACGCAACTCGCTGACCAAACGTTTTTCCAGCGGCACATGACCTTCGGCGTCAGGCTTGCCCACTTGGGCGAGCACATTGAACGCCATCTGCCGGTCGAAGACCTTCGGCTCCAGCGGCCGGACATTGAGCAGCTCGGCGGTCTGCCGGGCCAGTTCCGTGACCCCTTCGCGGCCCACGCTCGACACGGCCAGGCACGCCGTGACGGTGATCCGCTCGATGTTCAGCAGCGAGCGCAACGGGGCGAGCACCAGCGCGAGGCCGGCAGCACTGGAACTCGGGCAGGCCACCTGATGCGGTTGGGCCAAATCACCCAGGCGGGCACCGTTGACCTCGGGGACGACGTTCGGCGCCTGCTCAACGGACAAGCCCGCGGACAGGTCGATGACAACACAACCCGCAGCCGTGGCGCGCTGGGCATAACTGCGCGTCACGGCGGCGCCCGCTGCGAAGAAAGCGATCTTCACTTTGTTGAAATCAAAGGCGTCGACTTCGCGCACCCGGACATTCTTGCCCCGGTACGGCACCGAGCTGCCGGCTGACTCGACGCTGGCGAGCAGGTGCAGGTCGCCGACGGGGAAGTCGCGCTCTTCAAGAATCTGGACGATGGTTTCGCCGACAGTACCGGTGGCGCCGATCACGGCGATATCAAAGGACTGACTCATGGAAAAACCTCAGAAAAATCGGGGGGCGGCACTGTAACCGCCCGGTGAAAGCCAGGCAATTGGCCGCAAACGAAATGGGCTAACGGGAAGGAATGGATCAGGGTTCAAGGCCGATGGGGAAGAACTCGCCACCGCTCCACACCCCCAGCCAGCGTTGGCCGTCGATTTCACGCATCACGGCAAGGTCCACCAACTGATAGAAGACGTTGCGGTGAATCAGCGCTTCGAGGTTATTGCGCACATGAAGATAAGGCGCCGGTTCCTGGGTCTGTGGATCGAGGGTGACGCGTATCAGGTGCTCCGGTCCCGCTTCCACTGCGTCTTCGACGTTGGTGGTGAACCGCAGCAACTGCGACTCGCCGCTGCCCTCCACTTCCAGCAGGACGGCGACAAAAGGGGCGTCGTCGACCTTGATCCCGACTTTTTCGACCGGGGTGACGAGAAAGTAATCATCGCTGTCGCGGCGAATGATGGTGGAGAACAGCCGAACCATCGGCTTGCGTCCAATGGGCGTGCCCAGATAAAACCAGGTGCCGTCACGGGCGATGCGCATGTCGATGTCACCGCAGAAATCCGGGTTCCACAGGTGCACCGGCGGCAAGCCCTTGCCGCTCTTGGCAATCTGGGCCAACAGATCGTTGGCTTTGTCCTGCCCACTCATACGCCACTCCTCAGCGTGCTTCGACGCCCAACAAACTGCGAGCGTAAGCCTGCATCGGGGGTCCTAGCAAATCCTCGGGCTTGGTGTCGTACAACGTCAGCAGGCCACCACGGTTATGAATGCGTGCCGAATCGATGAGGTAGCGGGTGTTGGTTTCAATCAGCATCAGCTGTATGACCCCGTTGTCGATGCCGAGACGGTCCACCGCTTCCTGGTCCGACCACTCGTCGAACGTGCCGATGCGGTCATCCGCCTTGGCAAAGCGGGTGTACAGCAGGTAATGCGCGCCGGCAGCCCGGGCCTCGTTCATGGCGTCATCCAGACCTTCCGGCGCGCGGGCGCGGCGGACCATCGGGAAGTACTCGATAAAGCCGTTGAAGGCTTCTTCGGCCACGACATTAGGCCGCGGGTAGGCACCGCCGGGCGGGACGAACGCCCCTTGGGCGATGTAGATGAACGAGTCGGCTTGCACGCGGAAGTTGTTCAACCGGCGGGTTGAGCTGTGATCCAGCAGCCCGGCGTCACTGAGCTCATCGTGAGCGCCTTGAGCCAGATCGCTGACGTGCATGCAGCCACTCAACGCCAGTAGAGCCAGCAATAAAACCAGGCTACGCATTTTTTTCTCCAAAGTCCGGCGACGGAAAACCGGCGAATGGCCGGTTAATGCAGCTTTTGCGCCATGTCTGACCTGAAGAGGGTTCCACGTGCTGAATCGGCTCTGCGCGGCGGCGCCTTATTCAGCCGCCGGGTCGCGTGGGACGTCCGGTTTGGTCTCGTGGGTATGATCGACGTCACGCTTGCGCTTGTTGCCCATGCGCACGCCGATGTCCATCAGGAATTGGAAGAAACCTTCCTGGTCCTCGAGGACGTTGCTCCAGAACGGCGAGTGGTACAGCGCCACTGCGCCGTGCACCAACGCCCAGGCGGCGCAGTAGTGGAAATACGGAGGGACGTCTTCGAGTTTGCCTTCGCTGATCCGACCCTTGATCAGCAGGGTGAGGCGTTCGAAATTCGAGGCGCGGATCTTGTGCAGTTCCTCGACGAGCTCCGGGACCTGATTGCCCTTGACGACCTTTTCCTCGAGCCGGTCGAACAGCCGATAGCGCTGGGGATCGCGCATGCGAAACTCAAAGTAGGCACGGGACAGCGCTTCCTTGTCCTTGTCGACATCCGCCGAATGCAACAGCTCGTTCAGGTCACGCTCGTAGTCGAGCATCAGGCGCAGGTAGATCTCCGCCTTGGATTTGAAATGCTTGTAGATCGTGCCTTTGCCGATACCCACGGCGTCCGCGATCATCTCGACGGTGACGCTGTCTTCGCCCTCTTCGAGGAACAGCTTGAGCGCGGTGTCGAGAATCTCCTGCTCACGGCGGCGAAACTCACGGACTTTACGAGGTTCTTTCTGCATAGGAGGAGACTGTGGGTTCGAAATCGGAGCCGCACATTATGCCTATCCCGCGGCAGAATGCACGGATCATCCGACCTGCATCCGTTTTCTGACGGATTTCCATGCGAAGAGGCAAAACGGAAACGCCAAGAGCCAGGACAGTCTCGTTTTTTGGCGTAAAAGGCCAGGCGGTCAAATTTCCGAGGTGTCCGTGGCTTTGCGGTATCAGCAAGGCTGCCGGTATTCCAAAACTGTTTAACAATCGTACAGCGGCCGGCTGGACGCCTGCCAATTATCGCCAATACTTATATTCGCCAACGCAGCATCTCCCCCAAGTGCCAGCGTTGGTAAAGACACCATGGACGGCGTGTCTTTGTTTACTCCTAATGGTCTTAACCCGGATTCACCCCCCCAGAACCCGGGTTTTTTTTGCCTGCGATTTGGCGATTACCGGATGGCCGCAGCACGCTGACGCGGCTCGGCCCATGTCAGCTTTTCACGTGCGCCAGCGGGAACAGCCGCTTGAAGTTCTCGCTGGTCTGCTCGGCAAAACGCTCATAGGTCTCGCCGCGCAGCATCGCCAGGAATTCGGCGACTTCACGCACGTACTGCGGCAGGTTGGGCTTGCCCCGGTACGGAATGGGCGCAAGGTACGGCGAGTCAGTCTCGACCAGCAACCGGTCGGCAGGCACCTTGCTGGCTACGTCCCGCAGCGCATCGGCATTGCGGAAGGTGACGATGCCGGACAGCGAGATGTAAAAACCAAGGTCAAGCGCAGCCTTGGCCATGTCCCAGTCTTCGGTGAAGCAATGCAGCACGCCGGCTTGAGGCAACGCAGCCTCGCGCAGCAGCGCCAGCGTGTCGGCGCGTGCCCCGCGGGTGTGGACGATGACCGGCTTGCCCGTCACGTTGGCCGCCTGCAGATGAAGCCGAAACGAGGCCTGTTGCACGTCGGCCGCCTCAGGCTCGTAGTGATAATCCAGACCGGTTTCGCCAATGGCCACCACCCGCGGGTGGTTCAGTTCGCCAAGCAACCACTCCAGTGCGGGCGCCTCGCCGGGCTTGAGGTCCAGCGGGTGAATGCCGACCGAACAATCGACGTCTTCATAGCGCTCGGCCAGTGCCTTCACGGCACCGGCATTTTCAGCGCTGACGCCGATGCACAGAAAATGCCCCACGCCCCGCTCCCTCGCCGCTTGCAGGGCGTTGTCGAGGGAGCCGTCGTGGGCGCTGAGGTCGAGGCGGTCAAGGTGGCAATGGGAATCTACAAGCATGGCGGTGGGGGCAACTTACATCGTATGGGTTGGACGGTCGGACTTCAGAGCTCCGGCCAGGTAATTTTCAATCATGTTGCGCGCAGTGTTGTCGCCATCGTTGAATTGCACGCCGACACCGGCGGCGCGGTTTCCCTGGGCGCCCTTGGGCGTGATCCAGGTGACCTTGCCCGCGACCGGAATCTTTTCGGGCTCGTCCATCAGGTTGAGCAACATGAAGACTTCATCGCCCAGCTTGTAGCTTTTGCTGGTGGGGATGAACAAGCCGCCGTTTTTGATAAACGGCATATATGCGGCGTACAGAACGGACTTGTCCTTGATGGTCAGGGACAGGATGCCGTTACGGGGACCCGGACTCAGTGGCACGCTCATCTCGGTTTCCTCAGGCAATGCGTGATGTCACGCAGATGGCCAGTCTAACCCTGTCCGGTCAGGCCTGCCCACTGCACCAATAATGCTTCGAGCAACAAAACCCGGTTCAGGTTCGCTTTTGACATGACCTTCTGGCGCTGCAGCAGCACCCAGTCCTGCATCGCCAGCACGTTGCGCTGTGACGATTTCTGCGCCAGGTACTGCACGACCTTGCGCATGTCGGTCAGGCCAAGGCCCTCTTCATCCTGGGTCAGTTGATAGCGCAGGATCAGGCTCGACCAGTCGCAAAACCAGTCGAACAGCAACAACAGCGGAATGTCTTTCCAGCCTTCGGCCAGCTGGGTCGGCGATTGCTGGCCTTTGAGCAGTTTTTTAACGCCGTCCACCACCAGCGCGCGTTGCTCATGGACGCCCTGGGCTTGCAGCTTGACCGCGACCAGGGGCGAACCGGCCGCGAGGGTCAGCAGGTCGAGGCGTTCCTGTTCGGTGCAGTCGGGCAGTGCGTCGGCCAGCCAGGCGATACTCATGGCGTCACTTGGCAGCGGACACGCCTGTTGCACGCAACGGCTCTTGACCGTGGGCAGCAGCCGACTCGGCTGGTGGCTGACCAGCAACAGAATGGTATTGCCCGAGGGCTCTTCAAGACTTTTCAGCAGCGCGTTGGCGGCGTTGATGTTCATCGACTCGACCGGCTCGATCAGCACCACTTTGCGCCCGCCCATTTGCGCGGTCTGCACCACGAAACTGACCAGGTCGCGCACCTGATCGACCTTGATGGCTTTGTCAGCCTCTTCAGGCTCCAGCACGTAGTTGTCCGGATGACTGCCTGCCGCCAGCAGCGAGCAGGATTTACATTGGCCGCACGCCTCAAGCCCGGCAGGGCGTTGGCACAGCAGCAGGTACATCAAACGCTCGGCCAGCGCACGCTTGCCGATACCGGCCGGGCCGTGCAGCAGATACGCATGGGCATGCTGCGTGCGGCCTGCCAGTTGCTGCCACAGCCCGTGCTGCCAGGGATAAGCCTCAGCCATGCCGGCGAGCCGCCAGCAGCGAGATCAAGTCGGGCACCAGCACATCGAGGGACGCCTGGACGTCGGTCAAGGGGAGTGACGCGTCCACCAGGCGATAACGCTGGGGGGCAGCCGCGGCGCGCGACAGGTACGTGCTGCGCACGGCATCGAAGAACGATCGGCCCTCCTGCTCGAATCGGTCGAGCTGACCGCGCGCGGAAGCACGAGCCAGGCCGATCTCGATAGGCAGATCGAACACCAGGGTCAGGTCCGGACGCAGCGCGCCCTGGACGAAATCTTCCAGCACGGCGATGCGCTCAACGGGCAACCCTCGCCCCCCGCCCTGGTACGCGTAAGTGGCATCGGTGAACCTGTCACACAGCACCACGGCGCCCCGCGCGAGCGCCGGGCGGATCAGGGCGGCAAGGTGCTGCGCGCGGGCGGCGAACATCAGCAGCAGCTCGGTATCGACGAACATCTGCTCGTCGCCGGGCGTCAGCAGCAGCTCGCGAATGCGCTCGGCCAGCGGCGTACCGCCGGGCTCGCGGGTCAGGACGACATCAATGCCCTCACTGCGCAGGCGCTCGGCCAGGTAGTCGCGGTTAGTGCTTTTGCCCGCGCCTTCGGGGCCTTCCAGGGTAATAAACAAACCGGTCACGGGCAGTCCTTGGTCGGATTCATCACGAGTGTGCTCGCGCTTATCAATGGCTGGGATCATTGGCTGGGGTTGACGGTTCTGCAGCGTCTGTTTGCGGTTTCGGCGCCGGCTCGCTGGCTTCAGACGGTTCAGGCCTGGCCTGCGTCGGTTCCGCAGGTGGCTGCTCGAGCGCAGGCGCGGGCGATGTCACAGGCGACCTAGCGGACGCGGGCGGATCGACGGCATCCGCCGGAAGTGCCGGGGCTAAAACCGGCGCCGGGCTCGACCGATAGTCCGCGCGACGCTTGAGTTGAAACGCCTTCACCGCGGCATTGTGTGCGTCCAGATCGGCAGAGAACACATGGCTGCCGTCTCCCCTCGCCACGAAGTACAGGCTGTTGCCGGCGACCGGGTGCATCGCCGCGTGGATCGCCTCGCGCCCAACCATCGAAATCGGCGTTGGCGGCAAGCCGGAGATGACATAGGTGTTGTACGGTGTGGGTTCTTTGAGCAATGCCCGGGTGATCTTGCCGTTGTACCGATCACCGAGGCCGTAGATGACGGTCGGATCGGTCTGCAGCAACATCCCTTGCTGCAAGCGCCGCACGAACACGCCCGCAATCTGGCCGCGCTCCTGAGGTACGCCGGTTTCCTTTTCCACCAGCGACGCCATGATCAGGGCCTGATACGCATCGGTGTAGGGCACGTCGGCGGCGCGCTTCTCCCATTCTTCCTGAAGCACTTCATCGAGGCGATTGTAGGCTTGCTTCAGCAGCTCGACGTCGGTCATGCCGCGCACATAGCGATAGGTGTCCGGGAAAAACCGCCCCTCGGGGAAGACGTCCGGGTGCCCCAGTTTCGCCATCAGCTCGCTGTCGCTGAGTTCGCTGGCCGTCTGCTCAAGCTTGACCTGCCGGGCCAGTGCCGCGCGCACCTGACGGAAGGTCCAGCCCTCCACCAGGGTGACGCTGTATTGCACCACTTCGCCTTTCTGCCAGAGCTCGAGCAGGGATTCGGCGTTCATGCCGGGCGTCATGCGGTATTCGCCACTGTGCAGCGACTGGCCCTGAAGGTTGAAGCGCCAGTACAGCCGCAACAGGAACGCATCCTTGATCACGCCGTTCGCCTGCAACCGATTCAGCACGCCCGTCGGTGAAGAGCCCGATGGCACGTCCAGCAGCGTTTCCTGGGTCAGGTTAAGGGGTTGCTGCAGCGCGCTGTTCTGCTGCCAATAAGCCACGCCCAGCAACAGCCCCGCCAGAACTACACCTGTTTCCAGCAAGACGAGTAATTTTCGGATCACGAATCAGATATCCAGAAGCCCGCGAACAAGGTGTTGGAGTTTACGGGTCAGCGGCCCAACCGGCCAGTTCAGATGCTCAACGCCGCGCACTGGCCAGATGCCGTAGACGCTGTTGCAGACGAACACTTCATCGGCCTTTTGCAGGTCGGCCAAGTGCAAGTCGAGCTCTCGGGCAGGCATGTTTTCGCGCTCGGCCAGCGCCAGAATCTCGGCCCGCATCACGCCCGCCACACCGCAACGGCGCAGGTCGGGCGTCAGCAACATACCGCCCTTGACCATGAACAGGTTGCTGTAGACGGCTTCGACGATGCGCCCGGACATGTCGCGCATCAGGCCGTCGGCGTACTCGACACTCTGCCATTCGCTGCGGGCAATCACCTGTTCGAGGCGATTGAGGTGCTTGAGACCCGCCAGCAGCGGCTGCTCGGCCAGACGGGTCTGACAGGCGAACAGTCTGACGCCCTGCTCGGCATGGGCGTTGGGGTAGCTCGGCAATGGGCTTGCCTGCAGAATACGTCGCGGCTGCGCGTCCGGCGCAGGTGCATAGCCACGCACGCCATCGCCACGGGTGACGATGAGCTTCATGACGCCCTCACCCAGTTGAGCGGCAAACGCATGGCATTCGCGCTCGACCAGGGTCAGGTCGAGCTTTAACGCAAGCCGCTGCGCTCCCAACGCGAGACGCTGCAGATGACGCTGGAAGAGCAAGGGTTGTCCGGCCTTGACGAGGACCGTCTCAAAGAGACCGTCGCCGTATGCCAACCCGCGATCCTGGACGGCAAGCGAGTCAGCTTCAAGGCCATCGATCCAGCTCACGATCATTCGGCGTACCGGCGGAAGACCAGCGAGCCGTTAGTACCACCAAAACCGAAGGAGTTGGAAATCACCACGTCGATCGGCATTCTGCGCGGCTCGTGGGGAACGAAGTCCAGGTCGCAGCCTTCGTCCGGCTCATCGAGGTTGATTGTGGGCGGCGCGACCTGATCCTTGATAGCCAGCACGCTGAAAATCGCTTCAATCGCGCCGGCGGCACCTAGCAGGTGGCCCGTCATCGACTTGGTCGAACTCACCGCCAGCTTGTAGGCGTGTTCGCCGAACACCTTCTTGATGGCGCTGACTTCGGCCAGATCGCCTGCAGGCGTCGACGTGCCGTGGGCGTTGATGTACTGAACGTCCTCTGGACGGATTTTCGCGTCGCGCAGGGCATTGGTGATACAGCGCGCTGCGCCGGCGCCATCATCGGGCGGCGACGTCATGTGAAACGCATCGCCGCTCATGCCAAAGCCGATCAGCTCGGCGTAGATGGTCGCGCCCCGTGCCTTGGCGTGCTCGAGCTCTTCGAGCACCATGGCGCCGGCCCCGTTGGACAGTACGAAGCCGTCACGGCCCTTGTCCCACGGACGGCTGGCACGCGCAGGCTCATCGTTGCGGGTGGACAGCGCGCGCGAAGCGCCGAAGCCGCCCATGCCCAGGCCACAGGCCGCCATCTCGGCGCCACCGGCAATCATCACGTCGGCTTCGTCGTACGCGATGTTGCGCGCGGCCATGCCGATACAGTGCGTGCTGGTGGTACAGGCCGTGGCGATCGCGTAGTTGGGGCCCTGTGCGCCGATGTGGATCGACAGGAACCCGGAAATCATATTGATGATCGACCCCGGCACGAAGAACGGGGAGATCTTGCCCGGCCCCTGCTCATGCATCAGGCGGCTGGTGTTCTCGATATTGGTGAGGCCCCCGATCCCCGATCCCATCGCCACACCGACGCGCTCGCGGTTGCTGTCGTTGATCTCGATACCGGAGTTGCGCACGGCCTGAAAGCTGGCAGCCAGCCCGTACTGAATGAACAGGTCGAGTCTGCGGGCCTCTTTGGCCGACAGGTATTCTTCGACATTGAATCCCTTCACCGAACCGCCGAAACGGGTGGTGTATCTGGACAGGTCCGTGTGTTCGATAGGCCCAATGCCACTCTGGCCAGCCAGAATGCCTTGCCAGGTGCTCGGCACATCCGTGCCCAAAGGCGTCAGCATACCCATACCGGTGACCACGACGCGTCTACGCGACACAGGACTCTCCTTTCTTCTATTGATGAAACGCTGCCCTATTCAAAGAAAAAACCGCACGCCAGGGGCAGTGCGGTTTCTCCAGGACAGCAAACTACGATTACAAAATCTTACGCCTGGTGGGCAGTAACGTAATCGATAGCCGCTTGAACAGTGGTGATCTTCTCGGCTTCTTCGTCAGGGATTTCGGTCTCGAATTCCTCTTCCAGAGCCATTACCAGCTCAACGGTATCAAGGGAGTCGGCACCCAGGTCTTCAACGAAAGAAGCACTGTTGGTGACTTCCTCTTCCTTGACGCCAAGTTGTTCGGCAACGATTTTCTTGACGCGCTCTTCGATGGTGCTCATACCGTGTTTTAACTCCTAGTGGACAAATTCGGGCAGCTGGCCGATGGGTAAGTGTATAGAAGAGGTTTTGCGCATTTCAAGCTAAACGCAATTCCCGCTACGCCCAACGCCCCGCTGCCCCTTAAAAGATTTCAGCTTTATAACGGATTTTAGACAGCCCGTATGACATTTTTTCAATACGACCCGTCACATGTACATGCCGCCGTTAACGGGGATTGTAGCCCCGGTAACGTAGCCTGCACCTTCTGAGGCAAGAAAAGCGACAACATGCGCGATCTCTTCTGCCTGCCCCAGTCGACCCAGAGGAATCTGTGCCGTCAGGGAATCACGTTGCGCTTCTGGCAGCTCGCGTGTCATGTCGGTGTCGATAAAGCCCGGCGTCACCGAGTTGACCGTCACTGCGCGCGACCCGACTTCACGTGCCAGGGCACGACTGAAGCCTTCCAGACCCGCCTTGGCGGCTGCGTAGTTTACTTGACCTGCGTTGCCCATGGCACCCACCACCGAACCAATGCTGATGATCCGGCCCCAACGCGCCTTGGTCATCCCGCGCAGGACACCCTTGGACAAGCGGAAAAGACTGCTCAGGTTGGTGTTGATGACGTCATGCCACTCGTCATCCTTCATGCGCATCATCAGGTTGTCACGGGTGATACCGGCGTTGTTGACCAGGATCAACGGCGCGCCGACGCGTTCGGTGATCTGGGCCAGCGCGGCGGCAACGGACTCGTCGCTGCCCACGTCCAGCGCCAGGCCGAAGCCCTCGATGCCGTTTTCCTTGAAATAGGCGGTGATCTTGTCGGCACCGGACTCGGACGTCGCCGTGCCCACAACGGTTGCGCCATTGCGGCCCAGTTCCAGGGCGATGGCCCGGCCAATGCCGCGGCTCGCGCCGGTAACAAGTGCAACTTTACCCTGACTCATGCAGGCGTCTCCTAATCAGGCCAGCGCCGCACGAGCGGCGGCGAAGGCGTCTGGGGTATTGAGGTTGTGAGTGGTCACGCCATCGGCGCAACGCTTGTTCAAGCCGGCGAGCACTTTGCCCGGGCCGCACTCGACCAGTTGCAAAGCGCCCTGGGCCGCGAGCGTCTGAATCGATTCGACCCAGCGCACCGGCTTGTAAAGCTGCTGGAGCAAATCCGATTTCAGCGTATCGAGATCGGAGACCACAGCGGCCGTGACGTTTTGCACCAGCGGAATCTGCGGCACCTGCCAGTCGATGGCTGCGATCGAGTCGGCGAAGCGTTTGGCGGCCGGGCGCATCAGCTCGCAATGCGAGGGCACACTCACCGGCAACGGCAAGGCACGCTTGGCGCCTTTAGCCTTGCAGGCTTCGATGGCGCGCTCAACGGCGGCCTTGGCACCGGCGATCACCACCTGCCCGGGGGAGTTGAAGTTCACGGCACTGACCACGTCGCCCTGCGCGGCTGCGGCGCAGGCGGCAATGACCACCGCATCGTCCAGACCGAGAATCGCTGCCATACCGCCCTGCCCCGCAGGTACAGCCTCCTGCATCAACTGGCCACGGCGCTCAACCAGTTTGACGGCATCGGCGAGCGTCAAGCTGCCGGCCGCGACCAATGCACTGTATTCGCCCAGACTGTGGCCGGCGACGTAGGACGGGCGAACGCCCCCTTCCGCCAGCCACAGACGCCACAGCGCAATCGACGCAGTGAGAATGGCAGGCTGGGTTTTATCGGTTTGATTAAGGCTCTCTTCCGGGCCTTGCTGAGTCAGCGCCCAGAGGTCATAGCCCAGAGCAGCGGACGCTTCTTTGAACGTCTCCAGCACCAGCGGATACTGCGCGCCCAGCTCGGCCAGCATGCCGAGGGACTGCGAGCCTTGGCCCGGAAAGACAAATGCGACGGAAGCAGACATAACAAGCCCCTGATTATTGTCGTCAAATTGAACGTTCGGCGGGCCGAACGCGAGGTAATTCAATGTGTTGCGATGGACAGTTGGATGACCAAGCGGTCACAGGCGTCACATTCTAGCCCAAGACTCGCGTTCAGGCCCTAAAGCAGATCCTCCAGCCGACCGCGCAAGCGCTGTGGCAGGTTCTCCTGAATCTCGATCAACGCTCGCTGGATCGCGCTCTGGAAACCCAGCGCGTCGGCCGAACCATGACTCTTCACCACGATGCCTTGCAAACCGAGAAAGCTGGCGCCGTTGTGCCGCGCCGGTGCCAAATCGGCCTTGAGCCGGCTCAGCAGCGGTCTGGCCAGCCCCCCTACCAGACGGGACCAGACGTTGCGACGAAACAGCCGCTCGATCCGTTCGCTAATCATCAATGCCAGGCCTTCGCTGGATTTGAGCAGCACATTGCCGACGAAGCCGTCGCAAACCACCACATCCGCCTCACCGCGATACAGGCCATCGCCTTCGACGAAGCCGATGTAATTCAGCCCCGGTGCGGCCTGCAGAAGACTGGCGGCCAACTTGACCTGCTGATTGCCCTTGATGTCTTCGGTGCCGACGTTAAGCAGTGCGACTCTGGGCCGCACCACACCCAGCGCCTCGGCGGCCACCGAGCCCATCACGGCGAACTGATAAAGATGCTCGGCCGTGCAATCCACGTTCGCGCCCAGATCCAGCAACTGGCAATAACCGCGTTGTGTTGGCATCGCTGCGACCATGGCCGGGCGGTCGATGCCGGGCAAGGTTTTCAACACGAAGCGGGACAGCGCCATCAAGGCACCGGTATTACCAGCGCTGACACAGGCGTGGGCCTTTCCTTCGGCGAGAAGCCCCAGCGCGACGCGCATCGACGAATCAGGCTTGCCACGCAAGCCCTGGGACGGACGCTCATCCATGGTGATGGTTTCACTGGCATGCACAACGTGCAGGCGTGAGCGATCGACACCGGAGTGGCGTGCAATGAGGGCTTCAAGAAGGGGGGCTTGACCGACGAGGGTCAGGTGTAACGAGGGAGTAGCAAGCAGGCAGGCGATGCTGGCCTGAACAATGTTGCGGGGACCGAAGTCCCCGCCCATTGCGTCGATCGCGATGATCGGAGCGGACAAGAAATTACTCGTCAGCGCCCTTGTCGATCACTTTACGGCCACGGTATACGCCTTCTGGCGATACGTGGTGACGCAGGTGAACTTCACCGGTGGTTTTTTCTACAGACAGAGTGCTAGCCTCGAGAGCGTCGTGCGAACGACGCATGTCACGGGCAGAGCGGGATTTTTTGTTCTGCTGAACAGCCATAATTGATTAACTCCTAAACGTTTGGGTCACGCTTTAACTGCGCCAATACACTGAACGGGTTGGACCGCGTTACCTCGTCCTCGCTCGGTTCGGACTCATTAAGGTCCGCCGGCGGCTGGCATTCTTTCGGATCATGAGTTGGAACGATGGGCAAGGCGAGCAGAAGCTCATCCTCAATCAACGCCAGCAGATCCATGGGCTCTTCGCCGAGTTCCAGCACGTCATAGCCTTTCGGCAACGACTGGGTGTTTGCACCCTCCTTCACCACCGCATAACTGCATTCGCTGTGGATTGGAAAGGTGACCAGCTCAAGACAACGCTGGCAAACCATTTTGACTTCGACGTCAAGTTCACTGTGTATAACCACAGCGCGCTGCTCGTCTCGCTCAAAAACGAATTTCGCCTGCACCGTACCGAGATTGTCAGCAAGCGGGTCGCAGAGTCTCTCCAAATCAGCCAGCAGCATCTCTCCCTGAAGAGTAGTGCCACGATCAGCTAATTTGCGCGGGTCAACGTGAGGTGGAATCGGGTCATTCAACATAGGCGCAGCATTCTAGGGACCACCCTTACGACTGTCAAAGGAAATTCAGGCCTGTTCGCAACCTGAGCCGCTGATTACACTCGACTTTCATGTTTCGGAGCCCTCCATGCTGCCTCTACTCCTTGCTTCCAGCTCACCCTACCGCCGCGAGCTACTCAATCGCCTGCGCTTGCCGTTCGTCTGCGCGTCACCCGACATCGATGAAAGCCGGCAGCCGAACGAGTCAGCCATCGACCTTGTGACACGCCTGGCGCGCGAGAAAGCCATGGCTCTGGCAGAACAATTCCCCGACCACCTGATCATCGGGTCAGACCAGATGGCAGTGCTTGGCGAACAGATCCTCGGCAAACCCCACACCTTCGAGCGCGCCTTTGAACAACTCAAGGCAAGCAGCGGCAACAGCGTGAGCTTCCTCACCGGCCTTGCCCTTTTCAACAGCCGTACCGGCCAGTGCCAGGTTGACTGCGTGCCGTTCACCGTGCACCTGCGCGCACTGGACGATGCCCGCATCACCCGCTACCTCCACGCCGAGCAACCTTACGACTGCGCCGGCAGCTTCAAGGCCGAAGGGCTGGGTGTCAGCTTGTTCCGCAGCACCGAAGGCCCGGACGCGACCAGCCTGATCGGCCTTCCTTTAATACGCCTGGTGGACATGTTGATGAGCGAAGGCGTCGAGCTGCCCTGATCTGACACGAAAAACCCGACCAATGGCCGGGCTTTGCGATACAGGCCTGATGCTGAGCGAATCAACGCATGGACGGCCCTTTGAAACCTGCCCACATTGCAATCTGCTCGGCGACACTGGCACCCATCTTCTTCGAGAAGCGATCGAACGCGGAATCTTGCACCGTGTAATCGACCATATCCTTTTCGCCGATGATGTCCCGCGCCACGTAGCTGGCACTGCCAAGCCCATCAACCAGACCCAGCCCCACGGCCTGCTCTCCCGTCCAGACCAGCCCGGAAAACAGCTCCGGATGGTCCTTGTCCTTGAGGCGGTCGCCGCGGCCCGCTTTCACGCTGGCGATGAACTGCTTGTGAGTGGTGTCCAGAACACCCTGCCAAAAGGCCGTCTCGTCCGGCTTTGGCGGCTGGAACGGGTCAAGGAACGCCTTGTGCTCGCCGGACGTATAGGTACGACGGTCAACACCCAGCTTCTCCATGGTGCCGACGAAACCAAAACCCGCCGCCGTCACCCCGATCGAACCCACCAGACTGGCTTTGTCTGCGTAGATCTGGTCGGCGGCGCTGGCGATGTAGTAGGCGCCGGACGCACCCAGATCAGTGATCACGGCATACACCTTGATGTCCGGCTTCTTGGCGCGCAAGCGACGGATTTCGTCGTAGATGTAACCGGACTGCACCGGACTGCCGCCCGGGCTGTTGATGCGCAGAATCACGCCCTTGGTTTTCTCGTCTTCGAACGCTGCCCGCAAGCTGCCAACAATGTTGTCGGCGCTGGCCTGCTCGGTGTCGGCGATCATGCCCTTCACCTCGATCAGCGCCGTGTGGCTGGTGCTGCGTGAAGCGCCCTTGCCGAAATCCATCAGCGGCGAGAACAGCGCCAGCGCGCCAAACAGATAGAGGAAGGTCAGGGATTTGAAAAAGATCCCCCAGCGCCGTGAGCGACGCTGCTCCTGCACGCTGGCCAGCAGCGTCTTTTCCAGCAGTTTCCAGCTCTTTGCGTCCCCTGCGTCGTCGCGCTCTGGCGAAGACGGGGATTTCCATTCGTCCGACATAAATCAGTTACCCCAACAACGAAGTTTCAGCAGTCCGCGCACCCAACCAGGTGCGCAATTCGGAAAAGTGCTCGATCGCCAGTCGCGGCTGGTATTGAAGCAGAGAGCCCAGCGCCTGCGCGCCATAGCCGACCGCCACTGAATCCATGCCGGCGTTACGCGCCATCAGCAAATCGAACGAAGCATCGCCAATCATCAGTGCCTTTTCGGGCCTGACACCACAATGCTGCAGAATTTCATTAAGCATCAGCGGATCGGGCTTGCTCGCGGTTTCATCCGCCGCACGCGTGGCATCAAAGTAGTCCTGCCAGCCATGGGCCTTGAGCACTCGATCCAGACCTCGCCGGGCTTTACCCGTGGCGACCGCCAGACGATAGCCCTCGGCACGGAAAGCCTCCAGCGATTCACGCACGCCTTCGAACAGCTTGGACGGCTCGATGTCCAGCGCCATGTAACGGTCGGCGTAGTGCTGACGAAAATCGATCAGGTCGTTGGCGGTGATGTCCGGATACAGTGTGCGAATCGCCTCCGGCAAACCCAGGCCGATGATGGCCTTGATCGCCTCGTCGTCCCGCACCGGGCGCCCGGCAAGGCGTGCGGCGGCTTGCATGGCGTCGATGATGCGACCGATGGAGTCGGACAGCGTGCCGTCCCAGTCGAAGATCAGCAGTTCGTAATCAGGGCGCAAGCAGTCGCTCCACGGTTTTGGCCCACATTTCGTCGACGGGCGCTTCAAGCTTCAGTTCGCCACCGTCGGGCAGCGGCACGGTCAGGGCGTATGCGTGGAGGAACAAACGCTTGCCACCCAGATCACGTATTTCGCGACTGAAATCCTCTTCGCCGTACTTGGGGTCACCGGCGATGCAGTGACCGGCGTGCAAGGCGTGCACGCGAATCTGATGGGTACGACCGGTGATGGGCCGGGCTTCGACCATGGTGGCGAAGTCTCCGAAGCGGCGCAAAACCTTGAACAGGGTGAGCGCTTCCTTGCCCTCATCGTTCACCTCGACCATGCGCTCGCCGGAACGCAGATTGCTCTTGAGCAACGGCGCGCGGACCTGCTTCTGTGCGGTCGGCCAGTTGCCACGGACCAGCGCCATGTACCGCTTGTCCACACCGTCGCCGCGCAACTGCTCGTGCAGGTGGCGCAACATGCTGCGCTTCTTGGCGATCATCAGCAGCCCGGAGGTGTCTCGGTCAAGGCGATGGACCAGCTCCAGTTCCTTGGCATCGGGGCGCAACTGACGAAAAGCTTCGATCACGCCAAAGCTCAACCCGCTGCCACCGTGAACCGCGATCCCGGCGGGCTTATTGAGAACGATAAGGCCTTTGTCTTCGTGGACAATGGCGGCCTCCAGGCGCTGCAGCAGCCCTTGGGCGACGGGCACGGGCTCGTCGCGCTCAGGCACTCGAACGGGTGGGACGCGCACGATGTCACCGGCCTGAAGCTTGTACTCGGGCTTGATCCGACCCTTGTTCACACGCACTTCGCCCTTGCGCAAAATGCGGTAAATCAAGGTCTTGGGGACGCCCTTGAGGTACGTGATCAGAAAGTTATCGATGCGTTGACCGGCAAGTTCCGGCGCAACCTCTACCAGCCGGACGCCGGGGGTTGGGGGGGTGATATTCGTCATGGCGCAAATCATAACAATTTTTTATGGATTTGAAGCACTTAATGATTGCTGCTATAGTCGCGAACGCCGCCAAAAGCGGCCTGGACAGCGGACAAACGGTATGACAACCGGCCCTGACCAACGCAATTCACGAGGGCGCGAGGCCGTCCTACGGGGCTTTCGGTGACAACGGAAGATCAGCAAGCGTAACGAGCGCAGGTGACATGAGGCCTGAAACAAGCCCGATCGCGGAGTGAGTCACTCGCCGTCGAGGCCCACGTTCAAGGCCAGTTCACAAAGTGCAGTCGCTGGCAGTCGCTCCGGGCGAACGTTTCGGAAACCATGCCTTATTTGAGCCATGACGCGCGACCTTCCCATGGAAGATTGCGATAAATGCAACCCGCTGCGGATTCAGCGCGCGGCAGCACCCGAATTATCAGGGATACGTGTGGGGTGGAGACGCACAACCGTCGGACTGTGTAGCAGAAGGCTTTATTCAAGACGCTTCATATCGTCCGCTACCGATGGTTGATTCCTCCTCCTGACAAAGCTTTTGCTGACAGGGTGTCATTTGTCACCACAGCAAGCAGGAACGTCGTCGCGACTCGGCCCCGCTGGCCGAACCTCGTTAGACACTGGAGTGTTCAAGCACTCCTGACGTGCCCTGACACCGACCGTGAGAAGTCGTGTGTGCCGAACGCCGTTTCCGGCAGCCCGGAAACCGACGGTACTACATGAAAAGAATGCTGATTAACGCAACTCAACCCGAAGAGTTGCGTGTTGCGCTGGTAGACGGCCAGCGCCTATACGACCTGGACATCGAGTCCGGGGCCCGCGAACAGAAGAAGGCCAACATCTATAAAGGCCGGATCACGCGTATCGAACCCAGCCTTGAAGCCGCGTTTGTCGACTTTGGCTCCGAGCGTCACGGCTTTCTGCCGCTGAAAGAAATCTCCCGCGAATACTTCAAGAAGTCCCCTGAAGGGCGCGTCAACATCAAGGACGTCCTGAGCGAAGGCCAGGAAGTCATCGTTCAGGTCGAGAAAGAAGAACGTGGCAACAAGGGCGCAGCCCTGACCACCTTCATCAGCCTCGCCGGCCGTTACCTGGTCCTGATGCCGAACAACCCGCGCGCCGGCGGCATTTCGCGTCGCATCGAAGGCGAAGAGCGCAACGAGCTGCGTGAAGCGCTGAACGGCCTGATCGCTCCTGCCGACATGGGTCTGATCGTTCGTACTGCCGGCCTTGGCCGCAGCAGCGAAGAAATGCAGTGGGACCTCGATTACCTGCTGCAGCTGTGGACCGCGATCAAAGAGGCCTCCCTCGACCGCTCCGCGCCGTTCCTGATCTATCAGGAAAGCAACGTCATCATCCGCGCCATCCGCGACTATCTGCGCCAGGACATCGGCGAAGTGCTGATCGACAGCGTCGAAGCACAGGAAGAAGCGCTGACGTTCATCCGTCAGGTGATGCCGCAGTACGCCAGCAAGATCAAGCTCTACGAAGACAGCGTTCCGCTGTTCAACCGCTTCCAGATCGAAAGCCAGATCGAAACCGCTTTCCAGCGCGTCGTCGAACTGCCTTCCGGTGGTTCCATCGTCATCGATCCAACCGAAGCACTGGTGTCCATCGACATCAACTCGGCGCGTGCCACCAAAGGCAGCGACATTGAAGAAACCGCCCTGCAGACCAACCTTGAAGCGGCTGAGGAAATCGCCCGTCAACTGCGTCTGCGTGACATCGGCGGCCTGATCGTCATCGACTTCATCGACATGACCCCGGCCAAGAACCAGCGCGCCGTGGAAGAGAAGGTCCGTGAAAGCCTCGAAGCCGACCGTGCCCGCGTTCAGGTCGGTCGCATTTCGCGCTTCGGCCTGCTGGAAATGTCCCGTCAGCGTCTGCGTCCTTCCCTGGGCGAGAGCAGCGGCATTGTCTGCCCGCGTTGCAACGGCACCGGCATCATCCGTGACGTTGAATCGCTTTCGCTGGCCATCCTGCGCCTGATCGAAGAAGAGGCGCTGAAAGACCGCACCGCTGAAGTGCGGGCTCAAGTGCCGATTCCGGTCGCAGCTTTCCTGCTCAATGAGAAACGCAACTCGATCACCAAGATCGAACTGCGCACCCGCGCTCGCATCATCATTCTGCCGAACGACCACCTCGAAACGCCGCACTTTGAAGTGCAGCGCCTGCGTGATGACAGTCCGGAAGCGCACAACCTGCAGACCAGCTACGAAATTGCTGCCGCTGCCGCCGAGGTTGAGGAAGTTGCACCGCCTGCAGCCGCGACCCGCACGCTGGTTCGCCAGGAAGCAGCCGTCAAGACCGCTCCGGCCCGCGCCAATGCGCCAGTTCCGGTAGAAGCCGCCGCGCCAGTCGCTGCTGCACCTGCACCGGCCGCCCATGAGCCAAGCCTGTTCAAAGGCCTGGTGAAATCCCTGGTCAGCCTGTTCGCGTCCAAGGAAGAACCTGCTCCGGCGCCTGCCGCCGTGGTCGAAAAACCGGCTGCCGAACGCCCTGCGCGCAACGATGAGCGCCGTAACGGCCGTCAGCAAAGCCGCAGCCGTAACGGTCGCCGTGACGAAGAACGCAAGCCGCGTGAAGAACGTGCGCCGCGTGCCGATCGCGAAGAACGCGCGCCTCGCGAAGAACGTGCCCCACGTGAAGAGCGCGCACCGCGCGAAGCCCGTGAAGACACCACCGCACCGCGTGAAGAACGCCCTGCCCGCGCCCCACGCGAAGAGCGTCAGCCACGTGCTCCTCGTGAAGACCGCAAGCCTCGTGAAGAGCGTGTGCGTGAACTGCGTGAGCCACTGGACGCTGCACCGGCAGTCAACCTGCCTGGCGAAGAGCGCCCTGAGCGCGCACCGCGTGAAGAGCGCCAGCCACGTCCACCGCGTGAAGAGCGTCAACCACGCGCTGAACTGGCTGCCGTTGCTGCCGAAGACGAAACCTTGTCGACCAGTGAAGAGCAGCAGGATGACAACCAGGAGCACGCCGAAGGCGATCGCCCTCGTCGTCGTTCACGCGGTCAGCGTCGTCGCAGCAACCGTCGCGAGCGTCAGCGTGATGCCAACGGCAATGAAATCGAGGGCAGCGAAGGCGCCGAAGGTTCAGAAGGCTCAGAAGGCTCAGAAGCAAATGACGGCGACGGCAGCGAGCTTGGTCAGGCGTCCCACGACGAAGTCCATGCGAACGCCGACCGCGGCGACGTTACCGCTGTTGCAAGCGTCGCGGCTGTTGCCGAGCGCGTGATCAGCGCCACTGCCGAAGCGGATGCCCATCGTCAGGCTGAACGTGCCACCGAAGCAGTACCGGTCGCTCAGGCCCACGAAGCAGCGCCTGAAGCCCCAGCCGTCGAGACCCCTGCGCCTGAAGCCAGACGCTCGGTCATGCCGGAAGTGGAAGTCGCAACATTCGACGCGTCGTTGAGCCCGTTCGAACGTCAGGTCAAAGCAGCCGCTGAAGCCGAGTCCACCGACTTGCCAGCAAGTGCCGAGACCCCGGTCGCTGATGAAGTGCCTGTGGCTGTCGACGTTCCAAATCCAGCGCCGGTCCGTGAAGTCGTTGAAGTGGCCGTTGCTGAGCCGGTTCACGTCGTTGAGCCTGTTCAGGCTGCCGAGCCTGCCAACGCTGCTGAGCCTGCCCAGGTTGCCGAACCTGCCCAGGTTACAGAGCCGGTGCAAGCCAAAGCGCCTGAGTTCGAAGCGCCGGTGGTGGTTGAGCCGACCGTTCAGCAGCCTGTAGCGACTGAAGCGGCCATCGAGCCGGTGATCGAATCGCCGGCTCAGACCGCAGCGCCGGAAATCGTCGCGGCGCCCGTTGCCGTCGAGCCGCCTCAGGCGCCGGTTGCAGAACCCGCCGTAGAAGAGAAGCCTGCGCAGCCGATGGCCAGCAATGGCCGTGCACCGAACGATCCTCGTGAAGTGCGCCGTCGTCGCCTGGAAGCCGAGCGTCAGCAGAAAGAGGCGCAAGCCTCGACTGCTGCGCCGCAGGCTGCAGAACGTGCCGAGCACGACGAGCCTAAACCGCTCGTTTAACGGCCGACACTAAAAAGCCCCACCTGTGAGAGCAGGTGGGGCTTTTTTATGCCTGGCCGTCAGGGCCAAGGTTGGCTGGAGGTGAAATCAGCGCGGCGGATAGACCAGCGCAGCGGGCACGTCCACATCCCACAACACACCCGGGTCATCGACCTCGATCTCGTTGATGCGCGCACCGTGGAACAGCCGCTTCGCGCCTTTCTCGCCGACAAGGGCCATGAGGGCCGGCCCGAAGGCACGGCCGAAGGCGACCGGGTGGCCATACCGTCCGCAGTGGACAGGTACGCTGATAGCGTCGTCCTCCACCGAGCGAACCACCCGTTGGAGTGTGTTGGCATCGATAAAGGGCATGTCGCCCAATGCGATCAACCAGCCGCGGTGGTCAGGCTCAGCTGAAACCGCAGCGGCGATGCTGTCGCCCATGCCGGGTGAATCCAGCACCACCACTTCGCAGCCTTGGCGCAGGCCCAGCTCGGCGACGCTGCAGTAGTCGGACCTTGTCAGCAAAACGGTTTTATCGACGACGGGGCTGACGTTGGCCAGCACCTGCTCGAGTACGGATCGTTCCGTGCCATCACGCCCGAGGCATTGCGCCAGAAGCTTGTTGCGGTGTTGACCCGCCACGGCTCGGTAACGGCTGCCCAGACCCGCCGCCAGCACGACGGCACACAGGGTTTCGCTCATGTTCACCCCTCATGGGTTACACGCTGACTGACGCCTGAGCCGGGGGAAGCCGCCCCGGTCAATAGAGGTTAGGTTCCATTTCCAGGGCAACACCGAAGCGCTCCAGGATGTCCGCCTGGATTCGCTGGGCGAGACCGAACAACTGCGTGCCCGACGCGTGACCGTAATTGACCAGCACGAGCGACTGCAGCGCGTGAACGCCGGCGTCGCCATCACGAAAGCCCTTCCAGCCCGCCTGCTCAATCAACCAGCCGGCGGCCAGCTTCACCTGGCCATCGGCCTGAGCGTAGCCGACCATGCCTGGATGATTGAGCTTGATGACGGCAGCGCGCTCGGCGGAGACCAAGGGATTTTTAAAAAAACTGCCTGCATTGCCGAGTGTCGCAGGGTCCGGCAGCTTCTCGCTGCGAATGGCGCAGATCGCTCGGCTTACGTGCATCGGAGAAGGGTCTTTGATTCCCTGCTCTTCCAGCCGCTGACGCACAGGCCCGTAATCGAGATGAAGGCTCGCTGAATAGCTGAGCTTGAAGCGAACGCGCAGGATCAGCCAGCGATTCGGCTGATGCTTGAACACGCTGTCCCGGTAGCCGAACTCGCAGTCGGCCAAGGCAAATTCCCTGAGCTCACCGCTGGCCCGATCCATCGCGGTGAGGCTGTGGAACACGTCCTTAAGCTCAACGCCGTAAGCGCCGATGTTTTGCATCGGCGCAGCGCCGACGGTGCCGGGGATCAGGCTGAGGTTTTCCAGCCCGGCCAGTCCCTGTGCCAGCGTGTCCTGGACGAAAAGGTGCCAGGGCTCGCCCGCCTCCGCTTCAACAATGGCGCCGCCGCAGTCTTCATGGGTCAAGCGCACACCCCGGCTGGCCATGCGCAACACCAGCGCATCGACATCACGGGTCAGCAGCAGATTACTGCCACCGCCGATGACCATCAGCGGCACGTCGTGACGGGTCGAATACACCAGCGCTTCGCGCACGTCGTCGTCGCTGAACGCCTCGGCAAAACGCCTGGCTCGTACCTCGACGCCGAACGTGTTGTACGGCTTGAGCGACACGTCATTCTGAACCTTCAGCGTCATGGTCTTATCCGCAAAAACAGGGGGAGGACTGCCAGACCCATGCTCATCAAGCCTCAAGCAGACGACGAACGCGTTCGAGGTCCTCGGCGGTGTCGACGCCGGCCGGTGGTGCTTCCAGTGCGTCGGCCACGTGAATGCGCACGCCATGCCAGAGGGCACGCAGCTGCTCGAGATTTTCGGTGTTTTCCAGCCAGCAAGGGCCCCAGCTGACGAAGTCGTGCAGGAACCCGGCGCGGTAGGCATAAATACCGATGTGGCGACGATACGGCACGCCTTCCGGCAGCTCGTCGCGGCTCTTCGCCAGGGCATCACGCGCCCAGGGCAATGGCGCGCGGCTGAACGTCAGCGCCAGACCATTGAGGTCGGAACAGACCTTCACCACGTTGGGATTGAACAGCGATGCCACGTCTTCTATCGGCTCGGCGAGGGTCGACATGCGCGCCTCGGGGTGAGCGGCAAGGTTATCGGCGACCTGATCGATCACGGCCGGCGGAATCATTGGCTCGTCGCCTTGCACATTGACCACAATGGCGTCGCTGGCCAGTCCCAGTTTGGCGGCGACCTCAGCCAGACGGTCGGTGCCGGAGTTGTGGTCATCGCGGGTCATCAGCACTTCGGCGCCGAACGCCTGACAGGCTTCCACAATGCGTGGATCATCCGTAGCAACCACCACACGCTCTGCGCTGCTCTTGCGGGCCTGTTCCCAGACGTGCTGGATCATCGGCTTGCCGGCAATGGTTTTCAGCGGCTTGCCCGGGAAGCGACTCGACCCGTAGCGCGCCGGAATGACAACGGTAAACGCTGCGGTCATTTGTCCAGACGCTCGTCGGTGGTGAGGGTGCGCGCTTCGCTTTCCAGCATCACCGGGATGCCGTCGCGGATCGGGTAGGCAAGGCCGGCGCCTTTGCTGATCAGCTCGGTTTTGTCGGCGCTGAGCTTGAGAGGACCCTTGCAGATCGGGCAGGCAAGAATGTCGAGCAATTTGGTGTCCATAAGAGATCCTGAGCGATTCATGGCAAAAGACGGGTTAACTGCGAATCGAACCAACTGACGAATGCCGACGAAGGCACTGCTTCCACGGCCAGGTACCACCAGTCGGGTGCGGCGAAGGACGCGCATTTGACGGCGTCCTTCTCGGTCATGACCACCGGCAGCGCCGGGGTGAACGACAGGGCCTGGGGACTGAATACGGCGTGGTCGGCGAACGCATGTGGAACAGGCCGCCAGTGTAGCCCTTCGAGGGTGTTGAAGAAACGTTGCGGATTACCGATGCCCGCCACCGCGTGGACCTGCTGGCCGGGCGGAAAATGATCGACCGGCCGGCGTTCACCGGTCAGCAGGTTGACCAGCGCCGAGGGCTTGAGCTGAAAGCCATAGCCGTCTTCGCGGTCCGTGGCGGCGCCGTTGTAGAGCAGCGCATCGACGCTGTGCAGTCGCTCGACCGGCTCGCGCAACGGGCCCGCCGGCAGACAGCGGCGATTGCCAAGCCCGCGAACGGCATCGATCAGCACCAGTTCAAGGTCGCGGCCGAGGCGATAGTGCTGCAGGCCGTCGTCCGAGAGAATCAGATCCAGGGGCTCCTCGGCCAGCAGGGCGCGCACGGCTTGCGAGCGATCCGGGTCGATCATCATGGGCACGCCGGTGCGATTGACGATCAGCAGCGGCTCATCGCCTGCATGCTCGGCAGACTGTTGCGGCAGTACGCGCCAGGGCAGGCTCGGCGGCGTGGCGCCGTAGCCCCGGCTGACCACACCGACGCGCAGCCCGCGCGCCCGGCAATGATCGATCATCCAGAGAATCAACGGCGTTTTGCCCGTCCCGCCGATGGTGATGTTGCCGACGACCACGACCGGAACGGGCGCTTTATAGATGCCGCCCTGCCCTGCGAGAAAATGCGCGCGCTTGCGGTTCACCACGCGTCGGTACAGGCATTCGAGCGGACGCAACAGCGCCAGCGCCGGATGGCCCGTGTACCAGGCGTCGAGCAGTCGGTCAGTGAATGCCATCAGTTAGCCGATGCGGCCTCGACGGTGGTCATGCTCAAGTGGGCAAAACCGAGTTTGCCGGCGGCGTCCATGGCGGTAATCACCGCCTGGTGCGGGGTCTTGCCGTCGGCGCTGATCGACAGCGGCAGACTGGTGTCGCCCTCGGACTCCTTCTGCAAGGCGTCCATCAGGGTTTCCAGCTTGCTGTCGCCCAGCAGGGTGCTGTTCACCGAGTAAACGCCATCGGCATTGATGGTGATGTCCAGGTGCTTTTTGTCGACATCATCGGCCGAGGCACCGGTCACCGCCTGCGGCAGGTCCACGCGCAGCTGGGTTTCCCGGGTGAACGTGGTGGTCACAACGAAGAACAGCAAAAGAATGAACACCACGTCGATCAGCGACACCAGATTGATGTCGATGGTCTCCCTGGGCTTGCGACGGCGGAATTTCACTTCTTCTTGCCCTCACCGCGCGCGGCGGCCTTGAGGTCAGGTTTGGCGTCGGTGAGGTCAACGTCACGGTCACCCTGCACGACTTCCACCAGCTTGATGGCTTCCTGTTCCATGCCCACGACCAGCTCATCGACCCGGCTTTGCAGGTAACGGTGGAAGAAGATCGCGGGGATCGCGACGGTCAGGCCCGAGGCCGTGCAGATCAGGGCCTTGCCGATACCGCCGGCGAGCATGCCGGCATTGCCGGTCATGCCACTGCTGGTGAACGAGCTGAAGATGTCGATCATGCCGAGGACGGTGCCCAGCAGCCCCAACAGCGGCGCCATGGCAGCGATAGTACCGAGGGTCGCCAGATAGCGCTCCAGATCGTGAATCACGCGAGCGGCCGCTTCTTCGATGCACTCTTTCATGATCTCCCGACCATGACGCGAATTGGCGAGACCGGCGGCGAGGATTTCACCCAGGGGCGAATCGGCGCGCAGTTCCTTGAGCTTCTCGGCGCTCAGCTGTTTGTCCTGAATCCAGCGCCACACCTGACCGAGCAGGTGCGGCGGCGTGATGCGACTGGCGCGCAGGGTCCAGAGGCGTTCAATGATGATTCCGACGGCGGCGATGGAACTCAAAATGATCGGCAGCATCATCCAGCCACCTGATTTGACCAGCTCCCACACAGCGACCACCCCCCTCAAAAAAGTGGCGCCACTCTAACATAGCGTCGGCGCCTCGCCGAACGTGTCGATGAATAACTAGCATTCCCGTCAGCCGTCAGTCGCGCCAGAAGCGTCGCGTCTCACGTTCGGCACGGGCAGCATCCCGGGCCCCCAATTGCACGGTGATGGCGCCCAGTTCTGCACTGTCGTGGATCTGCATGCCGGACCACGCATACCGCGACACGACCAGCGGGTGGGGATGACCGAACGCATTGTTGCGGCCTCGGGAGATCAGCACGCCACGCGCACCGACCGCGCGCAGAAACGCCCGGGACGACGAGCTGCGACTGCCATGGTGGGGGGATTGCAGCCAGTCGGCGCTCACGTCGAACCCGTCGTCGAGCATCGCACGTTCCGCTGCCACGTCGATGTCCCCGGTGAGCAACAGCCGCTCGCCGTTGGCCTCGACGCTGAGCACGCACGAAGCCTGATTGCCTTCGGCGGCGTGCTCCCATATCCAGGTGGCGAAAGTGACTTCATCCCACGTCCATGTTTCCCCATTACGGCAGGACTCGGCTGACAGTTCTGCAGGCATGCGCCCTACGTCGCCTGTCAGCACGCGCGCAACGGGCATGCCCTTGCGAATGGCAGCGGCGCCACCGGCATGGTCGGCATCCGCGTGGCTGAGCAGCAGCGTGTCCAGCCGACTGATGCCGGCACGCCGGATCGCCGGCAAGACCACGCGCTCGCCAATGTCGAAATCACCAAAGCGCGGTCCGGCGTCGTACAGCAAGGCGTGGTCATGCGTGCGCAACAGCACGGCCAGGCCCTGTCCCACGTCCAGTTGCAGCACTTCAACTTGGCCAACAGGCACGGTTTTCTGCGGCGGGAAGATGCACAGCAACAGCAAAGGCCAACCCAACGGGCGCATCGGCAGGCCGTTAGGCAGCAATAGGAGCAATGCGCCGATCAGGCTCAACGGCCAGACCCACATCGGCACGTGCGGGCCGGTCCATGCAGGGGCGAGATCGGCCATGAACGTCAGCCACCGGAACAAGCCGTCCATCAAGCCGCCGGCCAGCCATAGCAAGCTTTCGCCGACAGGCGCTATTCCCAGAAACAGCGTGCCGAGCAATGCCAGCGGCAAGATCAACAGGCTCACCCAGGGCACGGCCAGCAGGTTGACGGCCGGGCCGCTGACACTGACCGGCAGGTTCAGCGCCAGCAGCACCGGCAACAGCCCCACCGCGATCAGCCATTGCGCGCGGCTCCAGCTTTGCAGCCAGCGCCATCGCCCCAGGCGACCACTGAAAATCAGCATCAAGATCGCAACCGCCAGAAACGACAGCCAGAACCCAGGGCGCAACGTGATCAGCGGCTCGGCAATCAGCACCAGATTCAGCGCCAGCAGCAATGGCCACGTGGCGCCCAGATGCCGGAAACGCAGACGCCAGAGCAGCACCAGCCCCAACATGATGCAGGCCCGTTGCACTGGCACTTCAAAACCCGCCAACAGGCCATACGCCAGCGCACCCATGAAAGCCGTGATACAGGCCGATGGCAGCCACGGCAGAAACGGCGGCCACGCGCCCCATCGCGCCAATCCGGCGATCAGTCCATAGAGCAAACCCGCGAGTAAGCCGATGTGCGTCCCGGAGATCACCAGCAAGTGAACGGTGCCGGTGTCCTGCAGGACTTGCCAATCGGCAGTGCTCAACCCGGAATCGTCACCGAGGACCAGCGCCGCCAGCCCGCCCTGCCGGCCCTGCGCATCCACGCTCAGCAGGCGCTGGCGGATGCTGTCGCGCCAGTTGCCGCGGGCCGGCTCCAGCAGCTGGCCGTCCACCACGGTGCCGGTGGCGCCAATGCGCTGGGCCAGCAGCCAAGCCTGGTAATCGAACGCGCCGGGATTGACCAGCCCGCCCGGGCGCTTGAGCTTGACCGCCAGACGCCAGCGCTCACCACTGCTGATTTGCGGGCCACCGTACCAACCGACGCGGATCTGTTCGGGCAGCCGGGCACGCCGTGAAACGGGCGCGTCCAGCTGGAAGCGAACCACCCCGTCGATTGTCTGCGGCAGCCCGACGACGCGGCCTTCCAGCCAGAGCGTCTGACCGTCAAGGCGCTCGCTCAGCCGGTCGTCCAGCGCCGATGATGACGAAACGCAGGCCCACGTCAGGCCGAACAGGTAAAACGCCAGGGGGTAGGAGCGAAACGGCAGCAGCATCAGCGCCACCACGGGCATGGCGAGCCACAACCAGACCGGCGGCAAGACCGGCAAAAAACGCAACGTCAGCAATCCGAGTGCGAGCGCGAGCATTCCTGTGCGCATGGGGCTTTCCTTGTCTGCGGGCGAAATCGACTTCCATGGCTTAGCTGATGCGCCGGCCCGCGCGCTTATTAATTGTCACAAAGTCTGAATTTGCGTTTGCGACTATCCGTGCATACTTCCCCGAATTTCCCGCCCACCTGCCGGATTCCCGTATGCCACGTCACCTGATCAAGCGGTACATGCCCGATCCGAACAGCATCCGGGAACACAAATCCTTACGCTTTCTTGGCCGGCTTCTGCACGATCCCAACCTCTGGCACCTCAATCGACACTCTGTGGCACGCGCTATGGGTATCGGGCTGTTCGCCGCATTGATGCCGATGCCGTTGCAGATGCTGCTAGCCGCCGTGCTGGCGATCTGGGTGAGGGCCAACTTGCCGATTGCCGCGAGCCTGTGCTGGCTGACCAACCCGCTGACGATGCCGCCGGTGTTCTATTGCACCTACAAAATCGGCGCGTTGCTCATGGGCCTGCCGCCACGGCATTTCCCGGACGAGCTGAGCTGGGACTGGATCAGCGGGCAGCTGTCCACCTTGTGGCAGCCGTTTTTGCTGGGGTCGGTGGTGGCGGGAGTGGTGCTGGGCGTAGCGGGGTATTTCGGCACGATGGCGTATTGGCGGTGGTGGGTCGGACGGCAGTGGAAGGCGCGTCAGGTGCGGCGTAAGGAAGGTTAGGACGAGGTTGTCAGCGGATGCATGATCGTTCCCACGCTCCGCGTGGTAATGCCTCTTTTGACGCTCCGCGTCACTGGCAACGCAGAGCGTTTGGGGCGCCGTTACCACGCAGAGCGTGGCAACGATCAATCTGGCGGATGTACCACCTTCGCGAGCAAGCTCACTCCCACAAGTTACGGCGTACTACTGACGCATCCCGCGTCCACTCACCAGCAACCGCGCGCAACCCAGATACAGCACGATGGTTGCGACGACCATGAACGCCAGGGCGATGCTGATCTTGATGTCAGACACGCCGAGAATGCCAAAGCGGAAGGCGTTGACCATGTGCAGCACCGGGTTGGCCAGCGAAACGGTTTGCCAGAACGGCGGCAGCAGATTGATCGAGTAGAACACCCCGCCCAGGTAGGTCAACGGGGTCAGCACGAACGTCGGGATGATGGAAATGTCATCGAAGTTGCGCGCGAACACGGCGTTAATGAAGCCCAGCAGCGAGAAGATCGTCGCGGTCAGCAGCACCACGATCACGGTCACGCCCAAGTGATGCACTTGCAGGTCAGTGAAGAACATCGACAGGATCGTGACAATCACCCCTACCGCCAACCCGCGCAGCACGCCGCCGATGGTGTAACCGATCAGGATGGTGTGAGGCGAGACGGGCGAAACCATCAATTCTTCGACCGAGCGCTGGAATTTGGCGCCGAAGAAGCTCGACACCACGTTCCCGTAGGAGTTGGTGATCACCGACATCATGATCAGCCCGGGCACGATGTACTGCATGTAGGTGAAGCCACCCATGTCACCGATCTGCCGGCCGATCAGGTTGCCGAAGATCACGAAGTACAGAACCATGGTGATCGCTGGCGGCAGCAAGGTCTGCGGCCAGATCCGCATGAAGCGCCGGACTTCGCGATAAACGATGGTGTTCAGGGCCACCAGGTTGGGGCGCAGCTCCGAGCTCATATCGCCACCTTCGCCAGATTCTTCTCGACCAGACCCACGAACAACTCCTCAAGGCGATTGGTTTTATTACGCAGGCTCAAGACCTGGATGTTCTGCAACGACAACTGACTGAACAGCGACGTGATGCCAATGGTCTTGTCGACCTGCACTTCGAGCGTGTGGTTATCCACGAGCTGCACCGGGTAGCCGTTGAGCTGAGGCGCCACCTGCAGCGGATCGCGCAGATCCAGCAGGAAGGTCTCGACGTGCAGCTTGTTGAGCAGCGTCTTCATGCCGGTGTTTTCGATGATCGTGCCGTGGTCGATGATGCCGATGTTGCGGCACAGCTGCTCAGCCTCCTCCAGGTAATGCGTGGTCAGGATGATGGTGATGCCCTTCTCGTTCAGCTCGGTGAGGAAGGTCCACATCGAGCGACGCAGTTCGATATCAACACCGGCGGTAGGCTCGTCGAGGATCAACAGGCGCGGCTCGTGAATCAACGCGCGGGCGATCATCAGGCGGCGTTTCATGCCGCCGGAAAGCGAGCGCGAAGGCACATCGCGCTTGTCCCACAACCCGAGCTGGGTCAGGTATTGCTCTGCCCGCTCTTTGGCGATCTTCGGCGGAATGCCGTAGTAGCCCGCCTGAGTCACGACGATGTCGAAGGTCTTCTCGAACTGGTTGAAATTGAATTCCTGCGGCACCACGCCGATCGAGCGCTTGAGCTGCGCCGGGTTGCGATCGAGGTCGTGACCGAAAATGTTCACCGTGCCGCTGGTCTTGTTGACCAGGGTCGAGATGATCCCGATGGTGGTGGATTTGCCGGCGCCGTTAGGGCCGAGCAATGCGAAGAAATCACCCTCGGCGACGTCCAGATCAATGCCCTTGAGGGCCTGGAAACCGTTGCCGTAGGTCTTGGTTAGCTGCCGGATGGACAGGGCTGAACTCATGACTGAACACACACCAATAAAATGAAAAGGGCTGGATAAACGAACGAAAGTGCAATCGCCGGCTGATACGGGCGCTGAGGTCTTGACGCCTCCCCGCTTGAACATCAGGGGCCAGACCATATTGCAGGCGCAGTGGCCGCAATGTTGCGTGCCGATGCCGCCCAAGTACAGCGACATCGGTTGATAGTCAGTATTAACTGGACGCGGGCTGAACTCAGGTCAGCGGGGTCATCACAGCTTTCTGGTACGCCGGCCGCGCTTGTAGACGTTCATACCAGGCTTTGAGGTGAGGCAGCTCTGTGCGTTCAATCGGCATTTCAAACCAGGCATAAGCGAAGCAGCCGAGGGGAATATCGCCGACACCGAATTCATCGCCCGAGAGGTACGGCTGCCGGGCGAGTGCTGCATCGACGATGCTCAGCAGGCGCTCGACTTGCGCTACGGCGTTGTTGATTTGTGTCCAGTCGCGCTGCTCGGCAGGCGTGCGCACGACGCCCCAGAAAACCGGGCGAAAAGGCCCGGCCAGCGTGGAGGTGGCCCAGTCCATCCACTTTTCGGCCAGGGCACGCGCCTTGGCGCTGGCTGGACACAGCGCCGAGTCCGGTGCGTATTGAGCGGCCAGGTAGCGGACGATGGTGTTGGATTCCCACAGCACGAACTCGCCGTCTTCAATCATCGGCACCACACCGTTGGGGTTCTTCGCCAGGTACTCGGGCTGATCGATGACACCGAAGGCGCCGCCTGCATTCAACGACTCGTAGTCCAGTCCCAGCTCCTCGGCGATCCACAGTGCCTTGCGCACATTGGACGAATTCTTGCGGCCCCATATCTTCAACATGTTGCATTCTCCGTGTGGTCATCGAGCGTTGAGTGGCGTTTGCGGCGGGCTACAGTCTACTGCGGGAAGCGGGTGTTCAAGCCACAATTTCCTGCGCATCGGCCAGTCCACGAACTCCCCTGATAGCACGGGGTCACTATCGATGCGCGGGCCAGAGCGGTCGACTGCGCGGTCGGTTGCGCTTATCGCGCCGTCATCATGGAGGGGCTGTTTATGCTGTTGCTGTGGATCGTAGTGCTGGTGATTGGCGTGGCCTGGCTGGCCCACCGGAGGGTGGCACCCTTCCCTGCCCTTGGCATTGTCGCGGTTTACCTGCTGGCGATGGGCGCGTTCAGTCATGCCCACGGCTGGATGATCATCCCGTGGCTGTTATGGCTGGGCGTCGCGATGCTGCTGGCGCTACCGGACCTGCGCCGCAGGCACTTCAGTGCGCCGATGTTCTCCTGGTTTCAAAAGGTGCTGCCGCCCATGTCCGCCACCGAGCGCGACGCCATCGACGCCGGCACGGTGTGGTGGGATGGCGAGCTGTTCAGCGGCCGCCCGGACTGGAACACCCTGCTGAGCTATCCCAAGAGCCAACTGACTGACGAAGAGCAGGCCTTCCTCGATGGCCCGACTGAGGCGCTGTGCGCCATGGTCAGTGACTGGGCAATCGGGCAGGCCATGGACCTGCCGCCTGAAGCCTGGGCGCATATAAAAGAGCATGGCTTTTTTGCCCTGATCATTCCCAAGGAATATGGCGGCAAGGGTTTCTCGGCGTACGCCCATTCGCAGGTGGCGATGAAGCTGGCGACCCGCAGCGGCGACCTGGCCTCCACGGTGATGGTGCCCAATTCTTTGGGCCCGGCAGAATTGCTGCTGCATTACGGCACCGACGAGCAGCGCAATCATTACCTGCCGCGTCTGGCGCGCGGTGATGAGATCCCGTGTTTCGCCCTGACCGGGCCACTGGCCGGGTCCGATGCAGGCGCGATGCCCGACACCGGCATCATTTGCAGGGGTCAGTGGGAAGGTGAAGAAGTCATCGGTCTGCGCCTGAACTGGGAAAAGCGCTACATCACCCTAGGCCCCGTCGCCACCCTCCTCGGCCTGGCCTTCAAGGCCTACGACCCCGAGCACCTGCTGGGCGAAGAGGAAGACCTGGGTATCAGCCTGGCGCTGATTCCCACCGATACGGCCGGTGTGGAAATCGGTCGGCGTCATTTGCCATTGGGCGCCGCTTTCATGAACGGCCCGAATGCCGGCAAGGACGTGTTCATTCCGCTGGCGTATCTGATCGGCGGCCAGGAGATGCTCGGCAAAGGCTGGATGATGCTGATGAATTGCCTGTCCGTCGGCCGTTCGATTTCCCTGCCGGCGGTGGGCACCGGTGCCGCGAAATTCACCAGCCTCGTCACCGGCCAGTACACCCAGGTACGCGAGCAATTCAACGTACCGCTGGCGGCGTTCGAAGGCATTCAGGAATCTCTGGCGCGCATCGGCGGCAACGCCTGGCTCATGGACAGCGCGCGCATCCTGACCGCCAATGCGGTGGACCTGGGCGAAAAGCCTTCAGTGCTGTCGGCGATTCTGAAATACCACCTCACCGAGCGCGGCCGCGAGTGCATCACTCACGCCATGGATGTGCACGGCGGCAAGGGCATCATCATGGGCCCGAACAATTACCTGGGTCGCTCGTGGCAGGGCGCGCCGATTTTCATCACCGTGGAGGGCGCAAACATTCTGTCGCGCAACCTGATGATCTTCGGTCAGGGTGCGATTCGCTGCCATCCGTTCGTGCTCAAGGAAATGGCCCTCGCCGGCCGACAAGATCGCGACCGCGCAGTGGTGGAGTTCGATGGCTTGTTGATGCAGCACATTGGTTTCGCCGTGCGTAACGCGGCCAGCACGCTGGTGCTGAACCTGGGGCTGGGGCATTTCGAAAGCGTGCCGGGCGATCGCTTGAGCCAGGGGTATTTCCGGGCGCTGAACCGCCAGGCCGCCGCATTCGCCATGCTGGCTGACCTGAGCATGATGCTGCTGGGCGGTGAACTGAAACGCCGCGAGCGTCTGTCGGCGCGACTGGGTGATGTGCTGAGTCATATGTACCTGGCGTCTGCCGCGCTCAAGCGCTACCACGACCTGGATTATCCCGAGGCACTGGCGCCGCTGTTTTGCTGGTCCATGGAAGAAGCGCTCGGTGAGTCGGAGCGTGCGCTGGACGAACTGCTCAGCAACTTCCCCAACCGCCTGCTGGGCGGGCTGCTGCGGGGCATCGTGTTTCCGTTCGGCCGTCGTCACAAAGGGCCGTCGGATGTGCTCGACGCGCAAGTGGCAGACATTCTCGGGCGCGCCAAAGGCGACCCGGCGCTGGAATCGGTGCTCGCCGGCTGCTATCGCCCCACCGATGCCGAAGATCCGGTCGGCGCGCTGCAGCACGCGAGCGATTTGCTCAGCGGCGCCAAAGCCATTCGCAGCAAGCTGCATCACGCGGTGAAAAGCGGCCAGGTCAAGCCGGCCGGCGGACAACACTTGATCGATGCCGCGCTCACCGCCGGTGTGCTGCAAGCGACGGAAGCGCAGACGTTGCGCGCAGCAGAAGCGGCGCGGCGCAAGGTGATCGATGTGGATGATTTTGCCAAGGAAGAACTGCTCGGCACTGACGGCAAGGTCCGCTAAGCAGAGCAAGCGCTGTGGCATGAGGTTGCGCGCGATGGCTTGAGTACAGACGCTGACACGGGTCAACAGTGCTCGAGCCTTCGTGGGCGAACTTGCCATCGCCCCCATCACCACGACTTACGTCTACATACACTGCCCCTAGGAATTGTCCTACACTCGTCGGTAACAACAAGAAAAGACAAGGGGACGCATCATGATCAATCAACGCATGACACATCGCTGCCTGCTCGCTGACATTGCCTCGGGGGAGGACCTGTACAGCGGCAAGCCGACACAAACCTTGCAAACCCTTCTGATGATTGGCTTTGTGACCCGTCTGCCCAGCCCCGACGGCACGTTCGCCCATTTCGCCCTGACAGAGGCAGGTCACCGCTATCTGGCCGGGTTGTGGCATTGAGATAGCCGCAGGCGGCGGGGGCCTCTATACTCCCGCGCCTGTTTTTGTCTCTGAGGGCTTCATCATGGCCGACGCCAATCTCGACCACACTATGAACCTGCTGTTGCACTTGCGCGGCATCCTGGTCGCGCTGGGAGACGCCGAGCAGGTCCCCGAAGAAAGTCATGCGCTGTTTCTGGAGCGCTACGATGAGCTGTTGACGTTGTTGCCGGCCGATCCTATCGAAAGTCAGTACCTGGGGCAGGATCTGTTGTGTCAGGTCATTCAGCGCTACCCGCAAATCGCTCATTTGGTGCCGCGTGATCTGCTGTGGTATTTCGCTGGCGACTGTCTGCATTTCATGCCGGACGAGGAGATTGATTTGTATACGGCGCTGGAGGAGCGTCGGCATGAGGCGATGGAGAATGATGAGCCGTTTGACTGGAATCAGGAGAAGCAGTTGTTGGCGATGTCGCAGTCTGAGTCCAAGCACTGATCGTGACTGTTTAGGCTCTGCCTAACGGCAGAGCGGTTTCGCCTTCTTAGGCTCTGCCTAACGGCAGAGCGGTTTCGCCTTCGGCGAGTTACTTGGAAAAGCACCCCAAGTAACCAAGGGTGCTTGCTCCTGGTTGGGTCCCTCCTCCGTCGGGATACCCTCACTCCGACGACGCTCCGTGGGCCCGCGCCGAACGGACATCCATGTCCTGACGGCGCTCTCGCCGCATCCATGCGGCTCGACCCACTGCGCGTCGTCTGCGTTCAGCCTGCACCCAAGTCGCGTTTGGCGGTGTCTGGACTTTCTGCGTGTGAAGATCAAGATCAAATCATGAGCAGATCGGGAGTTTCCCGGCTGAAGCCGGTCCTCCTGACCGCGCGATTTTTTTGTGGGACCGGCTTTAGCCGGGAAGCTTTTGATGCAGATCCAGCAGATTGTTCCCACGCGCCGCGTGGGAATGCAGCTCGAGATGCTCCGCGTCATCTTGGGCTCGAGGGCGACAAGCAAAACATTCCTGATGTTGTAATCCGGGTAAATGCATATTTTTTATAATTAGCTTAGCGCGAAATCGAATTTCACAGACCCTTCGCTTGCCCCTATGTTGCTGACTTGCCCCGCGTGCCCCCTGACGCCGGTTGGCCCATCAGCACAAGGAGTTGTCATGAGCATCGAGTTCATCGGTTATATCGCTACCCAGCCCGGTTCTGAAATTCATCCGCGCAGCGGGCCCGCCGTGCAGCCTGAGTACGTTGAAAAGGTCGCCCGCGCTCATGAAGAGGCAGGGTTTGATCGGGCGCTGGTCGCTTATCACTCCAATAGCCCGGACAGCGCGTTCGTTGCGTCTCATGCGGCGAATGTCACCCGCACGCTGAAGTTTCTCGTCGCTCATCGTCCGGGGTTTATCTCGCCCACTGTTGCCGCGCGGCAGTTCGCGACGCTGGACGTGTTCACCGGCGGGCGTATCGCTGTGCATATCATCACCGGCGGCGATGATCAGGAGCTGCGCGCCGACGGCAGTTTCATTGGCAAGGATGAACGTTACGCCCGCACGGACGAGTACCTCGACGTGGTGCGGCAGGAATGGACGGCCGAGAAGCCCTTCGATCACCAGGGTGACTATTACCGGTTCGAGGGTGCGCATTCGCTGGTCAAGTCGCCGCAGCAGCCTCACATTCCGCTGTATTTCGGCGGTGCGTCGCAGGCAGCCCTGGAGGTCGCTGGCAAGCATGCCGATGTGTATGCGCTGTGGGGCGAGACGTATGAGCAAGTAAGGGACATCGTCAAACAGGTCCGGGAGCAAGCCGCGAAGCACGGGCGGACGGTGCGTTTCAGTTTGTCGTTGCGGCCGATTCTGGCGGAAACAGAGGACAAGGCCTGGGCGCGCGCGGACAGCATTCTTGAGCGGGCAAAGGCGCTGGCGCAGGCGTCTGCGTTCGAGCGCCGAGAGCCGGCAAACGAGGGTTCGCGCCGCTTGCTGGAAGCCGCAGCCCAAGGCGCCCGTCTGGATAAACGCTTGTGGACGGGCATCGCCGGGCTGCTCGGCGCGAAAGGCAATTCCACTGCGCTGGTTGGCACGCCAGAACAAGTGGCCGAGGCGCTGCTCGATTACTACGACTTGGGGATCACGACGTTCCTGATTCGAGGATTCGATCCTCTGGAAGACGCGATTGATTACGGTAAAAAGCTCATCCCGCTGACCCGCGAGTTGGTGGCACGGCGTGAGCAGGAGAAGCGCGAAAAGGTGGCGTGAATGGTGGCCGTGGCTAACGGTTTCTGCTAACGCCGCGTTCATTCCGTAGGAGCCGGCTTGCTGGCGAACGCGCCGGATCAGAAGCTGCTGTATTGAATGACCCACCCCATTCGCCAGCAAGCCGGCTCCTACGGATTGTGGATCGATCCTAGAGCTGTCGGGCCAGAATTAAGATCAGTCCTGATAATCCGTCCCCTGCCGATCCAGCTCACGGATCAGCGCGTTCCAGTGCCGTGTCACCCCCGGGCCAGTGCCGCTTTTGAGGACTTTGGCCTGCTCTTCCACCTTCTTCACCACGTCCTCGGGCGGGAAGATCAGCTCGGCATTGCCCGCCGCCTGCGCCGCAATCTGGATGTTGCAGGCGTATTCCAGGTTGTGCAGCTGTTGAAAGGCATGTTCAACGCTCAGCCCTGCCGTCAGCAACCCGTGGTTGCGCAAGATCATCACGCTTTTGTCGCCCAGGTCCGCCACCAGCCGTTCGCGTTCGCCGAGGTCTTGCGCGATGCCTTCGTATCCGTGATAGGCCACCCTTCCGGAGAAACTGAGGGAGTGCTGGGAGATGGGCAACAGGCCGCGCTTCTGCGCAGAAACCGCAATCCCGTCGCGGGTGTGGGTATGCAACACGGCCTGCAAATCGGGACGTGCCGCATGAATAGCGCTGTGGATAACATAGCCGGCGTTGTTGATGCCTAACCCGGTAGGGTCATCGACGAGGGTGCCGTCGATATCGACCTTCACCAGATTGGAGGCCGTGATCTCGTCGAACAGCAGGCCAAACGCGTTGATCAGAAAGTGCTCATCAGGGCCCGGCACCCGTGCGGAGAAATGCGTGTAGATGTGATCTGTCCAGCGTTTGAGCGCGGCGATCCGGTAGGCCGCCGCCAGTTTCACCCGCACCTCCCACTCTTCGGGGCTGACCCGATCGCGCACGCTTGCGGCGTTGTTACCGGACTGAACGGGCAAAGAACTGACGTTACTCATGCATGACTCCCTGGTGGTCTGGCTCAGACGTATTCAGGGCAGCGTAGGCGTTGTGGAAAATGATTAAAAATCACATTTTCTTCTAAGCTAATTATCAATAATTTTTATTTATTTGGGGTGCAGTCTCAAGCTGCATCGCGCTCCTGTCTCAGCGATTGCGCCACCAGGCTGCCGAACGACGCCACCGGCGCCTGCAAGTTGCCCAGGAAGCGCGGATACATCAGCCACAGGTCCATCACCGGTTTGAAGTCCTTGAGGGGCATGGCGGCCAGCATGTCGCGATGAACGCTGCGCTCCAGCAACGGACGCGGCACCAGTCCCAGGCCCATGCCGTCGGCGACCAGCCCGAGTTGCAGCTCGGTGCCGAAGGTTTCCAGATTGACCCTCAGGCTCAAGCCCTGATCCGTCAGGGTGCGTTGCAGCCCGGCACGGAAACCGCAACCGTCGGGGTTCAGCACCCAACCCAGGTCATAGCAGTCGGCAAGTTTGATCGGTTTTTTTGGCAGCGCACTCTTCGCGCACACCACCACCAGTTCCATCTTGCCAATGGACTCGCCGACGATGCCGTCGGGGAAAATCTTCCCGGCAGGAAACAGCGCCGCCGCCGCGTCCAGTTCACCGTTCTCGATTTTGCCGATCAGGTGGCTGCCCCAGCCGGTGATCACTTGCGCACGCAGGTCAGGAAACTGCCCGCGCAGGTGTTTCAACGCGTCCAGCAGCACGACATCACCGATGGTCTGCGGCACCCCCAGCCTCAGCAGACCGCTGGGTGGCGTGTCGCTGGCGACCAGCTCGCGCAATGAGTCCATTTCCCGCAGGATCGACAGGCACTTCTGATAGACCTGCGTGCCCATGGGCGTCGGTTTGAGGGGCTTGGTATTACGGTCGAACAACTCAACGCCCAGCGCCTGCTCGAAATTCTGCACCCGGCGCGTGATCGCCGGCTGGGTCAGGTCCAGGGATTCAGCGGCATGGCTGATCGACTGGCAGCGAATGACCGCTACAAACGCATCGATGTCATCAATTTTCATTCGGATCGCACATGGAATAAGGGAAGCAAGATAGGCAAAAATCATAATGGCTAACGGGAATTCTGGATAGCCTCGCGTCAGCGCAGGCCGTTCGAGTCGGTGGCCTGCTGCGTTTTGGTTATAACCTAATCATCAATAAATAGCATATTAGGCAGCCGCATTATGCTTATATTCAGCATCCCTATCTGCCCGGAGCCGACATGACCCACATCCGACACCCTGAACGACTCAGGGCTTTTATCGGCGCGCTGGCCGAGCTGATCGACAGCAACCCGAGGGAGGCCGACCTGCTCTCCCGGGGCGGCAAGTTGCTGGGCCAGCTGGTCCGTTATGACGACTGGTTGCCGGATGAGTTTGCCATTCCCGATCCGACGCGCTATCAACAGTTTTTACTGCATGCCGATTCGCGGCAGCGCTTTTCCGTGGTCAGCTTCGTGTGGGGACCGGGTCAGAGCACGCCGATTCACGATCACCGCGTCTGGGGCTTGATCGGCATGCTGCGCGGCGCCGAGTATTCACAGGGGTTCGCCCGCAGCGCCGAGGGTCGATTGGAGCAGGAAGGCCCGGCGATCCGCCTGCAACCCGGCCACGTCGAGGCACTATCGCCCCAGAACAACGACATTCATCAGGTCAGCAACGCATTCGACGACCAGGTGTCGATCAGCATTCATGTGTACGGCGCCAACATCGGCGCCGTGAAGCGCGCCGTTTATCAGCCGGATGGCAGCGAAAAGCTGTTTATCTCCGGTTATTCCAGCGCCTTTCTGCCCAACATCTGGGATCTGTCCAAAGAGAACCAAGCCCAATGACCCATCACACCCGTACTTACGCCGACGTCCGTCGCGCCCTGCTCGCCCATGAAGAAGTGGCGCTGGTCGATGTGCGCGAAGAGGCGCCTTTTGCCGAAGCTCACCCGCTGTTTGCGGCCAACATCCCGTTATCGAAGCTGGAGCTGGAAGTGTTCTCGCGTATCCCGCGCCGCGACACCGCCGTCACGCTGTACGACGATGGCGAAGGTCTGGCCGAGCGCGCCGCCCAGCGTCTGCAAGACCTGGGTTACGTCGACGTGAAGTTGCTGGAAGGCGGATTGCAGGGCTGGCGCGACGCCGGCGGCGAGGTGTTCATCGATGTGAATGTACCGAGCAAGGCGTTCGGCGAGTTGGTGGAACATCATCGTCACACGCCGTCACTGGCCGCCGAAGAGGTCAAGCAGTTGCTCGACGCCAAGGCCAACGTGGTCGTGCTGGATGCGCGGCGGTTCGACGAATACCACACCATGAGCATTCCCACCGGCGTCAGTGTGCCCGGGGCCGAACTGGTGCTGCGCGCGCGCGAGCTGGCGCCTGATCCCGAGACCCGGATCATCGTCAACTGCGCGGGGCGTACGCGCAGCATCATCGGCACCCAGTCGCTGGTCAACGCCGGCCTGCCTAACCCGATTGCGGCCCTGCGAAATGGCACCATCGGCTGGCTGCTCGCCGGGCAGACGCTGGATCACGGCCAATCGCGGCGCTTCCCTCAGGTCAGTGAATCGACGCGAGAAGTCGCTCGGGCCGATGCGCGCAGCGTGGCGGATAAAGCCGGGGTGAAACGCGGCAGCCGTGCTGACGTGCTCGCATGGCAAACCGAAACGACACGCACCACGTACCTGTTCGATGTGCGCACCCCTGAGGAGTTCGAGGCCGGCCATGTGCCTGGCGCACGCTCGACTCCGGGCGGGCAACTGGTGCAGGAGACTGACCACTACGCCAGCGTGCGCGGCGCACGACTGGTGTTGCTGGACGATGACGGCGTGCGCGCGAACATGTCGGCGTCGTGGCTGGCGCAGCTGGGGTGGGAGGTGTTCGTGGTGGACGACCTGCGGCCCGAGGATTTCAGCGAAAAAGGCGGATGGAACGCCCCGAGCCCGCCCCCGCCGCAGGTCGAGGAGATCACCGCGCAGACGCTGCATGAGTGGGGCGAACACGGTGGCGTGGCAGTGCTGGATTTCACTGCCAGCGCCAACTACGTCAAGCAGCACATTCCGGGGGCCTGGTGGACGCTGCGTGCCGATCTTGCCCATGCGCTGCGCAACATTCCGGCCGCCGAGCGTTATGTGTTGACCTGCGGCAGCAGCAAACTCGCGCGCCTGGCGGTGTCGGAGGTCGAGGCGCTGACCGGCAAGCCGGTGTTCGTGTTGAAAGACGGCACCGCCAGTTGGGTGACAGCGGGATTCGAGCTTGAGCACGGCGAGAGCCATCTGGCCTCACCGCGTATCGATCGCTATCGCCGGCCTTACGAAGGGACCGAGGCGCCCCGAGAGGCGATGCAGGCGTATCTGGATTGGGAATACGGGCTGGTCGAGCAATTGGGCCGCGACGGCACCCATGGGTTTCATGTGATCTAGACCGCGATGCATGGATGCACAAGCCGGCTTGCTGGCGAACGCAGTGAGTCAGACCTACAGACGTCGATGACCCACCCGGTTCGCCAGCATGCCAGCTGCTTCGCAGACGAGCGCATCAGGCTACAGCGCAGGCGTGCACAGAGCGCATCACTGGCGCCCATTACATGCATAAAGTTGATATCTAAGGATGGGATAATTACACAAGTACATAATTAGCTTATAACCAAAAGATACTTCCATCGCGTTTCTTATAGGCATAAGGTCAAACCCCTTGCCGACCCCTTCTCCAGGCGGAGGCCAGAATCCATTTTATGCCTGGAGACACGCACCATGTCCGCCCCCTTCACTCCCCTGCTCCGTGCCCGAAACGTGCTACTCGGTGCACTGCTCGCGCTGTCATTCGGCCAGACCCTGCAAGCCGCCGAACCTCTCCAGCCGCTGCTTGTCGCCAACCAGAAATCCGCGCTGAAGGTGCTGCTGGAGGTCTCCGGCGAGCTGAAAAGCGTGCCCTACGAGATCAAATTCTCCGAATTCCCCTCCGCATCCCCCTTGGGCGAAGCCCTTAACGCCGGGGCCGTCGACGTCGGCGCGCTGGGCGATGCGCCTTATGTGTTTGCGCTGGGCGCCGGCGCGGCGTTGAAGGTCATCAGCATCACCCACGTCAAGGGCCGTTACACCACCGCGCTGATCGTGCGCAACGACTCGCCGGTCAAGTCCGTTGCCGACCTCAAGGGCAAGCGCATCGTCACCGGACGGGGTTCCATCGGCCATTACCTGGCGATTCGCGCGCTGAATGAAGCCGGGTTAAAGACCAGCGACGTGCAGTTCGTCTTTCTGTTGCCCAGCGAATCGCGGCTGATTCTCGACAACGGCGACGCTGACGCCTGGGCCACCTGGGCGCCCTACACCACCGTCGCCACGCAGAACGGCGCGCGCATCCTGCCCAACGGGCCGGACCTGCTGACCAATCATTCCTACCTCGCCGCGACCCGCTCGGCCATCGCCGAGAAGCGTGTGCAACTGGATGACTTCGTGGTGCGCCTGGACCGCGCCTACCGCTGGGCCGACGCCCATCCTGCCGAGTACGCCGCCGCCCAGACCAAGGTCACCGGCCTGCCGCTGGCCGTCCACCTGGCGGTCAATCAGGAAACCAAAACCGAACGCGTGAACATCGACGACAGCGTGATCAAGGGCCTGCAGAACACGGCGGACATCTATCAGCGCGAAGGCATCCTCAACAAGCACGTCGACGTGTCCCAAGGCTTCGACCCTGACTTCAATGCCATCCGCCTGGCTGCCGAACAAGCCGCCGAACACGCTGCCAACCAAGCCAATCCCCAAGCTGCGCGCTAGCGATCGATTCAGGAGCACACCCCATGAGCAAGCCTCGTCAACTCAAATTCGGTGCAATGGTTCACGGTGTGGGCCACGGTTGGGGCGAATGGCGCCACCCGGACGCACAGGCCGACGCGAGCACCAATTTCGACTGGTACAAGGGCCAGGCCCAACTGGCCGAAGACGCGAAATTCGATTTCGTGTTTATCGCCGACAGCCTGCACATTCATAAGGACTCGAGCCCCCACTACCTCAATCGGTTCGAGCCGCTGACCATTCTCTCGGCGCTGGCCGCCACCACCCGCAGGATTGGCCTGGTGGCCACTGTCACCGTTAGCTACACCGAACCCTTTCAGGTGGCGCGGCAAATCTCGTCGCTGGACCACATCAGCGGCGGCCGCGCCGGCTGGAACATCGTCACCTCGTGGCTCAGCGGCACCGCTGAAAACTTCAGCAAGAGCGAGCATCCGCCCCACGCCGTGCGTTATCGCATTGCCAGGGAACACGTTTCAGCGGTCAAAGGGCTGTGGGACTCCTGGGAGGACGACGCCTTCACCCGCAACAAACAGACCGGCGAGTTTTTTGACCGCAGCAAGCTGCATGCCTTGAATCACTCCGGGGACTTCTTCCAGGTGAAGGGTCCGCTGAACATCGCCCGCTCGCGTCAGGGCCAACCGGTGCTGTTTCAGGCCGGCACCTCCGATGACGGGCGCAACTTCGCCGCCGAATATTCCGATGCGATTTTCGTTCATGCCGAATCCTTCGAAGAAACCCAGGCGTATTACGGCGACCTCAAGCGGCGCGCTGCCGGTTTCGGCCGTAACCCGGACGATCTGTCGATCCTGCCGGGCATTCGTCCCATCGTCGGCCGGGACGCTGCCGAAGTAGAGCAACGTTATCAGCAGGCGGTGGAACTGGTGAGCATCGAGGACGCCATCGTCGCCCTGGGCCGGCCGTTCAACGACCACGACTTCAGGCAATACCCGCTGGATGAGCCGTTTCCGGACCTGGGTGATCTGGGCGCCAACAGTCAGAAAGGCGGCTCCGACCGGATCAAGCAGCAGGCCAGGGAACAGAACCTGACGCTGCGCCAGGTCGCGCTGGACTTCTCCCGTCCTCGGCGCGAGTTCGTTGGCACGCCCGAACAGGTCGCTGACAAGATTCAGCACTGGTTCGAGAACGGCGCCAGCGATGGCTTCATCATCAATTCCGTGCTGCCTGACGGCCTGAAATACTTCACCGAGCTGGTCATACCCGTTCTGCAGCAGCGCGGCCTGCAACGCACCGATTACACCGGCTCGACCCTGCGCGAGCACTTCGGCCTTGAGTTTCCGGTCAATGGTTACACCGCCGCGCGATCGGCGACGTCGACCGTTACTGACCCTGACGCGGCCGCTGAAACATCGCAGGTCCCGGCATGAGCGCAGGCGTGAACCGGGCACCCGACGCCTCAGGGATTACCGAGACAGACGCGGCTTTTGTGGCGCGCTTGCAGGCGATAACCGAACGGCTGGCCGAGACCGCTGAGCACTACGATGAAACGGCTGAATTCCCGCACGCCAACTTCCGCTTGCTGCACGAGCACGACCTGCTGGGCCTGACGGTGGAACGCTCGCTGGGCGGCGGCGGGGGCGATCTCAAGAAGGCACAGCAAGTGATCAGCGCCGTGGCGCGGGGGGAGCCGTCGACCGCGCTGATCCTGGTGATGCAGTACATCCAGCATGCGCGGATTCGCGAGATCCGAAACTGGCCGGAGCCTCTGTATCGTCGGGTCGCGCTAGATGCAACACGTAACGGGGCGCTGATCAACGCGCTGCGCGTCGAGCCGGACCTGGGCTCGCCGTCACGAGGGGGATTGCCGGCAACGGTTGCCCGTCGGACGACGGAAGGGTGGCGGATCAGCGGGCGGAAAATCTACTCGACGGGCAGCCATGGCCTGACGTGGCTGAACGTCTGGGGGCGCAGCGACGACGCCGATCCATTGGTCGGGGTGTGGCTGGTACCCAAAGACAGTCCGGGCGTTAGCGTCGTTGGAGGGTGGGACCATCTGGGCATGCGCGCGACGTCCAGCCACGACGTGATTTTCGACAACGTACTGGTGCCGCTGGACCATGCCGTCAATACCAGCCCGGCGAGCGCGCCGCAGCCCGAGCTGGACGCGACGGGATTGCTGTGGATGTCGGTGCTGTTGTCGTCGGTGTACGACGGCATTGCCCAATCGGCGCGAGACTGGCTGGTGGACTTCCTTGAACAGCGCACGCCGTCCAATCTCGGCGCGTCGCTGTCGACCTTGCCGCGCTTTCAGGAAGCACTCGGCCACATCGACACGTTGCTGTTTGCCAACCGGACACTACTGGAATCAGCGACCCATGGCCTGACGCCGGCCGGACACGCGGCGCAAATCAAGTACCTGGTGACCAGCAACGCCATTCGCGCGGTCGAGCTGGCCATCGAAGCCACCGGCAACCCGGGCCTGTCCCGCAGCAACCCGCTGCAACGGCACTACCGCAACGTCCTGTGCGGCCGCGTTCATACACCGCAAAATGATGTGGTATTGCAGGGAGTGGGCAAGGCAGTGTTTGCCGGGCGATCGGGTAAACAGTGATGCACTGCAATGCCCTTCCCGGCTAAAGCCGGTCCCACACAGGTCGCGTTCAGCCGGTCCCTTTGGTGTACGCGATGCTGTTTAGTGGGACCGGCTTCAGCCGGGAAGACGCCAGCATGCACACCCTCAATCTTGCAGCGTGACGCCAACGCTTTCCCGGCTAAAGCCGGTCCCACAAATGCCGCGTCCAGCCAGCCCCCCAGGGTACGCGATGTCGCGTTCAGCCAGTACCCCAGGGTACGAGATGTCGCGTCCAGCCAGTCCCTCAGGTGACGCGGTGCTTTTCAGTGGGACCGGCTTCAGCCGGGAAGACGCCAGCATGCACACCCTCAATCTGGCAGCGCGACGCCCGACGCTTTCCCGGCTAAAGCCGGTCCCACAAGGGTCGCGTTCCGCCAGTCTCACAAGGTGGCGTCGTGCTTCCGTTCACCGGTCAAGCCAGCATCTCGGGTGGCTCGAACGCGGTGATCGGCGGCAGCTTGCCCTGCCACTTCTCCACCTCCACCGAGACCGTCTGCGCTGAGCAGCCTTGGGACAAGCTCGACGCGCCGATATCTTCGGTCAGCACATTCGGGTTGCCATGTTTCTCCAGGCTGTTCGCCTGCCCCTTCACCAAGGGATCAAACCAGGCGCCGGTGGCGATCTGCACCACGCCCGGACGAATGTCGTCGGACACAATGACCCCGGCCAAAAAGGCACCTCGCCCGTTAAACACCCTGACCACATCCCCCGCGACAATCCCTCGGGCCAAGGCGTCCTGCCGATTAATCGTCAGCGGCTCGCGCCCCTGGATTTTCGAGGCCTGGCTGTACGCGCCGTGGTCGTACTGACTGTGCAGCCGTGTCTTGGGCTGATTGGACAGCAAATGCAGCGGTGACGACTGCGCGGGCTTGCTCAGCCATACCGGATGACCGGGGCAATCGGCGTAGCCAAATCCGGCGATGGTCTCGCTGAAAATCTCGATCCTGCCCGACGGCGTCTGCAGCGGATTGGCCTGCGGATCTTCACGAAATGCCTTGAGGAGCACCGTCTCCTGCGCCGGGTAGTCGACCTCAAACAGGCCCTCGCGCCAGAACTGCTCAAACGCGGGCAGCTCGATGGCGAAGCTTCTGGCACGCGGCCGCGATTCTTCATACAGCAAGCGCAGCCATTGCCCGGCGTCACGGCCCTCGGTAAAAGCGGGCTCGCAGTCCAGCCGACGGGAAAGCGCGGCGAAGATCGCATAATCGTCCCGCGCCTCCCCCACCGGCTCGAGCACCTTATGCATGGCAATCATGTAACGATCGGAGGCCGCGCTGCCGATGTCATCGCGCTCCAGCGCAGTGGTGGCGGGCAGGACAATGTCCGCATGCTTGGCCTGGGCGGTCCAGAATTGCTCATGAACGATGATGGTTTCCGGACGCTGCCAGGCCTGCACCAGGCGATTGATGTCCTGGTGATGATGGAAAATATTGCCGCCCGCCCAGTAGACCAAACGAATGTCCGGATAGCGCTGCCGCTGACCGTTGTAATCGAAAGGCTCGCCCGGGTGAATCAGCATGTCGGTAAACCGCGCCACCGGTATGAAATCCTTGACCGGGTTCACGCCCTGCGAAAAGCGCGGACCGGAAAACGCCTTGCGTCCGCTGCCGGTGTTGTTCATGCAGCCGTAACCCAGACCGAATCCACTGCCGGGCAGGCCAATCTGCCCGAGCATCGCCGCCAGGGTCACGGTCATCCAGAACGGTTGCTCGCCAAACTGTGCGCGTTGCAGCGAATAGGCAACGTTGATCATCGTGCGCTTGCCGGCCATCTGCCGCGCGAGGCTGGTGATCCGCTGCGCCGGAATATCCGTCAGCCCCGCTGCCCACGCAGGGGTCTTCGCCACGCCATCGACGGCGCCCTGCAAATACTCGATAAACCGCTCATGCCCCACCGTGTAACGGCGCAAGAATGTTTCGTTGTGCAGCCCTTCGTCCACCAGCACCCAGCACAGCGCGATCATCAAGGCGGTGTCGCTGCCAGGCCGTACGGGCAGCCACTCATTGCGCTCAGGGCCTTGCAAATCGTCGCGCAGCGGGCTGACGTTGACGAACTGCACGCCAGCTTCTGACATCTTGCGAATGCCCTCGCTGACCAGATGATCGCTGGCGCCACCCGGGCTGCACTGCGCGTTCTTGACCGGCAAACCGCCAAATGCCACGAACAGTTCGCAATGTTCTGCCAGGTTGTGCCACGACGTATGCGCCGCCAGCAGCCAGTCCATGTTGCCGACGATGTGCGGCATCAACACCCGGCCGGCACCGAGGCTGTAACTGTCGACGCTGTAGACGTAGCCACCGTAGCTGTTCAGGAAGCGGTGCAACTGGCTCTGGGCGTGATGAAACCGCCCCGCGCTGCCCCAGCCATAGCTGCCGCCGAATATCGCGCGATTGCCGTGCTCGCCCTTGACCCGCTTCAGCTCCGTCGCAACCAGGTCGAGCGCGACATCCCACGGCACTTCGACGAACGCTTCGTTGCCGCGCAGATGAGGATTGCGCAGCGCCGGGTGATTGTCGAAACGCTCCAGAAAACTGCGACGCACGGCCGGCCGACGGATGCGTGTGGCCGAGTCAATGGCGCCGGGAATCGAAGCCCCGATCGGCGAAGGGTCCGCGTCCCATTCCACCGGATCCATGGCCTCGAGCCGACCGTCGACAACCCGTGGACGGTAGGCGCCCCAATGCAATGAGGTGAAACTCATGGGTCAATGCTCCAGCAAGCGGGCCTGCGCGGTGAGTACCGTGATCGATCAGCGTGCCGCTTGGGCCGATGTGTTATACGCAGCCTCAAGGGCAGAGGCAAAGGAGTCGTCGAACACAGTGCCAGCCGGATAGGATTTCGTCAGCCCGGCAGCGTTAAAAAAGTCGATGGTCTGCTGCGCCTTGGCAATGACCTGCGGCGAAATGGGCAGCACCACCGTCGCCGAGCGTTCGAACCAGCCGCGCGCGACCTCCGGATCCGCCTTGGACAGCACGGCCCATGCGTTGGCGTACGTGTCGGTGTTCTGCTTGCTGGCCACCGACCAGGCCCGGGCCTTTTGCAGGCGCTGCAGGAAATCGCTGATCTGGGCACGTTTGTCCTTGATCGAACGATCATTGGCGACGACGAAGCTCTGCGCCGGGATCAGGTCCTGGGCAGTGGTGATCACCCGCCCTCCTTGGCGTTCCTGCTGAATCACGTAGGGATCCCACGTGGCGATGGCATCAACCGAACCGCCGTCCAGGGCGTGGGAAGCGTCCAGCGCGCTCAGATATCGATACTCCACCGCCTCCCGCGGCACACCGGCCTTGTCCAGCGCGGTCAGCATCAACTGCTGGCTCCACGAGCCCTTCCAGATCGCTACCCGCTTGCCTTTAAGGTCGGCCACGGAGTGGATCGGTGAATCCTTGCCGACCACGATCGCCACGCCGGCCAGGTTCTGCCGGGAAACGCCGATCACCTTGATCGGCGCGCCCAGTGCGCCGAGAAACAGCACGGGGGCATCACCCAACAGCCCGACGTCGAGACTGCCGGCATTGAGCGCTTCCGCCACCGGCGAGCCTGCGGTGAACTGTTTCCACTCCAGCGTGTAGGGCAAATCGTTGAGTACGCCAGCGGCTTCCATGACGGTGCGAGCGCCGTAGCTTTGATCGCCCACGACCAGTTCTGCGGCCTGTATCGCGCTGAGAGAGCCGGTGAATAAAAGGAGGGACAACGCAGGGCGCAGCAGAAGGGATTTGATCGACACAGGCTATCTCCGGGAGGCTCCATCGGAACCGGATCATGAAATGAGTGCCGGTCCGCCTGTGCGGTAGCCGATTCTTGGGCCTGGCGCTGGGTTGAGCAGCACGCGGATTAGAACCATAGCATCGAAATTTATATTAAATAAATTCAATATAGTTATAAGCAAATATGCGGATTGAGCAGATTAAAACGACGATGGGCTTAATGGAAAAAAATCCCGCACAAACAAAAACGCCGCTCTGTTGAGCGGCGTTTTTGAGAATTTGGAGCGGGAAACGAGACTCGAACTCGCGACCCCGACCTTGGCAAGGTCGTGCTCTACCAACTGAGCTATTCCCGCAAATGGCGTCCCCTAGGGGACTCGAACCCCTGTTACCGCCGTGAAAGGGCGGTGTCCTAGGCCACTAGACGAAGGGGACACAGCCTGGAAACACCATGGTGTTGTGTTCCAGTTCCAGAAACACATCCGAAGACGCTTCCTGGTTTCACTCAACTTCGCCCTGGAGCAAAGCTGCTTAAAAATGGAGCGGGAAACGAGACTCGAACTCGCGACCCCGACCTTGGCAAGGTCGTGCTCTACCAACTGAGCTATTCCCGCAATGGCGTCCCCTAGGGGACTCGAACCCCTGTTACCGCCGTGAAAGGGCGGTGT
>NZ_DASVUM010000126.1:0-46798 GCF_036387035.1 Pseudomonas sp. | reverse complement strand
CAGGTCACCCTTGCTGTCGCCCACAAACCACACGCCGCGCAAATCGACGCCGTAATGGCGGGCAATTGTCTTCAGCATGCCCGGCCTTGGTTTGCGGCAATCGCATCCCGCGTCCGGCCCGTGAGGACAATAAACAACAAGCCCGACTTCGCCGCCCTCCCCCGCCACACGTTCACGAAGGCGCGCGTGCATGGCATCAAGGGTCGCAAGATCGTAGTAACCGCGAGCGATGCCGGACTGGTTAGTGGCCACGGCCACCGTCCAGCCGGCTTTGCTTAGTTGCGCAATGGCCTCGATAGAGCCGGGAATCGGAACCCACTCGTCAACCGACTTGATGTAAGCGTCGGAATCCTGATTGATTACCCCGTCCCGATCGAGAATCAGCAACTTCACTGGCATGCGCTCCGCGGTTAGCTCAACAGGGAAATGTCGGCGACGCCGAGGAACAGATTGCGCAAACGGGCGAGCAAGGCGTAACGGTTGGCGCGTACGCTGGCGTCTTCCGCGTTGACCATCACGGCTTCGAAAAACGCATCAACAGGCTCGCGAAGCGCCGCAAGGCGTGTCAACGCTTCGTTGTACTGACGGCTGGCAGACATGGGCGCTACCGCCTGATCCGCCTGCTGAATCGCGGAGTACAGCGAAAACTCGTTGGCATTGTCGAAGTACTTCGGCTCGACGGTCTGGGCGATGTTGCCGTCCGCTTTGCTTAGGAGGTTGGAGACGCGCTTGTTCACGGCAGCCAGTGCCGCAGCCTCCGGCAACTTGCGGAAAGCCTGAACAGCTTGAACACGCTGGTCAAAGTCCAGTGCCGACGCGGGCTGCAACGCGCGAACCGACAGGTAAACCGAAACGTCGACGCCTTCGTCTTCATAACGGGCGCGCAGACGATCAAAGATGAACTCGAGGACCTGCTCTGGCAGACCGGCGGGTTTGATCTTCACACCGAACTGAGCGACGGCGAACTGCACGGTTTTGACCAGGTCAAGATCCAGCTTCTTCTCGATCAGGATGCGCAGGATGCCGAGCGCGGCGCGGCGCAAGGCGTACGGGTCTTTGCTGCCGGTCGGCAGCATGCCGATGCCGAAAATGCCCACAAGTGTGTCGAGCTTGTCGGCCATGGCAACAGCGGCGCCGGTCAACGTGGCGGGCAGTTCAGCACCAGCGCCGCGCGGCATGTACTGCTCGTTCAGTGCCAGTGCAACATCTTCAGGCTCCCCGTCGGCCAAGGCGTAGTAGTAGCCTGCTACGCCCTGCATCTCAGGGAACTCGCCGACCATCTCGGTCGCCAGGTCGCACTTGGACAACAAGCCTGCACGTGACGCGCGCTGAGCGTCGCCACCAATGCGCGGCGCGATGAACGCGGCCAGCTTGGACACGCGCTCCGCCTTGTCGAACACAGTGCCCAGTTGCGCCTGGAATACCACGTTCTGCAGGCGCTGGTTGAACGTCTCGAGCTTTTGCTTCTTGTCTTGCTTGAAGAAGAATTCGGCATCGGTCAGGCGTGGGCGAACGACTTTCTCGTTACCCTGGACAATCTGGGAAGGGTCCTTGCTGTCGATGTTCGCGACCGTGATGAAACGCGGCAGCAACTTGCCCTCCGCATCCAGCAGGCAGAAATACTTCTGGTTGTCCTGCATTGTGGTGATGAGGGCTTCCTGTGGGACTTCAAGGAAACGCTCCTCGAACGAGCACACCAGCGGCACTGGCCATTCGACCAGCGCGGTCACTTCATCCAGCAACGCCGGTGGCACGATGGCTGCGCCTTCGTGTTGTGCGGCAAGCTCTTCGACGCGCTTGCTGATCAACTGACGACGCTCGTTGAAGTCCGCAAGCACATGGGCCGCACGCAGGTCGCTGGCGTAGTTGGCTGGCGAGGTGATGCGCACATTTTCCGGATGATGGAAACGATGGCCGCGAGATTCACGGCCAGACGTTTGCGCGAGGATGGTGCAGTCCACCACTTGGTCGCCAAACAACATCACCAGCCATTGAGTCGGACGTACGAATTCTTCTTTGCGCGCGCCCCAGCGCATGCGCTTCGGAATCGGCAAATCGTTTAGCGAATCTTCGACAATGGTCGGCAGCAAACTCAGAGTAGGCTTGCCGGCAATGCTCTGGCTGTAACGCAGCTTGGGGCCGCTTTGATCGATCTCGCTCAGGTCAACGCCGCATTTCTTGGCGAACCCCAAAGCAGCCTGGGTCGGATTGCCCTCGGCATCGAATGCCGCCTGACGTGGCGGACCATCCAGGTTGACGCTGCGATCCGGCTGCTCGGTGGCGAGCTGAGTGATCAGCACCGCCAGCCGACGTGGTGCGGCATAGACTTGCTTGGCGCTGTAGGTCAGCCCGGCCGCCTGCAGGCCTTTTTCAATACCGGCCAGAAACGCATCGGCCAGTGTGTTCAATGCTTTGGGTGGCAGTTCTTCGGTGCCCAGTTCAACCAGAAAATCTTGAGCACTCATTGTGCAGCCTCCAGCTTGGCCAATACTTCATCGCGAATATCAGGCGCGGCCATCGGGAAGCCGAGCTTGGCCCGGGCCATCAGGTACGCCTGGGCCACGGAGCGAGCCAGTGTGCGGACGCGCAGGATGTATTGCTGCCGCGCCGTCACGGAAATCGCGCGACGGGCATCCAGCAGGTTAAAAGTGTGGGAGGCCTTGAGGACCATTTCGTAGCTCGGCAGTGGCAGCTCGAGCTCAATCAGGCGTACGGCTTCGCTCTCATAGAAATCGAACAGCTCGAACAGCTTGTCGACGTTGGCGTGCTCGAAGTTGTAGGTCGATTGCTCCACTTCGTTCTGGTGGAACACATCGCCATAGGTCACTTTGCCAAACGGGCCGTCAGTCCAGACCAGGTCGTAGACCGACTCGACACCCTGCAGGTACATCGCCAGACGCTCGAGGCCATAGGTGATTTCGCCGGTGACCGGGTAGCACTCGATACCACCGACTTGCTGGAAATAAGTGAACTGCGACACTTCCATGCCGTTCAGCCAGATCTCCCAACCCAGGCCCCAAGCGCCGAGGGTCGGTGATTCCCAGTTGTCTTCGACAAAGCGTACGTCGTGCACCAGCGGGTCGAGACCCACATGCTTCAGTGAGCCGAGGTATAGCTCCTGGAAATTGTCCGGGTTTGGCTTGAGGACAACCTGGAATTGATAGTAATGCTGCAGGCGATTCGGGTTCTCGCCGTAGCGGCCATCGGTGGGGCGACGGCTCGGCTGTACGTAGGCGGCGTTCCAGGTTTCCGGGCCGATGGCGCGCAGAAACGTAGCGGTGTGGAAAGTGCCGGCGCCCACTTCCATATCGTAGGGCTGAAGTACCACACAACCTTGCTCAGCCCAGTACTGCTGGAGGGCGAGGATCAAGTCTTGGAAGGTACGCACGGCTGGCGTAGGCTGGCTCACGAAATTCACCTGTACTGGGGGGCTGCGATTTAAAGAGCGGGAGTATACCCGATTCGGCCGCGCCTCCACCCTTGGGAGCCCTATGCCACGCTGCTTTTGGTGCAACGAAGATCCGCTTTACATGGACTACCACGATCAAGAGTGGGGTGTGCCGTTGCGCGATGCGCAGATGTTGTTCGAGTTCCTGTTGCTTGAAGGGTTCCAGGCTGGGCTGTCCTGGATCACTATCCTGAAAAAGCGCGAGCGCTACCGCCAGGTGATGTTCGGCTTCGACGTCCAGCGCATCGCTGCGATGACCGATATCGAGATCGAAGCACTGATGCTGGAGCCCGGCATTGTGCGCAACCGTCTCAAGCTCAACGCCGCGCGCAAGAATGCCCAAGCCTGGTTGCGGCTGGATGACCCGGTCGCGTTTGTCTGGTCATTTGTCGGTGGCACGCCGAAGGTCAATCACTTCAAGGACCGCAGCGAAGTCCCGGCCATTACGGCAGAGGCCGAAGCGATGAGCAAAGCGCTGAAGAAAGCCGGCTTCACTTTCGTCGGCCCGACCATCTGTTACGCCTACATGCAAGCGACCGGAATGGTAATGGACCATACGGTTGATTGTGATCGGTACGCCGAGCTGGTGGGTCATGTGGATGATCGTTTCGCATGAACGGTTACAATGGCCGCCTAAAGTATTCGGGAGTGATCTGTGGATAAGTTCAAAGGGGCCTTGATGGTGGGGGCACTGCGCCTGTTTGCCCTGTTGCCGTGGCGCGCAGTGCAATGGGTCGGCACCTGCATTGGCTGGCTGATGTGGAAGTTGCCTAACCGATCTCGCGAGGTTGCCCGCATCAACCTTTCCAAGTGCTTTCCCGAATTAAGCCCTGCTGAACTCGAAGCGCTTGTCGGCCGCAGCCTGATGGACATCGGCAAGACCCTGACCGAGAGCGCCTGTGCCTGGATCTGGCCAGCGCAGAAGTCGATCAATCTGGTTCGCGAAGTTGAAGGGCTTCAAGTGCTTAAAGATGCGTTGGCATCGGGCAAAGGCGTGGTCGGCATCACTAGCCACCTGGGGAACTGGGAAGTGCTTAATCATTTCTACTGCAGCCAATGCAAACCGATCATCTTCTACCGGCCGCCCAAGCTCAAGGCCGTGGATGATTTGCTGCGCAAGCAGCGCGTGCAGTTGGGTAACCGCGTCGCGGCGTCTACCAAGGAGGGGATTCTCAGCGTGATCAAGGAAGTGCGCAAAGGCGGCTCGGTCGGTATCCCTGCGGACCCGGAACCTGCCGAGTCCGCAGGCATCTTCGTGCCCTTCTGCGGGACGATGGCGCTGACGAGCAAATTCGTGCCGAACATGCTGGCGGGCGGCAAAGCCGTAGGCGTTTTCCTCCACGCGATGCGTCTAGAGGATGGCTCTGGCTACAAAGTTGTCCTCGAAGCCGCCCCAGACGACATGTACAGCACCGACACCGCGACCTCAGCGGCGGCCATGAGCAAGGTAGTCGAAAAGTACGTTCGGGCTTATCCAAGCCAATACATGTGGACCATGAAGCGCTTCAAGAAACGGCCCGAGGGTGAGAAGCGCTGGTATTGAGCTTTCAGAAAAAGCTCAAACCTACCTGGAACAAGCGCTCCACGTCGCGGATGTACTTTTTATCCACAAGGAACATGACCACGTGATCGCCCGATTCAATCACCGTGCTGTCATGGGCGATGATCACTTGATCGGCGCGTGTGATGGCGCCGATGGTCGTGCCGGGCGGCAAGTTGATGTGCATGATCGCTTTGCCGATCACCTTGCTGGATTTGGGGTCGCCATGGGCGACGATCTCGATGGCCTCCGCCGCGCCTCGGCGCAGTGAATGCACGCTCACAATATCGCCACGACGCACGTGCGCCAGCAACGTACCGATGGTGGCGAGCTGAGGGCTGACAGCGACATCAATCTCCCCGCCCTGGACGAGGTCGACGTACGCCGGGTTGTTGATGAGGGTCATCACCTTCTTTGCGCCCAGCCGTTTGGCCAACAATGACGACATGATGTTGGCCTCGTCGTCGTTGGTCAGCGCCAGAAACAGGTCGGCGTTATCGATGTTCTCCTCCACGAGCAGGTCGCGATCGGACGAGCTGCCCTGCAGGATCACCGTGTTGTTCAGCGTGTCAGAGAGGTGACGGCATCGAGCAGGATTCATCTCGATGATTTTGACCTGATAGCGGTTCTCGATGGCTTCCGCCAGTCGCTCTCCGATCTGACCGCCGCCAGCGATGACGATGCGCTTGTAGCTTTCATCCAGACGACGCATCTCACCCATCACGGCGCGAATGTCCGCCTTGGCGGCGATGAAGAAGACCTCGTCGTCCGCCTCGATAACCGTATCGCCCTGAGGAATTATCGGACGGTCGCGACGGAAAATGGCAGCAACCCGCGTGTCGACATTCGGCATGTGCGTGCGCAGCTGGCGAAGTTGCTGACCCACCAGCGGCCCCCCGTAGTACGCCTTGACCGCCACCATCTGGACCTTCCCCCCGGCGAAGTCGATGACCTGCAGGGCGCTGGGGTATTCGATGAGCCGCTTGATGTAATGGGTTACTACTTGCTCGGGGCTGATCAGCACGTCCACGGGAATGGCGGCGTTGGCGAACAAACCTGAGCGGGTCAGGTACGCCGACTCGCGAACCCGGGCAATTTTGGTCGGGGTCTGGAAGAGCGTGTAAGCGACCTGACACGCAACCATATTGGTTTCGTCGCTGCTGGTCACGGCCACCAGCATGTCGGCGTCGTCGGCGCCCGCCTGCTGCAGCACGGTCGGGAACGAGCCCCGCCCATGGACGGTGCGGATGTCGAGGCGATCACCCAACGCGCGCAGACGGTCTTGATCGGTGTCCACCACAGTGATGTCGTTGGCTTCGCTGGCCAAGTGTTCGGCCAGCGTGCCGCCGACCTGCCCTGCACCGAGAATGATGATCTTCAATCAGTCTCTCCTTGAAATGATGATGCCGTCATACAGGGTCGTCGTGTTCACGCTGCAGCGATCTTGATCAGTTTGGCGTAGTAAAACCCGTCATGCCCGCCTTCCTGTGCGAGCAACTGCCGGCCATGTTGCTGCTTCAAGCCGGGGGGCGGATTGCCTTGCTGACCGGCAATGTCCAGCTCCCTGGCGCCAGAGGTACGCGCCAGGAATGCAGCGATGACCTCGGTGTTTTCAGTTGGCAGTGTCGAGCACGTGGCGTACAGCAACATGCCGCCGACCTGTAGGGTCGGCCACAGGGCGTCGAGCAATTCGCCTTGCAGCGTGGCGAGCGCAGGAATGTCATCCGCTTGCCGCGTCAGCTTGATGTCAGGGTGGCGACGAATCACGCCGGTCGCCGAGCAAGGCGCGTCGAGCAAGATGCGCTGGAATGGTTTGCCGTCCCACCATTGATCGGTGGCGCGAGCGTCGGCGGCGATGAGTTCAGCACTCAGGCCCAGCCGATCCAGGTTCTCTTTGACGCGCACCATGCGCTTGGCTTCGAGGTCCACCGCGACGACGCCCGCCAGCCCCGGTTGTACTTCAAGCAGGTGGCAGGTCTTGCCACCCGGCGCGCAACAGGCATCCAGCACACGGTGACCCGGCGCCAGCTCCAGCAAGTCGGCCGCCAGTTGTGCCGCTTCGTCCTGAACGCTGATCCAGCCGTCGACGAAACCCGGGAGCGAGCGGACATCGCCCGGTTCGGTGAGCACGATGCCGTCCTGGCTGAACGTGCAGGGTGTCGCGGCGATGCCTGCGTCCTGCAACAGTTCAAGGTACTGCGCGCGGGTTTTGTGTCGGCGGTTGACCCGCAAAATCATCGGCGGGTGGGCGTTGTTCGCCGCACAAATCGCTTCCCAATGCTCGGGCCAAGCGGCTTTGAGCGCTTTTTGCAGCCAGCGTGGATGAGCTGTGCGCACCACTGGATCGTGTTCCAGCTCCGCCAGCAACGCCTCGCCCTCGCGCTGGGCGCGACGCAGCACGGCATTGAGCAACGCTTTGGCCCACGGCTTTTTCAACTTGTCGGCGCAACCCACGGTTTCGCCGATAGCGGCATGGGCCGGGACGCGCGAATAGAACAGTTGGTACAGGCCCACTAATAGCAGCGCCTGCACATCGTTATCGGCGGCTTTAAAAGGCTTCTGCAACAACTTTGCCGCCAGCGCGGACAGCCTCGGCTCCCAGCGAGCGGTGCCAAATGCCAGGTCTTGAGTCAGCCCGCGGTCGCGGTCTTCAACCTTGTCCAGTTGCGTGGGCAAAGAGCTGTTCAGCGATGCCTTGCCACTCAATACGGCAGCCAGAGCCTTGGCAGCGGCCAGACGCGGGTTCATTGCGCATCCGCCGCTTGGCCGAGAACGGTACCGACGGCGAACTTCTCGCGGCGGCTATTGAACAGGTCGGCGAAGCCCAGAGGTTTGCCGCCCGGGAGTTGCAGACGAGTCAGACGCAGCGCGCCGTCCCCGCACGCGACCAGCAAGCCTTCTTTGCTCGCATCAATAATGCTGCCCGGAGCGCCCTGCCCGTCGGCGATCTGCGCGGCCAACACCTTGAGTGCTTCGCCGTTCAGTGTGCTGTGACAGATCGGCCATGGGTTGAAGGCGCGTACCAGTCGCTCCAGCTCGACGGCCGGGCGGGTCCAGTCGATGCGTGCTTCGTCCTTATTCAGCTTGTGCGCATACGTGGCGAGACCGTCATCCTGTACTTCGCCCGTCAGCGTGCCTTCAGCCAGCCCGGTGATGGCTTGAATCACCGCCTTCGGACCGAGCTGCGCAAGCCGATCGTGCAGCGTACCGCCGGTGTCCTCGGCGGTGATCGGGGTCGTCACCTTGAGCAGCATCGGGCCGGTGTCGAGCCCCGCCTCCATCCGCATGACGGTTATGCCGCTTTCAGCGTCACCCGCCTGCACAGCCCGCTGAATCGGCGCGGCACCACGCCAGCGTGGCAGTAGCGAGGCGTGGCTATTGATGCAGCCCAGACGCGGAATATCCAGCACGACTTGCGGCAGGATCAGGCCGTACGCAACCACGATCAGCAGGTCTGGCCTTAATGCGGCAAGCTCCGCCTGCGCTTCAGGTGCGCGCAATGTGGGCGGCTGCATGACAGGGATGTTGTGTTGGAGGGCAAGCTGCTTGACCGGGCTTGGCATCAGCTTCTGACCACGACCGGCCGGGCGATCCGGCTGGGTGTACACCGCAACGACGTCGTGGGGAGTGTCGAGCAGGGCTTTCAAATGCTCTGCAGCAAATTCCGGGGTGCCGGCGAACACGATGCGCAGTGGCTCAGTCATGGGCTTCTCTGTGGAGGTATGACGGTAGAGGCGCGCTCGCCCGCGTTGGCGCGGTGTCAGCCGACGATGCATCAGAGGACAGTTCGCAGCGGGCGATCACGCTCCTACAGTAGAAAGGAGGATGGCGGGATCAGGCGTTTTGCTTGTGAAGTTTTTCCAGCTTCTTCTTGATCCGGTCGCGCTTGAGATTGGACAGGTAATCTACGAACAGCTTGCCGTTCAGGTGGTCGCATTCGTGCTGGATGCACACGGCGAGCAGGCCCTCGGCAATGAATTCGTAGGGCTGGCCGTCACGGTCCAGCGCCTTGACCTGCACCCGTTGTGGGCGATCCACGTTTTCGTAAAAACCTGGAACGGAAAGGCAGCCTTCCTGGTACTGATCCATCTCATCTGTGAGTGGCTCGATCTCGGGGTTAATGAACACCCGGGGCTCGCTGCGATCTTCGGAGAGATCCATGACCACCACGCGCTTGTGTACGTTAACCTGCGTCGCGGCCAGACCGATGCCAGGCGCTTCGTACATGGTTTCAAACATGTCGTCGACCAACTGGCGAATGCCGTCGTCCACTTCGGCCACCGGCTTGGCGATGGTGCGCAGGCGCGAATCGGGAAACTCGAGGATGTTTAAAATGGCCATATACGTAAGGGATGCACTGTAGGGTAAAGTCAAAATCGGCTGCTAGGCTTGGGACGTCACAAGCTGCAGCCCTAGTAAAACCTGAAGTCTTGCAAGACTCAGCGTTTCACGCGTAGCCAACATGATAAAGGGATTCACCGCATGAGGAAATCACTACTCGCCCTGCTGCTGTTGGCCGCGACAGGCCTTGTCCAGGCGCAAGTACAGCTCAGGGATGGCCATCCACAGAGTTACACCGTTGTCGCCGGTGACACACTTTGGGACATTTCCGGCAAATTTCTAAACCAGCCCTGGAAGTGGCCGCAGCTCTGGCGCGCCAATCCACAGGTTCACGACCCGGACCTGATCTACCCCGGCGACACGCTCAACCTGATCTACGTCGATGGTCAGCCGCGCATTGTGGTCAACCGCGGCGAGTCCCGGGGCACCATCAAACTGTCCCCGCGGGTGCGCAGCACACCGATTGCGGAGGCGATCTCCACTATCCCACTGGGCGCGATCAATGCGTTCCTGCTGAATAACCGCATTATCGACGACGCTCATCAATTTGAAGTCGCGCCTTATGTGGTCGCGGGCAATGGCGAGCGGGTGCTCAGTGGCGCCGGTGACCGGATCTATGCGCGTGGACGTTTCGAGCCCGCCCACGTCTCGTATGGCATCTATCGCAAGGGCAAGACGTACGTCGATCCGGTGAGCGGCACTGTGCTCGGGATCAATGCCGATGACATTGGCAGCGGCGAAATCGTTGCCAGCGAAGGCGACGTGGCAACGCTGCAACTGCAACGCTCGACCCAAGAGGTGCGCCTTGGCGACCGGCTCTTCGTCAGTGAAGAGCGGGGGATCAATTCCACCTTTGTCCCCAGCGAACCTCAACAGCCCGTCGATGGCACAATCATTGATGTGCCACGGGGCGTGACCCAGATCGGTGAGTTCGACGTGGTGACCATTGATCGTGGTCGGCGTGATGGCTTGGCTGAAGGCAACGTACTGGCGATCTTCAAAACCGGCGAGACGGTTCGCGACCGGGTCAGTGGCGATCAGGTCAAGATCCCGGACGAGCGTTCGGGGCTGCTGATGGTCTTCCGCACTTACGAGCGACTGAGCTACGGCATGGTTTTGCATGCAACCCGATCTCTGGCGGTGCAGGACAAAGTGCGCAATCCGTAATGCTATGTATCAGCTGCAAATCACTTTTCTCCACCGGCGTGCTTCACTTATCAAATTGTTGTTAACAGAGTTATCCACAGCTTGGCCCACTGATTGAGGTGGGCCACAGATCAGGGAAGATCTCATGCCGTTGTTCGAAAAGGCCGGTCAGTCACCGGCTGAGCTGGAAGCACGCCTGCGTTTACACCGGCTGCCGGAAGTCGGTCCAAAACGTTTCCACACCCTCATTGATGCGTTCGGCAGCGCCTCTGCTGCATTGAGTGCGCCGGCTTCAGCGTGGCGATCCTTACGGCTGCCGGCGGCCAGTGCCGAGGCTCGACGCAGCCCTGAAGTGCGTGACGGCGCAAGCGCTGCGCTGGCCTGGCTAGAGCGTCCGGGCCAGCATTTGCTGATGTGGGACGACCCTGACTACCCTGCACTGCTGGCAGAAATCCCTGACCCACCGCCCCTGCTTTTCGTCGCCGGGAACCGCACATTGCTCGATCGTCCGCAGTTGGGGATGGTGGGCAGTCGACGCGCTTCGAGGCCCGGACTGGACACGGCGGCAGCCTTCGCCCGAAGTCTGGCCGGAGCCGGTTTCGTCATCACCAGCGGACTGGCGCTGGGCATCGACGGCGCCGCCCATCAAGGCGCGCTGGACGTAAAAGGCGGAACAATCGGGGTGCTTGGTACTGGCATCGAAAAACTTTATCCACAGCGGCATCGTGACCTTGCAGCACGCATGGTTGCCGAGGGCGGCGCGGTGGTTTCGGAGTTACCGCTGGACGCTGGACCCCACGCCAGCAATTTTCCCCGGCGCAACCGGATCATCAGCGGCTTGTCCCTTGGCGTGCTGGTGGTCGAAGCCAGTGTTGCCAGTGGATCACTGATCACAGCGCGCCTTGCTGCCGAGCAGGGCCGTGAGGTCTACGCGATTCCGGGTTCAATCCATCACCCGGGGGCCAGAGGTTGTCACCAGCTGATCCGGGAAGGGGCCGTGCTGGTGGAGACCATCGACCATATCCTTGAAGCGTTGCAGGGCTGGAAAAACATCGCGCCCAGTGCAGACGTCGTTACTCGACCGTCGACGCCACTCCATCCCCTGCTGGTGCTCTTGCACGCAGCGCCTCAGACCGGCGAGGCCTTGGCACATAACAGCGGTTGGCCTCTGCCCGAGGTGCTTGCGGCGTTGACCGAGCTTGAGCTCGACAGCAGCGTGGCCTGTGAAGCCGGACGATGGTTTGCCCGGGCACCCTAAGGTTAAACTGCGCCCGTCAGCGTATTTTGGGAGAGCGAACAATGGTCAGCAGTTGGCGAGTGCAGCAAGCGGCGCGGGAAATTCGGGCCGGGGCGGTGATTGCCTATCCAACCGAAGCAGTATGGGGGTTGGGCTGTGACCCTTGGGATGCGGAGGCGGTGTATCGCCTGCTGGCGATCAAGGCACGTCCTGTTGATAAGGGCTTGATCCTCATCGCAGACAACATCCGTCAGTTCGATTTCCTCTTCGAGGACTTCCCTGAGCTGTGGATTGATCGCATGGCCAGCACCTGGCCGGGGCCCAACACCTGGCTGGTGCCCCATCAAGGCCTGTTGCCGGAATGGATCACTGGAAAGCACGACACCGTCGCCCTTCGGGTCAGCGACCACCCGACCGTGCGAGAGCTGTGCGCCTTGACCGGCCCGCTGGTGTCGACGTCCGCGAATCCAACCGGTCGCCCCGCCGCCCGCTCGCGACTGCGGGTGGAGCAGTATTTCCACGAGCAACTGGATCTGGTGCTGGGTGGCAGCCTTGGCGGGCGTCGCAATCCAAGTGTCATCCGGGATCTGGTGACAGCAGAGGTGGTAAGGGCGGGGTAATGCCCTCCCACCTCCAGCGGGGTTGTGGTCAAGGCACTAGGATGATCGACCCAACCGTTCTGCGCCCAGACAGTTCGGTATGCGCCTTGGCGGCATCCTTGAGGGCGAACTTCTGGATGTCGTCGACCTTCACTTTGCCGCTGGCAACCATCTCGAACACTTCATCGGCCATCGCCTGCAGAGCTTGTTGGCTGTTCGCGTATGAGCCCAATGTCGGGCGGGTGACGTACAAAGAGCCCTTCTGCGCAAGCACCCCAAGGTTGACCCCGGTCACCGCGCCTGAGGCGTTGCCGAAGCTGACCAGCAGGCCCCGCAATTCAAGGCAATTGAGGGACGTCTCCCACGTGTCTTTGCCCACGCCGTCGTAGACCACCGGGACCTTCTTGCCGTTGGTGAATTCAAGCACGCGCTGTACGACATCTTCGTTGCTGTAGTTGATGACTTCCCACGCGCCGTGAGCTTTGGCATGCGCGGCTTTCTCTGCCGAGCTGACCGTGCCGATGAGCTTGACGCCCAAGGCGTTGGCCCATTGGCAGGCGATAGACCCCACGCCGCCGGCTGCGGCGTGGAACAGGATGGGTTCTTCAGGACGGATTTCGTAGGTCTGGCGAAACAGGTACTGCACGGTCAGGCCTTTGAGCATGACCGCGGCGCCCTGCTCGAAGCTGATGCCGTCGGGCAGTTTCGCGATATTCGCAGCCGGCGTTACGTGAAAGTCCCCATAGGCTCCCAATGGGCCTGTGCCGTATACCACCCGGTCGCCGACGTTGACGTGGGTGACTTCACTGCCGACGGCCTCAACCAGCCCTGCCCCTTCGTTGCCCAGTCCCGATGGAAACGAAGGCGCCGGGTAGAGGCCGCTGCGGAAGTAGGTTTCGATGAAGTTCACGCCAATCGCCTTATTGCGCACGAGCACTTCTTTAGGGCCCGGCGCCGGCGGTTCGAAGTCAACGTAGTTGAGCACTTCAGGGCCGCCGTACTGGTCGAACTGGATACGTTTTGCCATTTGCTTTCTCCGTCATGGATCGGAACTGCAGGGGATGACTGTCGGTGCGAAAGGGCTCTATCGGACTCCTTCGGTGAGCCTTCGTCAACTGCGGCATCCGCCATGCGGGTGATATGCTACGGGCCGAATTTCGCCGACGGGTTTTGCTCAGCGAGGTGTCCTTTGACGTCACGCCTACGCTAATCCCGCGTCCCGATGCACGTTTCAGTTTATTCAGGTACCGCCATGTCCTTTCGCACCGATGCCGTCAAAGCCTACCTGCTCGATCTTCAAGACCGCATTTGCGCCGCGCTGGAAACCGAAGACGGCGGCGCCCGCTTCGTCGAGGACGCCTGGGAGCGGCCTGCCGGCGGCGGCGGACGGACTCGAGTGATCGAGAATGGCAAGCTCCTCGAGAAAGGCGGGGTCAACTTTTCCCACGTCTTCGGCGCGGGCCTTCCCCCGTCGGCCAGCGCCCACCGACCGGAACTGGCAGGTCGAGGGTTCGAAGCGCTCGGCGTGTCCCTGGTGATGCATCCGCACAACCCTCATGTGCCGACTGCCCACGCCAATGTCCGGTTCTTCATCGCCGAAAAAGAGGGCGAAGAGCCGGTGTGGTGGTTCGGCGGTGGCTTCGACCTGACACCCTATTACGGCGTCGAGGAAGACTGCGTTCACTGGCACCGTGTTGCCGAGCAGGCCTGCGCCCCGTTCGGTGCCGACGTCTATCCCCGCTACAAGGCGTGGTGTGATCGCTACTTTCACATCAAGCACCGCAACGAGCCGCGGGGCGTGGGTGGACTGTTCTTCGATGACCTCAACGAGTGGGATTTCGACACCAGCTTCGCCTTCATTCGCGCCATCGGTGACGCATTCGTCAACGCCTACCTGCCCATCGTTCAGCGCCGCAAAGACACGCCGTACACGCCGCAGCAGCGCGAGTTTCAGGAGTTTCGGCGAGGGCGCTACGTTGAGTTCAATCTTGTCTACGACCGCGGCACCTTGTTCGGCCTGCAATCGGGTGGTCGTACTGAATCGATCCTTATGTCGCTGCCGCCGCACGTGCGCTGGGGCTATGACTGGAAAGCCGAGCCGGGCAGCGAAGAGGCACGCCTGACCGAGTACTTTCTGCAGGACCGTGACTGGCTGGCCGAGGCGGCAGAGTGATGACTGACCACTACGTTGTTTTCGGCAATCCCATTGCCCACAGCAAATCCCCGCTGATCCATCGCCTGTTCGCCGAGCAGACCGGTCAGGCGCTCGACTACCAGACCTCGCTGGCGCCGCTGGACGGATTCCCGGCATTTGCCAAAGCGTTCTTCAAGACCGGCCGTGGCGCTAACGTGACTGTGCCCTTCAAGGAAGAAGCGTACCGGCTGGCCGATCAGCTGACCGAGCGTGGCCGCCGCGCCGGTGCGGTCAATACCCTGGCCGTTCAAGCGGATGGCAGCGTGCTGGGCGACAATACCGACGGAGCCGGCCTGGTTCGGGACCTGACGGTCAATCATGGCGTGACGCTCAAGGACAAGCGCATCCTCGTGCTGGGTGCGGGTGGTGCGGTGCGTGGCGCGCTTGAACCGTTACTGGCGCAAGACCCCTATGTGTTGGTGGTCGCCAATCGGACGGTGGAAAAGGCTGAACGGCTGGCGCAGGAGTTCGCTGACATCGGGCCGGTGCTGCCCGCAGGATACGACTGGCTGGAGGAGCCGGTGGACGTGATCATCAACGCCACGTCCGCCAGTCTATCGGGCGAGGTGCCGCCGATTGCGCCCAGCCTGATTCAGGCGGGCGCGACCTTCTGCTACGACATGATGTATGCCAAAGAGCCCACCGCATTCTGCCGCTGGGCCACTGGGCACAACGCCGGACAGGCAGTGGATGGTCTGGGTATGTTGGTCGAACAGGCCGCCGAGGCGTTCTACCTATGGCGCGGCGTGCGCCCGGAATCAGCGCCAGTACTGGCGGAACTGCGGCGGTTGATGGCGCAGAACGGGTAACGCACCACTCATCAGAGATCCAACACTGCAGCTCTACCCGTCGACACACAACGTGTGGGAGCGAGCTTGCTCGCGAAGACGCCATTCCGGCCGCTGAAAATCTAGCGAATGTACCGACTTCTTCGCGGGCAAGCTCAGTCCCACAGTTCATCTCTCGGCAGGGACATCAGCTTTGTCGTCACGCCTGATGAGTAAGCCTGGTTGCGATGCTTGCCCTAACCGTTACAACTTGGCTTTCACCGCTGGCAGCGCATCCCTGTCGTCCATGGTTTTCACGCCGCTCAGCCATTTTTCCAGCACCGCTGGATTCGCTTTCAGCCACGTTTTTACCGCCTCGGTGTTGCTGACCTTCTTATCCACCACGGTTTGCATGATGGCGTTTTCCATGTCCTGGGTGAACATCAGGTTGGAAAGCAGCTTGGCCACATTCGGGCAAGCATCGGCATAACCTTTACGGGTCACGGTGTAAACGCTGCCAGTATCGCCGAAGTATTTCTCGCCGCCTTTGAGGTAGTGCATGCCTTTGATCTGCACGTTCATGGGGTGCGGCGTCCAACCGAGGAATACGACGAATTCTTTCTTCTTCACGTTGCGCTGCACTTCAGCCAGCATCGCCTGTTCGCTGGATTCCACCAACTTCCAGTCACCCAGTTCGAACTCGTTCTTTTTGATGATCTCCTGGATCGATGCGTTGGCCGGAGCGCCCGAGCCGATGCCGTAAACCTTCTTGTGAAACTTGTCGGCGAATTTGTTGAGGTCGGCGAAGGTGTGCACGCCCGCGTCATAGACGTAATCGGGAACCGCGAGGGTGAACTCCGTGCCCTCCAGGTTTTTTGCGTACTGCGTCACGTCGCCTGTGGCGATGAACTTGTCATAGAAGCCCTGCTGCGCCGGCATCCAGTTGCCCAGAAAAACATCGAGTTGCCCGTCTTTCAGACCGCCGTAAGCAATCGGGACTGCGAGGGTGTCGATCTTGGTTTTGTAGCCCATGCCATCGAGCAAAAAGCCTGCGGTGGCGTTGGTCGCAGCGATATCGCTCCAGCCCGGATCGGCCATGCGTACGGTGTTACAGCTAGCGTCGGCGGCATAGGCCACGACGCTGCTCAAGCTCAAGACCCCAACCGCCAGCGATGTGAACAGCTTATTCATGGTGTGCCCCTTTTTTGGTTTTCTAGGTGTTGGCAGGGTTCAAGGTTGCGGATAACGGGCCTTGCGCTCCAGATCGTCCAGATCGATATGGTTGCGCATGTACTGCTGACTGGCGTCGACCAGCGGCTGGTGATCCCAACTCTTCAGCTTGCCGATGGCCAGCGACTCGGCGACGAAACGCCGGCGACGCTGGCTGGCGAGCACCTGGTGGTGTATCGCCGGAATGTCCCACTTGGCCTTTGCTTCGGCCAGGAACGCAGTGAACAGGTCGCGATGGGCCTCGGATTGGCTCAGCTCTTCCTGCTCCTTCGGATCGTTATGCACGTCGTACAGCAGACATGGGTCGCGCTCCGAATACATGAATTTGTACGGCCCCCGCCGAATCATCATCAGCGGGCTGTTGGTGCCTTCGGCCATGTATTCGCCAAAGACCTCGTCATGTCCGCCCTCTCCTTTCAGATGCGGTAACAATGAACGGCCATCGAGCGGCAAGCCGGCCTCCAGCTGGCCGTCAGCCAACGCAACGAACGTCGGCAGCAGATCCGCCGTAGACACCGCAGACTGCACACGCCCGGCCTTGAATTGCCCCGGAGCGTACACCAGCAGCGGCACCCGCGCCGACATCTCAAACCAGTGCATTTTGTACCAGAGCCCGCGCTCACCCAGCATGTCGCCATGGTCGCCGGAGAACACGATGATGGTGTCGTCGGCCAGGCCGGTTTCCTCCAGGGTTTTCAATAGTTTGCCGACGTTGTCATCAATGTAGCTGCAGGCGCCGAAATAGGCGCGGCGCGCATCACGAATTTTCTGCTCCGGCAGCGGCTTGTCCCACAGGTCGTAAACCTTTAGCAGGCGCTGGGAATGCGGGTCCAGCTCGGACTGGGCCCATGGCACGTGCGGCATCGGGATTTCGTCGTCGCTGTACAGATTCCAGTAAGACTTCGGGATGGTGTACGGGTCGTGGGGATGAGTCATCGATACCGTGAGACAAAATGGCTGATCGCCTTCTTCGCGCACGTGATCAAATAAATATTGCTGAGCCTTGAACACCACCTCTTCGTCGAAATCCAGCTGGTTGGTGCGCACGCAAGGTCCGGCTTGCAGCACTGAGGACATGTTGTGGTACCAGGTCGGGCGCACGTCCGGCTCGTCCCAGTTCACCGCCCACCCGTAGTCGGCCGGATAAATGTCACTGGTCAGGCGCTCTTCGTAGCCATGCAATTGATCGGGCCCGCAGAAATGCATCTTGCCGGACAGCGCGGTGCGATAGCCGAGACGGCGTAGATAGTGGGCATAGGTCGGCACATCGGCGGGGAAGTCGGCGGCATTGTCGTAGGCGCCGATCTTGCTCGGCAACTGACCGCTGACGAGGGTGAAACGCGACGGTGCGCAGAGTGGGCTGTTGCAGTAGGCGGCGTCAAAAACTACGCCCTCAGCGGCGAGGCGACTCAAGTGGGGCATTTTGATAGGAGAAGTGGCGTAAATCGGCAACATGGGCGCGGCCATCTGATCGGCCATGATGAAAAGAATGTTCTTGCGCTTCATGTATTCGCTGCACCCCATAGTCATTATTTATGCGAAAGTACTTCGATCGAGAATGAGGTCCATGCCCGCTGCGGTAAAGCCCATGAGAAGCAATGCCTAGGATAAGTACAGCTTATGTTCGAAGCCCTTGGTGCCATTTCGCTTGATCTGCTTCGCGGCTTCGAGGCCGCCGCTCGGCTGCGCAGCTTCACCGCAGCGGCCATTGAGCTCGGGACCACTCAACCTGCGATCAGCCAGCAGATCAAGCGGCTGGAGGAGCAACTGGCGACCCGGCTTTTTGATCGCATCTATCGCGGCATCGAGCTGACGGATGCCGGTCTGATTCTCTTTAACCATGTACAGGCCGGGCTGGAGTCCATGGACGCAGGCCTTAGCGCAATTACTGAACAGCATCAGCACGAGGTGCTGCAAGTGGCAACTGACTTCGCCTTTGCTGCTTACTGGCTGATGCCTCGCCTGCACCGTTTTCACAGGGACAACCCCGACGTCGACGTCAGCCTCGTTACCAGCGAACGCAGCCACAGCATGCTGCGTGCGGATATCGATGTGGCCGTGTTGTTCGGTGACGGGCGATTCAAGCAGGGGGAAAGCCACTGGTTGTTCAGCGAAGAAGTGTTCCCGGTGTGCAGTCCGCAGTTGGTGAAGAGGCGCGACCTGCCCTTGCCCACCGAGGCGCTGAAAGACTTCGCGCTGCTGCATCTTCGCGGCGAAGGCGGCAACAACTGGTTTGACTGGAGTGGCGTGTTCCGCGCCTTGAATATCCCTCAGGCACCCGCGCCGGGCCAACTGCGATTCGACAACTACACGCTGTTGATTCAAGCCGCGATCGGCGGTCAGGGCATGGCCATCGGCTGGCGACATCTGGTGGATGATTTGCTGAAGCAGGGTTTGTTGTGCCGCCCGATCGAAGCCAGCGCCGTCTCCGGATACGGTTATTACATCGTCCTGCCGCAACGCAAACGGCGCGTGCAGATCGTGCAGCGATTCGTGGACTGGTTAAGAAGTGAACAGGCGTTGAGCGGGGATTTGCTGAAGGGCAAGGCGCTGCCGTCGATTGCAGTTTAGGGCCTTGGTGACAAACATCCACGCTGGTCTGGCGACATATTGATCTGGGGCCAGCGGGCTGCTGTGACGGTACCGCAGATGTATCTGCCGACGCATGAATTGTGAGAGCGAGCTTGCTCGCGAATGCCGATAGATCCGCTAGATCCGCTAGATCCAGCGTTGCAAATGCCGTATTCGCGAGCAAGAAGGAGCGCCGCCCCGGTCACTCTCACATGAACGTGCCTTAATTCAGTACGCCATCCAGGATTTCATAAACAATTCCACTGCCGATTGCGATCAGCACAACGTCCGGGCCCAGGCGGCGCCATTCGTAGCCATCGTATTGCGGCAGGTATTGCAGCGAGCGTTGGTCCAGTCGACGGCCATAACCGCGTGGCAGCGGGTGGCCTTTGACGATGTGGACGCCAGGGGGTAGCGGCTGGCCGCGACCAATGACTTCACGGTGTTCGCTGATGGTCCGGCGCACGTCGCCGAAATCGGCTGGAGGACGTCCACCACGTTGATTGCCACGATTGTCGGCACGCGGTTCGTTGCGATGGTCGTTGCCGTTGTTATTCCCGTTGCCATTGCCGTGATCGCCCTGCGGACCGCCTTGCTGGCCGTGGTCCTGATGCTGGCCCGGGCCGTTGTCATTGCCCCCGCGTTGATCCGGTGGTGCAGCTTGAACCAGTGCGCTGGCGCTGAGCATCAACACGCCCAACCCGGCAATCAAACGATTCGAGACTTTCATGTAGCGTGCTCCTCAGCAAATACGGGCAGCAAAAAGGGGCTCAGGACGTGGTCCTGAACCCCTTCGCTGTACGGCTTAGTGTGCTGCCAGGGACTGAGATTCCTCTGTATCAGAAACTTTACCTTCGGCTACGCGGGCTTTACGCACGCCTTCCGACAGCTCCGCGCACAATCCCAGTACGCCGCTGACCGCTTGTTCTGGCGAAGACGCATTGGCGATCTGGTCAATCAGCGCCGAGCCGACGACGACACCGTCGGCCACGCGCGCAATGGCCGCTGCCTGATCAGCCGTGCGAATACCGAAGCCGACACTGATTGGCAGATCCGTGTGGCGACGCAGGCGTTGCACGGCGTCTTTCACATGACTGATCGTTGCTGACCCTGCGCCCGTCACACCCGCTACCGACACGTAATAAACGAATCCGGAACTGCCGTTGAGCACGGTAGGCAAACGAACGTCGTCGGTGGTCGGTGTGGTCAGACGGATGAAGTCCAGGCCAGCATCCTGCGCAGGGTCGCACAGCTCGGCATTATGCTCAGGCGGCAGGTCCACCACGATCAGGCCGTCGACGCCGCAGGCGTGGGCGTCGGCAATGAAACGCTCGACGCCGTAGTTGTGGATCGGGTTGTAGTAACCCATCAACACCAGCGGCGTGGCGCTGTCTTCCACCCGAAATTCACGCACCATCTGCAGCGTTTTCGCCAGGTTTTGCCTGGCGTTGAGCGCGCGGATGTTGGCCAGCTGAATCGCCGGGCCGTCGGCCATCGGGTCAGTGAACGGCATGCCCAGCTCGATCACATCGGCACCCGCTTTTGGCAATCCCTTAAGGATGGCCAGCGAGGTGTTATAGCCCGGGTCGCCTGCTGTGATGAACGTCACCAGGGCGGCACGATTTTGTTCTTTCAGTTCGGCAAAACGCGTTTGCAGGCGGCTCATCAGTGTTTCTCCTGCTGGGACAGATCCAGGTGGTGCATCACGGTTTGCATGTCCTTGTCGCCACGACCGGACAGGTTGACCACCATCAGGTGATCTTTTGGCAATGCCGGAGCCCGTTTGAAGACTTCAGCCAGAGCGTGAGCGGTTTCAAGCGCCGGAATGATCCCTTCGAGGCGGCAGCATTTGTGGAACGCAGCCAGCGCTTCATCATCAGTGACCGAGGTGTATTCGACGCGGCCAATGTCATGCAACCACGCGTGCTCCGGGCCAATGCCTGGGTAGTCGAGGCCGGCGGAAATCGAGTGAGCATCAATGATCTGACCGTCATCGTCCTGCAGCAGGAAGGTGCGGTTGCCGTGCAGCACGCCCGGAACCCCGCCGTTGAGGCTGGCGGCATGCTTGCCGGTTTCGATGCCGTGACCGGCGGCTTCCACGCCGATGATGCGCACGGTGGTGTCATCCAGGAACGGGTGGAACAGGCCCATCGCGTTCGAGCCACCGCCGATGCACGCCACCAGGCTGTCCGGCAGACGACCTTCCTGTTCCTGCATCTGCACGCGGGTTTCCTTGCCGATCACCGCCTGGAAATCACGGACCATCGCAGGGTACGGGTGCGGGCCTGCCACGGTGCCGATCAGGTAGAACGTGCTGTCGACGTTGGTCACCCAGTCGCGCAGTGCCTCATTCATGGCGTCTTTCAGCGTGCCGGTACCAGCGACGACCGGGATGATCGTAGCGCCCAGCAACTTCATGCGAAACACGTTGGCCTGCTGACGTTCGATGTCGGTAGTGCCCATGTAAATGACACATTCCAGGCCAAAGCGCGCAGCCACCGTGGCCGTCGCCACACCGTGCATGCCGGCGCCCGTCTCGGCGATGATGCGTTTTTTGCCCATGCGCCGTGCCAGCAGGATCTGACCAATGCAGTTGTTGATCTTGTGCGCGCCGGTGTGGTTAAGCTCTTCACGCTTCAGGTAAATCTTGGCGCCGCCGCAGTATTCGGTCAGACGCTCGGCGAAGTACAGCGGGCTTGGACGGCCCACGTAATCGCGCTGGAAGTAAGCCAGATCCTTGAGGAAAGAAGGATCATTCTTCGCGATTTCATATTCGCGGCTCAGATCGAGAATCAGCGGCATCAGGGTTTCAGCGACGTAGCGGCCGCCGAAAGCGCCGAACATGCCACGGTCGTCCGGGCCGTCGCGGTATGCAGTTTGGGTCTGGGTCATAAGGACCTCCGGAGATGCGAATAGAATGAGCCGTGAGGCAGTGAATACACTCTACCAGCGCCAGCGACGATGAAAACCGATAAGATCTGCGCAACCTGTCAGGAAAACTCACACGTTCATGAGCCGAGACCTTCCCCCCCTCAACGCATTGCGTGCTTTCGAAGCCACCGCCCGGCTGAACAGTATCAGCCAGGCGGCCGAGCAATTACACGTCACCCATGGTGCCGTGAGTCGTCAGCTGAAAGTGCTGGAAGAACACTTGGGCGTGAGCCTGTTCAGCAAAGACGGGCGTGGCCTGAAACTCACAGATGCCGGCATTCGTCTGCGCGATGCGAGTGCCGATGCGTTTGATCGTCTGCGCAGTGTTTGTGCCGAGGTCAGCAGGGGCAGCGCTGATGCACCCTTCGTGCTGGGCTGCTCGGGAAGCCTGCTGGCGCGTTGGTTTATTCCGCGTCTGGGGCGGTTGAATGCGGACCTTCCCGACCTTCGCCTGCACCTGTCGGCGGGCGAAGGAGATCTGGATCCGCGACGTCCCGGGCTGGACGCACTGCTGATCTTCGCTGAGCCGCCCTGGCCCGCGGACATGCAGGTGTTCGAGCTGGCCAGCGAGCGCATCGGGCCGGTGATGAGTCCGCGGTTTGCACGGTTCGAGGCACTGCGGACCGCGCCGGCCCATGCACTGATGGGCGAGCCCCTGCTGCAGACCACTTCGCGACTGCAAGCCTGGCCTGCATGGGCGATACAAAATGGAATCGAGCCGGACGCACTGAGCTACGGGCAGGATTTCGAGCATTTATATTATTTACTGGAAGCGGCGGTGGCTGGCCTGGGAGTGGCAATCGCGCCGGAGCCTTTGGTGGCTGACGACTTGAAGGCCGGACGCCTGGCTGCGCCGTGGGGTTTCAGTCAAACCCCGGCGCAACTGGCGCTATGGGTACCGAAGCGCGCCGCAGACGGACGCGCTCAGCACCTGGCTCGATGGCTCAAGCAGGAACTCGAGCAATCGGGGCGTGCTTGATCAGCCGCGCTTGCACAGCAAGTAAGCTGCCAGCAGACCGATTGCGCCTACAGCGACGCCTGCGGTGGTCCAAGGGTGCTCTTGTGCGTAGTCACGGGTCGCAACGCTGGTCTCGCGCGTTTTGACTTTGACGTCTTCGTAAACATCGCTCAACAGGCTGCGCGAGTGGCTCAGGGCGCTTTCAGCGTTGGCTTTCAGGTTCTTCAGGGTTTTGCGCGACTCGTCGGAAGCGTCAGACTTCAAGCCTTCCAGCGATTTAAGCAGACTCTCAATCTCCGCTTCCATGCTTTGCAACGACGCTTTACGCGATGACGTGAATGCCATGGTTTGACTCTCCTGCTGTGATGAGTGGCGTGTGTTGTTCCGACTACAGGGTTTCGAGAAAGTGCAGTGCGCAATGACAAGTACACGCGAACTACCGTTTCTTCTGAACTTTTAGGCCGCATTTCGCCACAGAGATAGTGGACACAATCACTACGGCGCTGCCACCGCGCACTGCCATTTCTGGAGAACTGCCATGTCTGATCATCACACCTACAAAATGCTGGAGCTGGTCGGCTCATCGACTGTGAGCACCGACGACGCGATTCAGAACGCGATTGCCCAGGCCGCCAAATCCGTGAAACTCATGGAATGGTTCGAAGTACTGGAAACCCGTGGCCACATTCAGGACGGCAAGGTGGGACACTTTCAGGTGACCATCAAGGTCGGTTTCCGCATCGACAACAGCTGAGTCGCTGAACTTTTGCAGTGGCCGAGTGCCACAACCTTCGCTATACATACCGCGCTGTCGTGACTTCCACCAAGGTTCATGACGCAGGTTCATGTAGTCAGGCCGCCCTATCGGAGCGGCCTTGTCGATCCGAAAAATGCGCCTGACGAGGGGATGCACAGATGAAAAAAGTTCTGTTGGCCATAGGCTTGTTGAGCATTGCGGGCACCACGATGGCCGCTGGCAAATCGTGCGATGACGTGAAAGCCGACATCGACGCGAAGCTCAGCGCCAAGGGTGTTACGTCCTATACGCTGGAAGCGGTTGAGAAAGGCAGCTCGGCAGACGCCAAGGTTGTCGGCACCTGCGAGGGTGGCAGTAAGGAAATCGTTTACAAGCGCGGCTGATACCAGCTCGCTGTCATAAAAAAACCGACGCATCTGGCGTCGGTTTTTTTGTTTGGAGGGGACGGATGGCGACGTGCTGACTTGAATCAGCCCTTCGCCGCTTGCGCCAAAATCTCGTACGAGCGCAGGCGGTCCGCGTGTTCGTACATGTCGCAGGTGAAGATCAGCTCGTCTGCGTCGGTCTGTTCAAGCAGCACGTCCAGCTTCGCGCGAATCTTCTCCGGTCCACCCACGACCGCCAGTCCCAGGAAATCCATCACCGCGTCGCGCTCATGGGGCAGCCACAGGCCATTCATGCTGTCGACGGGTGGCTTTTGCATCAGGCTCTGCCCACGCATCAGGCTCAAAATGCGTTGGTACACCGAGGTCACCAGGTATTCAGCTTGCTCGTCGGTCTCTGCGGCGGCCAGCGGTACGCCGAGCATCACGTAGGGCTTGTCGAGGACTTCAGAAGGCTGGAAGTGATTGCGGTAGACGCGTATCGCTTCGTGCATGAAACGTGGCGCAAAGTGCGATGCAAACGCATACGGCAGCCCACGCTCACCTGCCAGCTGAGCGCTGAACAGGCTGGAGCCGAGCAGCCAGATTGGCACGTTGGTATTGGTGCCCGGCACAGCGAGGACTCGCTGATGAGGCTGACGTGGCCCGAGGTAGTTGACCAGTTCCGTCACGTCATCCGGGAAATCATCGGAGCTGCCGGAGCGTTCGCGACGCAGCGCGCGGGCGGTCATTTGATCGGAACCCGGCGCGCGGCCCAGGCCCAGATCGATACGGCCCGGGTACAAGCTTGCCAGCGTGCCGAACTGCTCGGCGATCACCAACGGCGCATGGTTGGGCAGCATGATCCCGCCCGACCCCACTCGAATGGTCGAGGTGCCACCGGCAAGATAGGCCAGCAGAACTGACGTTGCCGAACTGGCGATGCCATCCATGTTGTGGTGCTCGGCTACCCAGAAGCGGTTGTAGCCCCACTTCTCGACGTGTTGAGCCAGATCCAGCGCATTACGCAGCGATTCTGCCGGGCCTTTGTCTTCACGGACGGGTACCAGATCGAGCGTCGAAATCTTCACATCAGCTAATCGTTTCATAGGCCGTTGGTGATCCTCTTGAGGCTTGAACGGGTATCCATTGGGGACATCACTCGAGCAAACCGGCATTAAGACTAAATATTTGCGTTAAGCCATAGGATAAGGCCGGATTTCTGAGTTGCAATGGGCAATGCAAAATTTCCGACTAAATTGGTCGGATTTAGTTTTGGGATTCTCAGCAAAAAAGCACAGGCGGCATACGCGTTGAACTAACTCGCGCCTACACTCCTCAGAACTTTGGTCCGCGTGCGAGCGAAATCGCACTTTTCATTGAGGAGACACCATGAGCATCGTCAAGAAAGCATCCGCCCACTGGGAAGGTGACCTGAAGTCGGGTATCGGCAGCATCTCTACTGAAACCGGCGTCCTGCGTGAAGCGCCTTACGGCTTCAAGGCGCGTTTTGAAGGCGGCAAGGGCACCAATCCGGAAGAACTGATCGGCGCAGCCCACGCCGGCTGTTTCTCGATGGCGCTGTCGATGATCCTCGGCAATGCGAACCTCAAAGCAGACAGCATCGACACCGCAGCTGACGTGACTCTGGATCAAGTCGATGGCGGCTTCGCGATCACCGCGGTGCACCTGACCCTGAAAGCCAAGATCCCAGGCGCGACTCAGGAACAGTTCGAGAAACTGACGAACGATGCGAAGGAAGGCTGCCCGGTTTCGAAAGTGCTGAACGCCAAAATCACGCTCGATGCCACGCTCGTGAGCTGATGTAACGTCACTGCAGCACTCGATGGCCCGCAATTGCGGGCCATCTTCGTTATGGAGCTCTCAGAACCGGCGTGCGGCCGTACGGTCACATGCAAGGCCCATGCGTATCGCAGGGCGTTGAAGGAGTCGACCATGAAACGTATCGCCGCAATCCTGATGCTCGGGGCACTCACCACCAGCGCTTTCGCTGCGCCCCTTCCATGTGAATCGCTCAAGGACGAGATCGAAGCCAAGATCCAGGCCCAGAACGTCAGCTCTTACACCCTGGAAATCGTGAGCAACGAAGAGGTCCATGATCAGAACATGGTCGTCGGCACCTGCAACAACGGCACGAAGAAGATCATTTATCAGAACAACGATCGTTAAGCCTCGGCGTGAGCTGAAGCATTCCGTCAGCTTCTGGCAGGCTCGCGCAGACGTCGCGATCATGCCTCACGGGATACAGAAAATATCCCCCTCTTCCGCCAGCACGTTGCGTTGCTCGTCCCGCAACTGCGCGTCGATACTGTTCGTGATGTTGCGCACGTCCAGGCGATAGCGGTGCCCAGCTTCAAAGCGGTCAAAGTTGATCGTCACGTAGCAGGTTCGCTCGTTGTAGATGTCCATCGAGAGCCCCATCGCGCCGGGTGCGTACTCGTAGTCGTAACGCACTTCGAGCTTATGCTTGCCGGGCGTCACCTGAAAAAAGCGACCATCGTAGGTGCGCACACCGTCGAGCTTGTCGGCCATTAGTGTCTTGCCGGTGAATGTGTGCAAATCGACCCAAGCCTGCTGCGGGTCAACCGCAGGCAACGGCCCTGCGCACCCGGCCAGGAAACTCAGGGCAATGATGGACAGAGGCAAGCGCATGACAGTCTCCGCAGTACGAAATTAACGAGGTGGTTGCGTCAGAGGCGGGCTGTCCGGCATAACGCTGGGTATGGAATTCCTATATCGACGTTAAGGCTGCAGCATGATTCGATCGAAAACGGGCTGGCTGCAGCGTGGCCTTCCGGTGGTGGTGACTTTACTTCTCGGCGGCTGTTCCAGCCTTACTTATTACTCGCAATTGGCCAGTGGCCAACTCTCGCTTTTGCGTGCGCGCGAGCCGGTTGCCGACGTGATTGCCGATCCGCAGCGCGACCCGAAGCTGCGCGTTCATCTGCTTAAATCGCAGCAGGCGCGTGCCTTCGCCACCGAGCACCTGCATCTGCCGGACAACCGCAGCTACCGGCTTTATGCCGATATCCATCGGCCGTATGTGGTCTGGAATGTCTTCGCGACCGGCGAATTTTCGCTTGATCCGGTTACCCATTGCTTTCCCATTGCCGGCTGCGTGGCCTATCGCGGCTATTACAGCCAGGGCGCCGCGCGAGGAGACGCTGCCCTGCGCAAGCTCGAGGGCAAGGACGTCTACGTCAGCGGCGTTGAGGCCTATTCAACCCTTGGATGGTTCGATGATCCGATCATCAGCTCGATGATGAACTGGGGTGACGAACGGCTTGCAACGCTGATTTTTCACGAACTGGCGCACCAGCGGTTTTACGTAAAAGACCACAGTGAGTTCAACGAATCCTACGCCAGTTTTGTCGAGCAGGAAGGCACACGTCAGTGGCGCGCGGCGCGTGGGTTGCCTGCAGAAGCCGAGTCTTCGGAAACGCGGCGACGCGACCAGCTTACGCGGCTGGCGCTCGACACCCGCGACAGGCTGAAGGCGCTCTATGCCCAGCCGTTGAGCCCGCAGGTGATGCGAGAACGCAAAGCGGCTGAGTTCAAGCGTCTGCGCAGCGAGTATCGGCAGTTGCGCGACAGTCAGTGGGGCGGTGATAAACGCTTCGACAGCTGGGTGTACGCGCCCATGAACAACGCGCGATTGCTGCCCATCGGCTTGTACGATCAATGGGTGCCAGCATTTGAGGCGTTATTCAGGCAGGTCAACGGCGATTGGCCTGCGTTCTATTCGGCGGTTGAAAAGCTGGGCGGATTGCCCAAGGACGAACGCAAGGCTGCGTTAGAGCGGCTCGCCAAATCATCTGCCTAACGCTCGAACTGTGATTGCTCCCACGCTCCGTGTGGGGACTATCAGCGTAAATTGCCGAGCGTTTGAGGTTCTGAGAACGCACGATGCAGCGCACTCAACGAATCAAAATGATACGTCGGCGCCTCAGCCTCCAGTTCTTCACGGCTCCCGAACCCGTACCCCACCGCTGCCACGTCCAATCCGTTGCGCTTGCCGCCAATCAAGTCATGTTTGCGGTCGCCGATCATCAGCGTCTGCTTCGGATCAAGCTGCTCTTGATCCAGCAGGTGCCGAATCAGTTCGACCTTATCCGTGCGCGTACCGTCCAGTTCGCTGCCATAAATCAGTTTGAAATGACGTGCGAAATCGAAATGCCGGGCGATCTCATGGGCGAAGACCCAGGGTTTGGATGTCGCGATAAACAGCGTCCGGCCTTGGTCCGAGAGCAAGTCCAGCAATTCGAACACGCCGTCGAACACCAGATTTTCATACAGGCCGGTGACCTTAAAGCGTTCGCGATAAAAGCCGACGGCTTCCCAGGCCCTGGCTTCGTCGAAGTCGTAAGCGCGCATGAACTGCTGCAACAGCGGCGGGCCAATGAAGTGCTCAAGGCGCGTGATGTCGGGTTCGTCGATGCCCAGCTTGCTCAAGGCAAACTGGATGGAGCGGGTGATGCCTTCGCGCGGATCGGTCAGGGTGCCGTCCAGGTCGAACAGAATATTCTGGTAATGCACGAGTGCTCTCAGCAGGGTTTGTCGAAGCCTTCGGCCAGGTGCTGGTCTTTCAGCTTGACGTAATTGGTCGCGCTGTAGGGGAAGAAGGCGATTTCCTTTTCAGTCAGCGGGCGCACCTGCTTTACAGGCCGCCCGACGTAGAGAAACCCGCTCTCGAGGCGTTTGCCGGGCGGGACCAGACTGCCTGCGCCGATGATTACCTCGTCCTCCACCACCGCGCCGTCCATGATAGTGGTGCCCATGCCGATCAGAATGCGGTTGCCGACGGCACAACCGTGCAGCATGACCTTGTGGCCGATGGTGACTTCATCACCGATCAACAGCGGGAAACCGTCCGGATTGAATGGGCCTGCGTGGGTGATATGCAGCACGCTGCCATCCTGGACACTGGTGCGCGCGCCGATACGAATGCGGTGCATGTCGCCACGGATAACAGTCAACGGCCAGACCGAACTGTCGACGCCGATTTCGACATCACCGATCACAACCGCCGAGTGGTCGACAAACGCCCGCTCGCCGAGGGTCGGGGTGTGGTGCTGGAACGTGCGAATGGTCACGATAGGCTCCTTCTCTGGCGCCGATAGCTGCGGTCAGCGTCGATTGTAATTAAGATGCGTGAGTGTTTCTTTTAGCCAAGGTGCCAAACCGTGAGCGCGAACAACCCTCTGTTGCAATCCTACGACCTGCCACCTTTCTCGGCGATTCGCGCCGAGCATGTAAAACCTGCCATTGATCAGATCCTCGCAGACAACCGCGCTGCGATTGCCGACATCCTTGCCAGGCAGGGTTCGCAGCCTACATGGGCTGGCCTGGTGCTGGCGATGGACGAACTAAATGACCGTCTGGGTGCCGCCTGGAGTCCGGTCAGCCACCTGAATGCTGTGTGCAACAGCCCCGAGTTGCGCGAGGCCTATGAGTCCTGCCTGCCGGCGCTGAGTGCCTACTCGACCGAGATGGGTCAGAACCGCGAGCTGTTCCAGGCCTTCGAAGCCTTGGCCAACAGCCCGGAAGCCGCACACTTCGATGTCGCACAGAAGACCATTCTGGAGCAATCGCTGCGCGATTTCCGCCTGTCGGGTATCGATCTGCCGCCTGAGCAACAGAAACGCTACGCCGAGGTGCAAAGCAAACTGTCCGAGCTGGGCAGCCAGTTCTCCAACCAGTTGCTCGACGCGACCCAGGCCTGGAGCAAGCACGTCACTGACGCTGCCGCCCTCGCCGGCCTGACCGAATCGGCCAAGGCGCAAATGGCCGCCGCGGCGAAGGCGAAAGACCTCGACGGTTACCTGATCACGCTTGAGTTTCCAAGCTACTACGCCGTCATGACCTATGCCGAAGACCGCGCGTTGCGCGAGGAAGTCTACGCGGCGTACTGCACCCGCGCATCGGATCAAGGCCCTAACGCCGGCAAAAACGACAACGGCCCGATCATGGAGCAAATCCTGGATCTGCGTCAGGAGTTGGCCAGACTGCTGGGTTTCGCCAGCTTCTCCGAACTGAGCCTGGCCACCAAAATGGCCGAGTCCAGTGACCACGTGCTCAGCTTTCTGCGTGATCTTGCCAAGCGCAGCAAGCCGTTTGCCGTTCAGGATTTGCAGCAACTGAAAGCCTATGCCGCTGAGCAAGGCTGCCCCGACCTGCAGAGCTGGGACAGCGGCTTCTACGGCGAGAAGCTGCGCGAGCAGCGGTACAGCGTTTCTCAGGAGGCCCTGCGCGCTTACTTCCCGGTCGATAAAGTGCTGACCGGCCTGTTCGCGATCGTGCAAAAACTGTACGGCATCGAGATTGCCGAGCAGAAGGGCTTCGACACTTGGCACCCCGACGTGCGCTTGTTCGAGATCAAGGAAAACGGCCAGCACGTCGGTCGCTTTTTCTTCGACCTCTATGCTCGCGCCAACAAGCGTGGCGGCGCATGGATGGACGGCGCGCGCGATCGTCGTCGCACCGCCCAAGGCACGCTGCAAAGCCCGGTGGCCAATCTGGTCTGCAACTTCACCCCGGCAGACAGCGGCAAGCCCGCGCTGCTCACCCACGATGAAGTCACCACCCTCTTCCACGAATTCGGCCACGGCCTGCACCACCTGCTGACCCGCGTCGAGCATGCGGGCGCGTCGGGCATCAACGGAGTGGCGTGGGACGCGGTCGAGCTGCCAAGTCAGTTCATGGAAAACTGGTGCTGGGAGCCGGAAGGCCTGGCACTGATTTCCGGGCATTACGAAACCGGCGAGCCGCTGCCTCAGGACTTGCTGGAAAAAATGCTGGCGGCGAAGAACTTCCAGTCCGGCCTGATGATGGTCCGCCAACTGGAATTCTCGCTGTTCGACTTCGAACTGCACGCCACTCACGGCGACGGCCGCACCACGCTGCAAGTGCTCGAAGCCGTGCGTGACGAGGTGTCGGTAATGCGTCCGCCCGCGTACAACCGTTTCCCGAACAGCTTCGCGCACATCTTTGCCGGCGGTTACGCAGCGGGCTATTACAGCTACAAGTGGGCTGAAGTGCTGTCTGCCGATGCATTCTCGAAGTTCGAGGAAGAAGGCGTGTTCAACGAGCAGACCGGTCGCGCCTTCCGTGAGGCCATTCTGGCGCGCGGCGGATCCCAGGCGCCGATGGTGCTGTTCGTCGACTTCCGCGGACGCGAGCCGTCGATTGACGCACTCTTGCGACATTCGGGCTTGAGTGAGGAAGCAGCAGCATGACCGAAACACCGCAGGTTGTTACCAAGAAGCGCTTTATCGCCGGGGCTGTTTGCCCGGCGTGCAGCGAGCCTGACAAGTTGATGATGTGGAACGAAGACGACGTGCCGCACCGTGAATGCGTGCACTGCGGTTATTCCGACACCCTCAATGCGCAGGGTCAATCGATCCCGAAAGAACTCGGCACGCGGGTTAACAAGCCCGCGGTAAAGCCGGCGGATCCCAAGGTGCAGGGCGTGCAATTCTTCCCGAATCCGAAGCTGAAGAAGCCGGTTGATCCGAGTTGACGTGATTTCGGAAAAGGAAAAGGGATACCCATCGTAGGTATCCCTTTTTTCTTACGTACTGGTTTAACGGGCGCCGTTGATATAAGCGAAAGACACCTTGCCGCCAACGGCCTTGCTGTAGTTGGTTACTTTAACGTCGGCGTTTGAATAGCTGCTGTTAAAAGTTGCGATGACGACGGGCAGGGTAATGTCACGCAGAACCTCCACGGTCGTACGCCCCTCTTTGAAGTCACCTTGGGGATGGCCGGTGAGCGTGAAAGAGGTCCCCGCTTTGGCCTTGATGATTCTGGCCGACTTGATCTCGTCGTTGGAGCAACCATAGCTGTTGCGGGTCATCTTCACGGTGTAGCGGGAGCTGAAAGGGATGACGCAATCGAGGTTTTCACCGGCGTTAACGCCCTCGTAGAACGCCACGGAGGCGTCGGAAAAGTCGGTTGGGGTCCTGCTGATGACGATGCGCGAGGTCTTGCCGTCGAGCCCGTTGTTCCGGTTGTAAACCGCCTGGTAATCACTGTTGCTCACGTCGGACTCGAAACTCCCAAGAACCACGCGTTCGCGAATGCCAATGTCGCGCTTCACATCGATGGTGATGTGATCGTCCTGGGTATTGCCGCTGCCACTGTCGAATAACTGAATGCGGGTACCCCTTTCGACGCCCGACAAGGACATTGATCTCGCCTCGTCGTTTTCACAACCGTTAGCCTTGCGATCGACCGCTCCAGCGCGAACGGGGATCACACAGACGATGTCTTGTGCCCGAGTTGCCTGCCGGCCTTCATGGAGGTAAATCCCGCCATTGTTAAGCGCTGCGGTGTATCGGTGTGTTTCGCCGCTTCTGTAGTTGTTGATGCCAACGTAGTTGGGGGTAACTGCACAGTTGTCTTCGCGGCGTTTGAGGTAGGTGAGGTTGTTGTCGTAGCTGGCCGAGTCGAAGACGGTGCTCGTGCCGGGGTGAAACTGATTCATCAGGAACAATCGCTTCCAATGCTTGCCCGTCGATGTGGCGACCTTTTCAGTGTTGAGCGGTAAGTTGCCCCAGCGAGTGGGACAAGACCAGTCGTGAGTGCTCTCGATGCTGCTCGCAACATTGCCAAGAGTGTCCCACCTGTTTTGCACGATCCAGTCCTGATCAAACAGCACCGTTATTTTTTTGCCCTTAACCCAATAGTCGCCAGTGACGCCGCGTTTGTCTGTCAAAAGGATCAGACGGTTGTTACGCGCCGCCATCTGAGCGATCGTCGGCCACTGATCCGGCGCAAAGTTGGCTGGATCAAATGAAACATCTGCCAGCGCCGGCAGCGTGTCGAAGACTTCCTGGAGGTGCTGGCGCTCAACGTAGGTTTCGAGAAATAACGTCACTACTTCCTGCGGGTTGTTCTTGAGAAACGGCAGGAACTCCTTTTTCAGCTGAGCAGATAGCGGGCCGTAGCAGGCGAGCTGCTTGTGGCAGACCTTGATACGTTGTTCAGGGCGGGGGTCGAAGGTATCAACGTAGAGATCAAGCATGAAACCTCGTACCCCGTCCTGAAGTTGTGCGGGTATTTCTTTCAGATTCTGATTGATCTTTTCATACGAGTTATGGGTGGTGACCCAACTGTATTCGTTGAACGGCTTGTTCCTTGAGTCCAGCGAGGCGGCGTGTGCGGTGACCGTTGCGAAGCTGAACAGCGTCGCCAATAGGGAGAGCGGGTAATTGATCTTCACTGTCGAAATCCTTTTCGATAGAGGTGGTTGAGTTAAAGCACGTCATAAACCTGTGCCAATCCCGGCACGTCGATAAGTAGTAGATGTGATTGGAACTCTTGCCGCAAAAAGTGCCGATCGGGTGTGTTGCAAAATACGAGTACTCTGCCGTGCGTATCGTTTCAGCGCGCAACTGAGAGGCGCCACGAGACCGTCTGCAACCCATTACCTACACTTTCTGAAACCACCCTTTAATCGCGCAGCGGGCAAGCGCACTGGTGCTGCACGCGCCGTTGTCCAGTGCCGCTTTCAACGCCGCCACATCCACCTTGTCGATGTACTCAATGCCCCGCTTGAGGCTGTCTTCGTCGCCATAACCGCCGTGCTCCATCTCATCCAGCGCTGCCTGTTTGCTCCAGCCTTGAGCGACGATGCGGTACATCGCGGCCACCAGACCGGTTCGGTCCAGGCCGTGCTTGCAGTGAATGAGCACCGGCCCGTTTTGCTGCGCGGTCTGGATGGCCCGCAAGCTCTGAATCACATCGGCGTCGTCGATGTGCACCACCTGCAACGGAATCTGCACCTGCGCCACGGCTGCATCGGACAGCCATGTGCTGTCACTTTGCTTGATGAAGTTGATCACCGTATGGACGCCAAGCTGTTCCAGAAGCGGCTGGGCAGCGGCGTCTGGCTGGCGGCTGCGATAAAGCGTTGGCGTGATCTGGTAAAGGTTGTAATGCCGATCAACGAGCTGCGCCCATTGCGCCGGCCGCGGCGATTGCTCAGGAGAAACTTCATCGGCCTGAGCGAAAGGCACAGATGACACGGCCAGTAGCAGGAGCAGTTGAGCAGCGAGCGGATGAAGGCGCATGGAAGACGTACCGTGAGAACCAGCCATTATGGATGGGGCAAGTCTTCGCTGCGCTGGGTCAAAGCGCTGTGAGGCCGGTGTCAAAAGTTGGTGAAAGCCGTTGATCGGTAGCGGCGTGTTTTTCCGGGTCTGCGCGTGAAGGTGAAGGGCGTTTCGCGATACTGTATGGATAAACAGCTATCGAGGAGCCGGCATGTCTACCCAGTTGCCCCCACGCGGGCGCGGCACCGCCACTAACCCGCATAACCGTTTTGCGCCCAATCGGTCCGTGGCCGAGGATGATGGCTGGTATCAGGAAGTGCCGCTGACCCAAGGCACCACCGTCACGCTGGAAACCGCCAAGACCATCATCGCGCGCAACTCGTCGCCCGACATTCCCTTCGACCGCTCGATCAACCCCTACCGTGGCTGCGAACACGGCTGCATCTATTGTTACGCCCGGCCAAGCCACGCTTACTGGGACATGTCGCCGGGGCTGGACTTCGAGACCCGGCTGATCGCCAAAACCAATGCTGCCGCGCTGCTGGAGCAGCAGTTGTCCAAGCCAGGCTATAGCGTTGCGCCCATCACGCTGGGCGCGAACACCGATCCGTATCAACCCATCGAGCGCGAATACGCGCTCAGCCGGGCAACGCTTGAGGTGCTGCTGCGCTACCGTCATCCAGTCACGATCATCACCAAAGGCTCGCTTATCCTGCGCGATCTGGATTTGTTGGTCGAGCTGGCGAAGCTGAGGCTGGTGTCGGTGTTCATCAGCCTCACCACGCTGGACGATGAGCTCAAGCGCATCCTCGAACCCCGGGCTGCCGCACCCAAGGCCAGGCTGCGAGCGATCCGGGTCTTGCGCGATGCCGCAGTGCCGGTAGGCGTTTTGCTGGCGCCGATGATCCCGATGATCAATGACATGGAACTGGAGAAGCTGATGGCCGAGGCCAAGGCCGCTGGCGCATTGAGTGCGAGTTACGTGATGCTGCGCCTGCCGCTGGAGGTTGCCCCGTTGTTCGAAGAGTGGCTCCAAGCGCATTATCCGCAAAGGGCCGAGCATGTGATGAGCCTGGTGCGGCAGAGCCGAGGCGGTCAGGTGTACGACAGCCAGTTCGGCTCACGGATGCGGGGCGAAGGCGTTTTTGCAGAGTTGCTGGCGCAGCGGTTCAGCCTCGCGGTCAAAAAGCACGGCTTGAACCGACGCGACAGTTTTCAGCTCGACAGCAGCGCGTTTTGCCCGCCTGGCGGTCAGATGTCGCTGTTGTGACTCAGGGCGCGTCTTAAGGGTGTTGCGTGATGACAGGCGCGAGCGGGTTAGATTTTCTAACCCAAGACCCGCGATCTAGAGCCACGCATTCAGTTTGAATTAAGTTTGCGTCGCTAAGGTGAGTCGGAAGTGACCGATTGGCCTTGTAGGAAAGATTCGCCCGAAGGCCAGAAAAAAGTGGGTCATCCACAGGATTCGCCGGAAAATCCACTTCAATCCGTCAGAGAGGATGAAACATGAGTGAGCAGGATAAGCAGTCTCAGGCTGCGACGACAGGCGTAACGCCTCAGGTGGAAACCGCCGAGATGGCGCTTCAGCACATCGTTGATGGCTTCAAGCATTTCCGCCATGACGTCTTCCCTCAGCAGGAAGAGCTGTTCAAGAAACTCGCCACCGCCCAACATCCACGGGCCATGTTCATCACCTGCGCCGACTCGCGCATCGTTCCGGAACTCATCACTCAAAGCTCGCCGGGCGACTTGTTCGTCACCCGTAACGTCGGCAACGTCGTCCCGCCCTATGGCCCCATGAACGGTGGCGTTTCGACTGCCATCGAATACGCCGTTCTGGCGCTGGGCGTTCAACACATCATCGTGTGTGGCCACTCGGATTGCGGGGCGATGCGCGCCGTACTCAACCCCGACACCCTCGAGAAGATGCCGACGGTCAAAGCCTGGCTGCGCCACGCCGAGGTCGCCAAGACAGTTGTGCAAGACAACTGCAATTGCACCAGCGAGCACGAAACCATGCACGTACTCACCGAAGAAAACGTCATTGCTCAGCTGCAGCACTTGCGCACGCACCCTTCCGTGGCATCCAAGCTGGCCAGCGGTCAGCTGTTTATCCATGGCTGGGTCTACGACATCGAAACCAGCGAGATCCGCGCTTACGATGCCGAGCAGGACTGCTTCCTGGCGCTGGATGGCGACCACCCGGTGCCCATGGCGTCGATTCCCCGCGGGCGATATTGATCGCTGGCTGACCCGCTGCGCCTGAGCGCACCGGCGTCGGCCCTGACGGTTCCACCCTCATACAAGCTCGTAGCGGCCGCGTTCAACGCGTGCCGCCGGGCGTTGTCACGTCTGAATTCCGGAGAGTCGTCATGGCTACTACTGATCTCAAAGCGTTGTTACCACGGGAGCTGCTGGCTTCCGTGGTGGTTTTTCTCGTGGCCCTGCCGCTGTGTATGGGGATCGCCATCGCTTCGGGCATGCCGCCGTCCAAAGGGTTGATCACCGGCATCATTGGCGGTCTGGTGGTGGGCTGGCTGGCGGGTTCGCCGTTGCAGGTCAGCGGCCCTGCAGCAGGCTTGGCGGTGCTGGTGTTCGAGCTGGTTCGTGAGCATGGCATGGCAATGCTCGGCCCTATTTTGCTGCTTGCCGGTGCGCTTCAGTTACTCGCGGGTCGCTTGAAGCTCGGTTGCTGGTTTCGCGTCACGGCGCCGGCAGTTGTGTACGGCATGCTGGCGGGCATTGGCGTGCTGATCGTGCTTTCCCAGGTTCACGTGATGTTCGACAGTGGGCCCAAGCCGTCCGGGATCGACAATTTGGTGGCGTTCCCGCAGACCCTTATCGGCGCGATGGGCCCCGGTAGCGCCATGCAGGCCGGGCTTCTCGGGCTGGGTACGATTGCCGTGATGTGGCTGTGGGAAAAGCGCCGGCCCCATGCGCTTCGGTTTGTGCCGGGCGCTCTGCTTGGTGTGGGGATCGCCACGGTGGTGAGCCTGGTGATGAGCTTGCAGGTCAAGCGCGTCGAGGTCCCGGCCAATCTTGCAGAAGCCATCGACTGGCTGCGACCCGCAGACCTGATGAACCTGGCCGATCCCGCCATCCTGATCGCAGCGATTGCAGTAGCGTTTATTGCCAGCGCCGAAACCCTGTTGTCGGCAGCGGCGGTGGATCGGATGCACGACGGTCAGCGTTCCGATTTTGATAAAGAACTCAGCGCCCAAGGCGTGGGCAACATGCTCTGCGGTCTGGTTGGCGCACTGCCGATGACGGGCGTCATCGTGCGCAGTTCGGCGAACGTGCAGGCGGGTGCGAAGACGCGTCTGTCGGCGATGTTCCATGGTTTGTGGCTGCTGGCGTTCGTGCTTTTGTTGTCCAGCGTGCTGCAAAGCATTCCGGTGGCGAGCCTGGCCGGCGTGCTGGTTTACACCGGCGTGAAGCTGGTAAACATTCAAGCGCTCAAGGGACTGGGCCGCTATGGCCGCATGCCGATGTTCATCTACGGCGCGACCGCCAGCGCGATTGTGCTGACTGACCTCTTGACCGGTGTGTTGATTGGCTTTGGCCTGACGCTGGTGAAGCTGGCGCTCAATGCATCGCGCCTGAAGATCAATCTGGTCGACCTGCCGGCCGAAGGTGAAATGGAGCTGCGCCTCAACGGTTCGGCCACGTTCCTCAAGGTGCCGGCCCTGACCCAGACGCTGGAGACCGTTCCGCCAGGTACCACGCTGCATGTGCCGCTGGGTAACCTGACCTATATCGACCACTCTTGTCTGGAGTTGCTGGAAGAATGGGGCCGTGCCAATGCGGCGCAGGGCTCACGTTTACTGCTGGAACAACGCCTGCTCAAGCGTCGCGTAGAGGGAAGGATTCGTACGTCGATCGGAGGTGCAGCCCTCCACTGAGGACTGCACCAGGGATGTGCGGGATCAGTCTTTCCCGCACTCCAGTTCCAGCCCAACGCCTAACTGGCGAGACAGGCTGGGCCAACGCTTCCAGGCTGCGTCAGTGTCCGGGCTGGCGAGGCGCTCGCGGTAGGCTTCTACCGATTCCAGCGAGAAGCTGTCGTCGTTCAGCATTTCATCGATGGCGTGATGCACCACTTCGTCCAGTTGGTTGGCAAACGCTTCGCCGATCAACTGGTGGGCGATGACGCTGGCCACTGTGGTGTTCATTGGAATCAGCGGCTGGCCCAGATGCCTGATGTACAGATCATTCACTTCCTCCACCAGCCGGTGTGCCAGATACGCTTCGTCCAGCAGCCCGTCGAGCCCCTCGTGGCCCGCCATGATGGCGGGCGGCGCGCTGAAGAAGTGCTCGGCGATTTTCAGGACCGGCTTGATCTGGCTTTCGATGCCCGCCTGTAACGCGACGTCATGGGCGGCCTCCAGCAAATCCGGCACCTGACCGATGTAGGCAATGACGAAACGCGTCAACACGCCTCGTGCATCTACGTCAGGCAGATGAATGGAGGGGTGCAGATGAGCAAGTTGCGACTCCAGCCGGCGCGATAGCTGACCGGATTGATTTTCGTGTTCCTGAGCTCGGGTAATCTGCTCGCGCAATGCGGCGGTGTTCATGAGTGCTCCATAGGCAATGAAACCAGACGGTCATTATAGAGAAGTCATACCTTAGCTTGCTCACCCACGAGGTTAAGACGAATATGTCATAACCCGTTCATGGCTATGTGCATCCGTTCTTACAGGCTCTTTCTGCGAGAGCCGAATGGCGGGGGAAGTGTGCGTTACCATTCCCGATCTGTCCCGGATCACTCAGCGTGTTGGACTCATGACCCGAACCCAAAAAACCGTCTTCATCCTTGTTGCGCTCGTGTCGCTGGTGCTTGGCGTGATCGTCAACCGTGTGCTCTCCGGAACGGATCAGGGTGACCAGACCGCGCTGATCGACGCAGGCATCATCCTTCTCCCGCAGAGCCGTGCTGTGCCGGACCTGACGTTCACCGATCAGGATGGGCAACCCGTCTCGATGAGCCAGATGAAGGGCAAATGGACGCTGCTGTTCTTCGGCTACACCTTCTGCCCCGACATCTGCCCGACCACGCTCGCCCAGCTGCGTCAGATCAAAAGCGAGCTGCCCAGGGATGCCGTCGATAAAGTGCGCGTCGTGCTGGTCAGCGTCGATCCCGATCGCGACACCCCGCAACATCTCAAGCAATACCTGGGGTATTTCGACAAGCAGTTCCTTGGCCTGAGGGCGCCGGTCGCTACGCTGCAGAAGCTGGCGAATGCCGTGAGCATCCCCTACATTCCGGCGGACACAAGCAAGCCGAATTACACCGTCGACCACAGCGGCAACCTCGCCCTACTTGGGCCCGACGGCACACAGCGTGGATTCATCCGCGCACCGCTCAACGGCCAGAAACTGGCGGCGCAGTTGCCGGGATTGGTTGAGAGGAAGTAAGGCGGATGATCCCGGCGTTGCGCTGAGATCAGTGTTGCGTGGAAAACGAGTATGGGTACCGGGCGATAGCTGCATCGCCCGGGCAGCAGCTCTATCAGAACGCCGGGACCACGGCGCCTTTGTACTTCTCGACGATGAATGCCTTGGTTTCCGGACTGTGCAGCGCGGCGACCAGCTTCTGGATGGCAGGCGAGTCCTTATTGTCTTCGCGGGTCACCAGGATGTTCGCATAAGGCGACTCCTGGCCTTCGATGATCAGCGCGTCTTTGGTCGGATCAAGCTTTGCGGTCAGGGCGTAGTTGGTGTTAATCAGCGCCAGGTCCACCTGCGTCAGCACGCGAGGCAGGGTTGCGGCTTCAAGCTCGCGGAACTTCAGGTTTTTCGGGTTTTGCTGCACGTCGCCCGGCTTGGCGGTGATGCTGGTCGGATCTTTCAGGGTTATCAAGCCGGCCTTGACCAACAGCAACAGCGCGCGGCCCTCGTTGGTGGCGTCATTGGGAATCGCCACGTTAGCGCCATCCGGCAGCTCGGCCAGACTTTTGAGCTTGTCCGAGTAAGCGCCAAACGGCTCGATGTGAACCTTGGCGACGCTCACCAGGTGCGTGCCCTTCCCTTTGTTGAACTCATCCAGATACGGTTGGTGCTGGAAGAAGTTGGCGTCCATGCGCTGCTGGTCAACCTGCACGTTCGGCTGAATGTAGTCGTTGAAAACCTTCACGTTCAGCGTCACGCCTTCCTTCGCCAGCATGGGCTTCACGAATTCCAGGATCTCGGCGTGGGGCACGGCGGAGGCCGCGACGGTCAAGGTGTCGTCCGCGTGGGCAGACAGGGCTGCAACGGCAGCGAATACAGCCAACAACTTCTTCATTTCTCTTACTCCTGGAATGCACGCGCAGTGGCGTGCATCTGCCGGCCAGCGGCCGGCGAATTCGGTTAACGGTGTGAAAAGTGCGCGACCAGTCTGTCGCCAACGGTTTGCAGGATTTGCACCAGCACCAGCAGCAATACGACCGTTACAAACATCACATCGTTCTGAAACCGTTGGTAACCGTAGCGAATCGCAAGATCGCCCAGGCCGCCGGCCCCGACCGCACCGGCCATGGCCGTAAACGACACCAACGCGATGGCGGTAACGGTGATGGCCGCGAGGATGCCCGGTCGTGCTTCAGGCAGCAGCGCCTTGACCACGATTTGCCGAGTGGTCGCGCCCATGGCCTGAATGGCTTCGATGATGCCGCGGTCCACTTCCCGCAGCGCGGTTTCCACAAGGCGCGCGAAGAACGGCGTAGCGCCTGCGATCAATGGCGGCAGCGTGCCAAGAATGCCCAGCGAGGTGCCGGTGATGATTTCTGTCAGCGGCATCATCACGATCAGCAGAATGATGAATGGCAGCGCGCGCAGCATGTTCACGATCAGGCCAACGGTGGCATAGACCGGCTTGTTCTCGAGCAATTGACGCGGCGATGTCAGGAACATCAACACACCGAGCGGCAAGCCCAGCAGAACGGTGAATGCCAGCGACACGCCGAGCATGATCAGCGTGTCGCCGGTCGCGAGCCAGATTTCGTACCAGTCGACGTTGGAAAACAGGTTGAGAAAGGTATCCATCAACGCAGGATCTCCATGTGAACGTCAGCGGCGGTGAAGCGGGCGAATGCGGCGTCCATGTCACCACCGGTGATGGCCAGCGTCAGTTGCCCGTAAGGCGTGTCTTTAATGCGATCGATACGGCCGGCCAGGATGCTGTAGTCCACGCCGGTTTCCCGCGCGACGGTGCCCAGCAGCGGCGCATAGGTTGCTTCGCCCTGGAACGTCAGGCGCACGATGCGGCCTTGGACATGGGCGAAATCGCTGTTCTGCTCGTTTTCGTCGACCTGCTCGTCTTCTTGCACAAAGCGGCGGGTGGTGGGGTGCTTGGGATGAAGAAACACATCGGCCACAGGGCCCTGCTCGACAATGACGCCGGCATCCATGACCGCCACCTGATCGCAGACGCGGCGGATCACGTCCATTTCGTGAGTGATCAGCACGATGGTCAGCTTCAGCTCTCGATTGATCTCGGCCAGTAACTGCAACACCGACGCCGTGGTTTGCGGGTCGAGGGCGCTGGTGGCCTCGTCGCACAGGAGAATCTTCGGCTTGGTGGCGAGCGCACGGGCGATGCCGACGCGTTGCTTCTGCCCTCCGGACAATTGGGCCGGGTATTTGTTGGCGTGATCGGACAGACCCACGCGGGCGAGCAATTCGGCCACGCGCTGATCGATCTGCGTGCGGGACATGTCCCCGGCGAGTGTCAGCGGCATGGCGACGTTGTCGGCCACCGTCTTTGACGACAGCAGATTGAAGTGCTGGAAGATCATGCCCACCTGGCGGCGGAAGCCGCGCAGACCGTCGGCATCCAGTGCGGTGACGTCAACGTCATCGACCAGAATCGTGCCGCCGCTCGGCGCTTCAAGGCGATTGATCAGGCGCAGCATCGTGCTTTTGCCGGCACCGGAATGGCCGATCAGGCCAAACACCTGGCCATTTTCGATGCGCAGGCTGGTGGGGTGCAGCGCGGGAATTTCCCGGTCGGCGACCCGATAGGTTTTATGGACGTTCTGAAACTCGATCACGGAGCGAACCTTGTGGGGCGCGTTGAAAAATCAGCGTGGGGACTCATGCCTTTCACACGCTGCTGAGCGATGCCATTTCGGCTTCGGCTGGGTAAACCGGGCGCGCATTTTAGCCTGCACAATCAAGATTGGGCCCAGCCTTCTTAGCATTTATTTCTCACTGTCCCTGCCGAATGGTCATATCGGTGGCCGACTGTCAGTCTGACGGTGGAAATCGAAGAATCGGGAAAACAAACGGAACGGCTGTTTTCATCGTCAGTCATTTACTTAGCGCCTGAATATTGCCTGGCTTCGTGTCAAGCATTTCCGCCTACGAGCTTCTGCTGCTTCCACTCCGTTGGAGGCGAGAAAAGGAGCCGTCCGAACTGAGGAGTTTTGTCTGATGAGTAAGAACACCAATCCACCTGTTAGCGCCAATGCCAACAGTGAACTGGCTGGCACTGACACGCTGGATCGTGGCAACACCAATGCCAAGGTCGAAAGTCTTGAGACGTTCCGCTCCGACGCTACCGGCGAGGCATTGCGCACCAATCAGGGCGTAAAGATCTCCGACAACCAGAACACGTTGAAAGTCGGATCGCGCGGCCCCTCGCTGCTCGAAGACTTCATCATGCGCGAAAAGATCACCCACTTTGACCACGAGCGTATTCCAGAGCGCATCGTCCACGCGCGCGGCACGGCGGCTCATGGTTACTTCCAGACCTACGAAAATCATTCCGCCCTGTCCAAGGCTGAATTCCTTCGCGATCCGGGTAAGAAAACCCCGGTGTTTGTGCGCTTTTCCACGGTTCAAGGCCCACGCGGTTCCGGCGATACAGTCCGTGACGTACGCGGTTTTGCGGTCAAGTTCTACACCGGCGAAGGCAACTACGACCTGGTCGGCAACAACATGCCGGTATTCTTCATTCAGGACGCGATCAAGTTTCCCGATTTCGTACACGCGGTGAAGCCAGAGCCCCATAACGAAATCCCAACGGGCGGCTCGGCCCACGACACCTTCTGGGACTTCGTGTCCCTGGTGCCGGAATCCGCGCACATGGTGCTCTGGACCATGTCGGACCGTGCGATCCCGAAAAGCCTGCGCTCCATGCAGGGCTTCGGCATCCACACCTTCCGCATGATCAACACCGAGGGTAAATCCTCGTTCGTGAAATTCCACTGGAAACCCAAGTACGGCACGTGCTCGCTGGTGTGGGACGAAGCGCAGAAGTTGGCGGGCAAGGACACCGACTTCCATCGCCGCGACCTGTGGGAATCCATTGAGACAGGCGATTACCCGGAATGGGAACTGGGCGTGCAGATCGTCGCCGAGGAAGACGAGCACAAGTTCGACTTCGACCTTCTGGACCCGACCAAAATCATTCCGGAAGAGCTGGTGCCGGTAACACCACTGGGCAAGATGGTGCTCAACCGCAACCCCGACAACTACTTTGCCGAGACAGAGCAGGTCGCATTTTGCCCAGGTCACATCGTGCCGGGTATCGACTTCTCCAACGATCCGCTGCTGCAAGGTCGGCTGTTTTCCTACACTGATACGCAGATCAGCCGACTGGGCGGGCCGAACTTCCACGAGATCCCGATCAACCGTCCGGTCTCGCCGAACCACAACAATCAGCGCGATGCTCAACACCGCACCACCATCGACAAGGGCCGCGCTTCCTACGAGCCTAATTCGATCGATGGGGGCTGGCCGAAAGAAACCCCTGCAGGGCCGCAGGACGGTGGTTTCGAAACCTACCAGGAGCGCGTCGAAGCGCACAAAGTGCGTGAACGCAGCCCTTCGTTTGGCGATCACTTTTCGCAAGCCACGCTGTTTTTCAACAGCATGAGCGAGCACGAAAAAGAGCACATCATCGCGGCGTACAGCTTCGAGCTGGGCAAGGTTGAGCGTGAGCACATTCGCGCACGTCAGGTGAACGAGATCCTCACAAACATCGACCTCACGCTGGCGCAACGTGTGGCTGCAAACCTTGGCTTGCCAGCGCCAACCGCCCCAACTGTCAAAGCGCAAAGCAACGGCAAGCTGAGCGTAGATAAGTCGCCGCTGCTGAGTCAGGCGAACCTGCTGCCTGCCGACATTGCTTCGCGCAAAGTCGCGGTACTGGTCGCCAATGGTGTTGACGACAAGGCTATAGCCGTCATGAAGGCTGCGCTGGAAGCTGAAGGCGCCCACGCCAAGGTGTTAGGCCCTACCTCCGCGCCGGTCAAGACCGCGAGCGGTGCAACGTTGGCCGTCGATGCTTCGATGGAAGGTCTGCCATCGGTCGCTTTCGACGCAGTGTTCATCCCTGGCGGAGACGCGTCGATCACGGCTCTGAGCGGCGACGGTGTGGCATTGCATTATGTGCTTGAGGCCTACAAACACCTCAAAGCCATTGCCTACGCAGGCGATGCACAGAAGCTGATCGACCTGCTGCGACTGGAAGCGGATGCCGGCTTGCTCGCCGTTTCGGACAGCGCTTCGTTCAAGGCGTTTTTCGAGGCGATCCAGCAGCATCGCGTTTGGGCACGTGAGCCAAAGGCGAAGGCAATTCCTGCGTAATTTGCAGGCGTAGCGCGCAACAAAAAGGCGTTGCCCGCGAGGGCAACGCCTTTTCTTTGCTCAAAAAACGATCAGAGCTGGGCGGGTTTCAACACGATTTTTGCCGGCTCGGTGCGCTCGATTTCACGCTGCATCTGCAACTCGAAATCTGGGTTGATCTTCGTGACGCGTCCTATTGCGTGCTCTGGGGGTATTGTCGGCGTAACTCGAGCAGGGTCTCCCCCTCTAATTCCTGGGGCAGGCTAGCGCACCTGAAACATGAAGTATTCTATCTCTTAGTTTCGAACTTATGAGTCTACAGGGACAGCCTCTCAATCACACGCGGTGAAATATTAAGCATAGCTGAAGGAGGACGGCTGCCTTTATCGAACATAGTAAGGCTCCGTCTCTGAGCTGTATCGCTCCATAATTTAAGCGTAGTGAATCAAAAGTGGCCGATCTATTTAACTTACGAACTAGTTATCGATATTCAAAATATCTTATCATCATGTTAGTTGGTATGTTCGTATCGACCCCTAAGGCGTCAAGCACCTCAAGAAACCATGACAGATTATCCCCTAGCGCCGAATCATTAGTGTCATCGTGATAAAGAAGGCAGATAGCAAGTCTAGCTATTAATATATTGCGCTCTCGAAATTCACGCATTGCTGCTCGATCATCAATGAATGACCACCAAACTGACGCTTTATCAGTGAGTGTTTCAATGGGAATTCTGTCATGTATGTAATCGTTTATTAACTGCCTCGGATCGTTTTCGTCGTCTGGAAAATAAATTTCCAACGCATCCAAAACGCTGACAAAGAAGCCCAGCTGATGCTTAAATGCATTAGAGTGGCCGGCAGGTCGAACTATCGAGTTGATACTGTATTTTTTAAAGTGCTCGCGGTTCATACTTTAACTCCGAAGTGCGTTAAAACGTCTACACAGGTTGGACATGCGGGCTTAGGCGTTCCGTGTCCTTTCCCAGAGTACCCAATATTGACTGTGCTGATAGTGCCGCCGGCAGGATCGATTCCGGCGTTAAAAGCTTTATCTAGGCATACGATCTCTGCGCACCCACCGTGCCATGGAGCTTGCCGTTCTAAAGGTGTTCCCATTAGCGCACCTGTCACTTGTGGATTATGAGGTACGACTTCCCCACTAACGCCGGTAATTGATTGATCTCCAGCGCGTAGTTCAGCCGCAGCGCCGGATTTCCTCCCCTTTGAGAACGCTTCATCTGCCACATCCTCTGCAGAACGTGATTTTTTTGGTGCAGGATGCGCGCTCCGTGTCATTCCTAACGCATCCGACCAACCCGTAGGGTTGGGGGCGTACTGGAAGGGATTTAATCCACCACTGTACCCAATCGGATCCTTACTGATGAAGCGCCCGATCCTTGGATCATAGTACCGATGCCGGTTGTAGCGCAGGCCTGTCTCGTGGTCGTGGTACTGACCCTGGAAGCGGATCGGGTTGGTCAGGCCGACGTGTTGGGCGAATTCCGAGCGCTGTTCTTGGGCTTTGCCCCATGCTTTGTATTGCCCGCTCCAGGCGGTGTTTCCGTTTTGGTCGGTGAGTTCTTGCGGCGTGCCGAGGTGGTCGCATTGGTACCAGGCAAGGACGTCGATCGGCAGCGCTTTGGGTTTATAGGTCCAGAGTGGATCTTCTTTGAAGTCGTAACGACCTTCGTAGGCCGGTTGGCTAACGAGGCGGATGGTTTCGTGGCGGATGGCCTGGGCGACCGGGACGAAGGTGCCGGGCTCGTGGATGTAATGAACGGTTCGACCACGTCCGTCGGCGTATTGGGCGGGGCTGCTTTCCCACGCCAGGTTGTCGCCGTCCCAGCCGTACAGGGTGAAGCCGCAGCCAAGTTCCCGTTCCTTGCGGGCGTGTTCGTTTTCGTTCCAGCCGGTGCCGGCTTCAGGGCGCGGTTTGTGGTGCGATTTGGAGAGTTTGTAGAGGCGGCGTCCGAGGGGATCGTAGGCAAAGTCGACGGTGAGGCGCGGATCGCGGAAATGTACGAGGCGGCCGAAGAGGTCCCAGTTGAGGTCGCTGCGCACGGCGTTGTTCCAGCGCTCGATCTG
>NZ_DASVUM010000125.1:0-5817 GCF_036387035.1 Pseudomonas sp. | reverse complement strand
CACCTCGTTTCGCACCAGTATGAATCCCTGATGAAGAAAGCCAACCTGAAGGGCTACGGCAGCGGCATGCTGCGCTGAAGCACCCATAAGGTTCGAGGAGTTGGTGATGAAAGTTCGTGCATCGGTGAAAAAGCTGTGCCGCAACTGCAAGATTATTCGCCGCGAAGGTGTTGTTCGAGTAATTTGCAGCGCGGAACCGCGTCACAAACAGCGCCAAGGCTGAGTGTGATTGTGCTTCAAGCCCGGTAGCTAGTGCGCTACCGGGTTGATTATTTGTTATTACAGCGATATTATCTCGCGCCCTATTTCTTGGCTTCCGTGGCGTAGGTAGCTGTCAATTGGAGTCCCACTGAATGGCCCGTATTGCAGGCGTTAACATTCCAGATAACAAGCATACTGTTATCTCGCTGACCTACATCTATGGTGTTGGTCGCACAACTGCACACAAAATCTGTGCTACCACCGGGGTTAACCCGGCTGTGAAGATCAAAGATCTGAGCGACGAGCAGATTGAACAGCTGCGTGGCGAAGTCGCGAAGTTCACCACTGAAGGTGACCTGCGTCGCGAAATCAACATGAAAATCAAGCGCTTGATGGACCTCGGTTGCTATCGCGGTCTGCGTCATCGTCGTGGTCTTCCAGTACGCGGTCAGCGTACCAAGACTAACGCGCGTACCCGTAAAGGTCCGCGTAAGCCGATCCGCAAGTAATCGCCTCAGCGAATCGACAGGAATTAAATCATGGCAAAACCTGCTGCTCGTCCTCGTAAAAAAGTTAAAAAGACAGTGGTTGATGGCATCGCCCACATCCATGCTTCTTTTAACAACACAATCGTGACCATCACCGACCGTCAAGGTAACGCTCTTTCCTGGGCAACCTCCGGTGGTTCGGGTTTCCGCGGTTCTCGCAAGTCCACGCCGTTTGCTGCTCAAGTAGCTGCTGAACGTGCTGGTCAAGCTGCGCTGGAATACGGCCTGAAAAACCTCGACGTCAACGTCAAAGGTCCAGGTCCAGGTCGTGAATCTGCTGTCCGTGCTTTGAACGGCTGCGGCTACAAGATCGCCAGCATCACCGACGTGACGCCAATCCCGCACAACGGGTGCCGTCCGCCGAAGAAGCGCCGCGTGTAATCCAGGAGATTGTAAAGAATGGCTCGTTACATTGGTCCAAAATGCAAACTCGCTCGTCGCGAAGGCACCGATCTCTTTCTGAAGAGCGGCGTGCGCGCGATCGAATCGAAGTGCAACATCGAAGCAGCACCTGGTATCCACGGCCAACGCCGCGGTCGCCAGTCCGACTACGGCACCCAACTGCGTGAAAAGCAGAAGGTCCGTCGTATTTATGGCGTTCTTGAGCGTCAGTTCAGCGGCTACTACAAAGAAGCCGCCGGCAAGAAAGGCGCAACGGGTGAGAACCTGCTGCAGCTGCTCGAATGCCGTCTGGACAACGTTGTATACCGCATGGGCTTCGGTTCGACTCGTGCCGAATCGCGTCAGCTGGTATCGCACAAGTCGGTAAGCGTAAACGGCAAAACCGTTAACGTTCCGTCCTACCAGGTTCGTGCTGGTGACGTAGTGGCCATTCGTGAAAAAGCGAAGAACCAGCTGCGTATTGTCCAGGCTCTCGATCTGTGTGCCCAACGTGGCCGCGTAGAATGGGTAGAAGTAGACACTGAGAAAAAATCTGGCGTCTTCAAAAGCGTCCCAGCTCGCAGTGATCTGTCCGCCGACATCAACGAAAGCCTGATTGTCGAGCTCTACTCCAAGTAAGGGCTAGAAAATAGGTGCATCCATGCAGATTTCGGTAAATGAGTTCCTGACACCCCGCCACATTGATGTGCAGGTTGTCAGTCCGACCCGCGCCAAAATCACTCTCGAGCCTCTCGAGCGTGGTTTCGGCCATACCCTGGGCAACGCGCTGCGCCGCATCCTGTTGTCCTCCATGCCCGGCTGTGCAGTAGTCGAGGCCGAGATTGACGGTGTACTCCATGAGTACAGCGCCATCGAAGGTGTACAGGAAGATGTAATTGAAATCCTGTTGAACCTTAAAGGTCTGGCTATCAAGCTGCACGGTCGAGACGAAGTTACGCTGACCTTGTCGAAGAAGGGTTCGGGGGTGGTTACCGCTGCCGATATTCAGCTGGATCATGATGTCGAGATCGTTAACCCCGATCACGTAATCGCTAACCTGGCGTCTAACGGCGCCCTGAACATGAAGCTCGTTGTAGCTCGTGGTCGCGGTTATGAACCAGCCGATTCGCGTCAGAGCGATGAAGACGAAAGCCGCAGCATTGGTCGCTTGCAGCTCGACTCTTCGTTCAGCCCGGTTCGTCGCATTGCATACGTGGTGGAAAACGCCCGTGTCGAGCAACGTACCAACCTGGACAAACTGGTTATTGATCTGGAAACCAACGGTACTCTGGATCCTGAAGAGGCTATCCGTCGTGCAGCAACCATCCTGCAACAGCAGTTGGCTGCGTTCGTCGACCTCAAAGGTGATAGCGAACCCGTTGTAGTCGAACAGGAAGACGAGATCGATCCGATCCTGCTTCGTCCGGTTGACGATTTGGAACTGACTGTACGTTCGGCCAACTGCCTTAAGGCGGAGAACATTTACTACATCGGCGACCTGATTCAGCGCACCGAAGTAGAACTGTTGAAGACTCCGAACCTGGGCAAGAAATCCTTGACCGAAATCAAGGACGTTCTGGCTTCTCGTGGTCTCTCCCTCGGCATGCGCCTCGACAACTGGCCGCCTGCAAGTCTTAAGAAGGACGACAAGGCGACTGCCTGATCGTCGTAATCACCGAACGTAGTGTTTGGTAAGGAATGAACCATGCGTCATCGTAAAAGTGGACGTCACCTGAGCCGTACCAGCTCTCACCGTAAGGCCATGTTTCAAAACATGGCGGTGTCGCTGTTCGAGCACGAGCTGATCAAAACTACCCTGCCAAAAGCCAAAGAACTGCGTCGTGTTGCTGAGCCGCTGATCACTTTGGCCAAGGTTGACAGCGTAGCCAACCGTCGTCTGGCATTTGACCGCACCCGTTCGAAAGAAATGGTCGGCAAGCTGTTCAACGACCTGGGCAAGCGTTATGCAACTCGTGAGGGTGGCTACCTGCGCATCCTCAAGTGCGGTTTCCGCGCTGGCGACAACGCGCCAATGGCGTACGTCGAACTGGTTGATCGTCCTGTCGGTGGCTCTGTAGAAGCCGCTGAATAAGACGTAAGTCAGTACACGAAACCGGGCCTAGTGCCCGGTTTTTTGTTGCCTGCCGTAATCCGCCCGCAGCGATCAATCGGTCCCATTCGGCGGTGATTCTAAGTGATAAACGGAAACCTCCTCATTTACCCGCCTTTTCGGCACCGAATGACCGAAATTCGCCGCAATTGTGGTTTTATTTGCTATCTCGTGGGGTGACCTTCCGATCAGGTTGGTTCAAACTAATGCCTTTCACGAGGAGATGTACGGCGATGCAAGGCCACCCAGATGTAATTGATTACCTCAACACGCTGCTGACAGGCGAACTGGCTGCGCGCGACCAATATTTCGTCCATTCGCGCATGTACGAAGACTGGGGTTTCAGCAAGCTGTACGAGCGGATCAATCACGAGATGGAAGAAGAGGCCCAACACGCTGATGCGTTGATGCGCCGGATTCTCATGCTGGAAGGCACCCCGCGTATGCGTCCTGACGATCTGGATGTAGGCACAACGGTACCGGAGATGCTCGCCAGTGACCTTCGCCTGGAATACAAGGTGCGCGCCGCACTGTGCAAAGGTATTGCGCTCTGTGAGCAGCACAGGGATTACGTTAGCCGTGACATCCTTCGCATTCAGCTCGCCGACACTGAAGAGGATCATACCTACTGGCTAGAAAAGCAGTTGGGCCTGATCAAATCGATCGGTTTGGAGAACTACCTGCAATCGCAGTTCTGACTACTCAGACGTTCACTACAAAAAAGCCCCTGCCGCACATCGCGACAGGGGCTTTTTGTCAAGGCCGGAGGATCAAGCGCGATCACGCTCCAAAAGCGGCTTCAGGTAATGGCCGGTGTAGGACTGCTTCATCTCCGCGACCTGTTCTGGCGTACCCGTCGCGATGATCTGTCCGCCTTTCGATCCGCCCTCAGGTCCAAGATCAACGAGCCAGTCCGCAGTCTTGATCACGTCCAGGTTGTGCTCGATCACAACGACCGTGTTGCCGTGGTCTCGTAATCGATGCAAGACGTCCAGCAGCTGCTGAATATCCGCGAAGTGCAGGCCCGTAGTGGGCTCATCCAGGATGTACAAGGTCTTGCCAGTGTCACGCTTGGAAAGCTCCCGAGACAGCTTTACACGCTGCGCTTCACCGCCTGAAAGCGTTGTCGCCGACTGGCCCAGCTTGATGTAGGACAGACCCACATCCATCAACGTCTGCAGCTTGCGGGCGAGGGCAGGGACTGCGTCGAAGAATGTCCTCGCTTCCTCGATGGTCATTTCCAGAACCTCGTGGACGTTCTTGCCCTTGTACTTCACCTCCAGCGTCTCGCGGTTGTATCGCTTGCTCTTGCATACATCGCAGGGCACGTAGATGTCAGGCAGAAAGTGCATCTCGACCTTGATCAAACCGTCGCCCTGGCACGCTTCGCAGCGCCCGCCCTTGACGTTGAAGGAGAATCGGCCTGGGCCGTAACCGCGAGACCGTGATTCCGGTACGCCGGCGAACAACTCACGGATTGGGGTAAACAGGCCGGTGTACGTGGCCGGGTTCGACCGCGGCGTACGTCCAATCGGGCTTTGATCAATATCAACGACTTTATCCAGGTGCTGCAAACCGTCGATGCTGTCGTGTGCTGAAGCCTCAAGCGTCGTAGCGCCGTTCAGCGCGGTGGCGCTGAGTGGGAACAGCGTGTTGTTGATCAATGTCGACTTGCCCGAGCCCGACACGCCCGTCACGCAGGTCAGCAAGCCAATTGGAATCTCCAGATCGACGTTGCGCAGGTTGTTGCCCCGCGCGCCCTTGAGTTTGAGGGACAGCTTTTTGTTGCGGGGCGTCCGTTTGGCAGGAACGGCGATTTTCACCCGGCCCGATAAGTATTTGCCGGTGAGTGAATCAGGATGGTCCATGACTTCTTGCGGTGTGCCCTCGGCGACGATATTGCCGCCATGTATGCCTGCCCCCGGCCCGATGTCGACCACGTAATCCGCCAGTCGGATCGCGTCCTCATCGTGCTCAACCACGATGACCGTGTTACCAATGTCGCGAAGGTGCCGGAGCGTGTCCAGCAAGCGGTCGTTATCGCGTTGATGCAGGCCAATCGAAGGTTCGTCGAGGATATACATGACGCCCACCAGGCCGGCGCCGATCTGGCTCGCCAGACGAATTCGCTGCGCTTCGCCGCCGGACAGCGTATCGGCACTGCGATCCAGCGTCAGATAATCAAGCCCGACGTTGACGAGGAATTGCAGGCGTTCCCGGATCTCTTTGAGAATCTTGTCAGCGATCTCACCGCGTCGGCCCGTGAGCTTCAACTCCCCAAAGTAATTGGTCGCGTCGCCAATCGGCATGTTCGTGACAGCGGGAAGTGTCTTCTCGCCGACCCACACGTGACGAGCCTCACGGCGCAATCGCGTGCCACGACATTCGGGGCAGGGCTGCGTACTGAGAAACTTTGCCAGCTCCTCTCGAACTGTTGTCGACTCGGTTTCCCGATAGCGACGCTCGAGATTGGGAACAATGCCTTCGAACGGGTGCGCACGTTTGACGATGTCGCCACGGTCGTTCAGGTAACGGAAGTCCACACTGTCCTTGCCGCTGCCGCCGAGCAGGACCTTT
>NZ_DASVUM010000124.1:0-50956 GCF_036387035.1 Pseudomonas sp. | reverse complement strand
GCGAGCAGCATCCGCCGCCGCCAGGATCAGCGCCTTCATCTCCGACACTGCCGATTTGAAGCCGACAAACAAGGCATGGGCCACCAGCGCGTGGCCGATGTTCAATTCGTTGATGCCCTTTATCGCTGCGACGGCTTCAACGTTGTGGTAGTGCAGGCCGTGTCCGGCGTTGACGATCAACCCTTGGGCCACACCGAAAGCGACGCCGTCGGCAATGCGCTTGAGTTCTTCAGCCACGGCCGCCGGGGTTTCGGCATCGGCATAACGGCCTGTGTGCAGTTCGATGGCCGGCGCACCGACACGGGCCGAGGCCGCAATCTGACGCTCGTCCGCGTCGATGAACAACGACACTTCGCTGCCAATGGCCGACAGCCGCTCGACCGCCGCCTTGATGCGCGCCTCTTGACCGGCGACATCGAGCCCGCCCTCAGTGGTCAATTCCTGACGGGTTTCCGGGACCAGGCAGATATGAGCCGGCCGGATGCGCTCGGCGAATGCGATCATCTCTTCGGTGACACCCATCTCGAAATTCATGCGCGTCTGCAGCACGTCTTTGAGCAGCAGAACATCGCGCTCCTGGATGTGCCGACGGTCCTCACGCAAATGCACGGTAATGCCGTCGGCGCCTGCTTCCTCAGCGTCCAGCGCCGCTTTGACCGGATCGGGATAGCGCGTCCCGCGGGCCTGTCGCAGGGTGGCAACGTGGTCGATGTTCACGCCGAGCAGAATGCGGGTGCTGTGGGTCACGGGGTTCTCCTGATTACTTGAGCGGGGCCGGCCATTTGGGGGCTGATTGCGCCTGCGAAAGAAGGATTTTCTAGGTTTGTGCCGCAGGACGCTAGAGTTTGCGAAACAATTCACGGCTGACCAGCGGGCGTCCGCCCAGATGCACGGCCAACGCCTGGCGCATCAACCGCTTGGCCGCGGACAACGCGCCCGGTGAACTCCAGTCCGCCTCAGCCATCGCCTGCAGTTCCGCGCCTTGAAACAGGCCCGGCTGAAACAGATACACCCGCTCAAGACCCGCGTCCACTTGAAGGCGGTACATGCCGTCGGTGGCAAGCGGATCGCCGTTGATGTCCGCGTCCAGGGCAAATCCATAACCCAGATCATCCAGCAGACGCCATTCGAACGAACGCAGCAATGGTTCCAGCGCGCGCCCTTCGGCCAGGGCCACCAGCGTTGCTGCGTAATGCTCGAACACGCCCGGGTGCGGGTCTTCGGCGGGCAGCAGACGGATCAGCAGCTCGTTGAGATAGAGGCCGCTGAACAGCGCATCGCCTTCAAGCCAAGCGGCAATGCCGGCGCCTTCCATGCGCCCCACGTTTTTCAGCTCGCCGCGGCCGCGAAATTCGACTTCCAGCGGCACGAACGGCCGCGCCATTGTTCCCGCTTTCCCCCGAGCGCTGCGCAACACCGCGCGCAGGCGACCCTGCGGGGTGATGAAATCGACCAGCGCGCTGTTTTCGCGGTACGCACGGCTGTGCAACACATAGGCGAGCTGACCGACAGGTGGGGTCTGTGACATTGCTATCTCAATGAAAGAACGCGGCCCGACGGGCAATCTGAAACGACTGTGGGAGCGAGCTCGCTCGCGAAGAGCCAGGTTCATGCGCTAAATCTTCAGCGACTGAAATGCCGTCTTCGTGAGCAAACTCACTCCCACAGGGTTGCATGTGCTGCACGAGCGCGTGGGATCTGGCCAACAGGGCGTCTCCCACAACAGCAGTGCCGCCGTATTACAAGTCGCCGTAACCCAGCGAACGCAACGCGCGCTCGTCATCGGACCAGCCGCCTTTGACCTTGACCCACAGATTGAGCATGACCTTGGAGTCGAACAGCACTTCCATGTCACGGCGCGCGTCCGAGCCGATGCGCTTGATGCGCTCGCCCTTGTCGCCAATGATGATCTTCTTCTGCCCGTCGCGCTCGACCAGAATCAGCGCGTGGATGTGGAGCGTCTTGCCCTGCTGCTTGAATTGCTCGATCTCGACGGTGATTTGATAAGGGAGCTCGGCGCCGAGTTGACGCATGATCTTCTCGCGCACCAGTTCCGCCGCCAGAAAACGGCTGCTGCGGTCGGTGATCTGATCTTCCGGGAAGAAATGCTCGTTCTCCGGCAGATGATCCGCAATGACCTTCTCCAACGCTTCCAGGTTATGCCCCTGCTGCGCCGAGATCGGGATGATCTGAGCGTTCGGCAGTTGCTCCTGCAGCCAGGACAAGTGCGGCATCAGCGCACTCTTGTCTTCGATGCGATCGGTCTTGTTCAGGGCTACGATCAACGGGCCGGTCACGTACTGGACGCGCTCGAGGACCATCTGGTCTTCTTCGGTCCACTTGGTGCGATCGACCACGAAGATCACCACATCGACGTCTTTCAACGCCGCCGAGGCGGTCTTGTTCATGTAGCGATTCAGTGCTTTATCGCTGTTTTTGTGCATGCCGGGCGTATCGACGTAGACCGCCTGCACGGCGCCTTCGGTTTTGATGCCGAGCATGTTGTGGCGCGTGGTCTGTGGCTTGCGCGATGTAATCGCCAGTTTCTGACCAAGGATGTGGTTCAGCAGTGTCGACTTGCCCACGTTTGGCCGGCCAACAATGGCAACATAGCCACAGCGTGTTGCAGGTGAATCAGTCATTGCCATTCTCCACACCCAGGGCGATAAGGGCTGCGGCCGCTGCTACCTGTTCGGCAATGCGACGGCTGACACCTTGTCCCCGGCTTTTTTCATTCAATAAAGAGATCTCGCATTCGACGAAGAAGATTCGGCAATGCGGTTCGCCCTGGATATCCACCACTTCGTACCGGGGCAGATCGCAGGCGCGTGACTGAAGGAATTCCTGCAGCCGTGTTTTGGGGTCTTTGTTGGTGTCGACCAGCGTCAGGGTTTCGAACTCGCTGGCCAGCCAGGCGAGCACGCGATCGCGCGCCATGTCCATGCCGGCGTCAAGGTAGATCGCACCGATCAGGGCTTCCAGGGCGTCGGCCAGAATAGACTCGCGGCGAAAGCCGCCGCTCTTCAGCTCACCCGAGCCAAGGCGCAGGTACTCGCCCAGATCGAAACCGCGCGCCAGCAGCGCAAGGGTCTCTCCTTTCACCAGACGTGCGCGCAGACGGGACAGCTGGCCTTCGCGCGCTTGCGGAAACCGCTCGAACAGCGCTTCGCCTGCGACGAAGTTCAGAATGGCATCACCCAGGAATTCCAGACGCTCGTTGTTGCGTCCGGCAAAACTGCGGTGAGTGAGGGCCAGGATCATCAGTTCCTGATCCTTGAAGGTATAGCCGAGCTGACGCTCCAGGCGACTTAATGAAACGCTCACGGTTTACCCACGCTGAATTCGTGGTCGAACTTGACCACCAGATCGATGTTCTGGATCAGTGGCTCACGTTTTTCGTAGTTCAAATGGGCGAGGAACCTGTTGTTCTCCGTCGTCACAGTTAACGCCTTGTTCAAATCCAAATCCCGAATGTTATTGACCTGCATGCCTTTGGCCACATAGGCGTAAAGCTCGCCGGTGTTGGTGATGTCTGCCGCGCGGTCAGTCCCGGCACTTTCGATGATTTTCTTTAACGACAGGTAATCCAGGTAATGCGGCACGATCTTGGCGGCAGCACTTGCAGCGAAAGCCAGAATCGCCAGCAGCACCAGCCAGCCGATGAACGACAGCCCTTTTTGCGGACCGGCAGACGTCATGGTTGCGTTCAAGAGTAGCCCTTTCCTTTCACCTGCGAGATCAGCCACGCAAACATGGCCCTGAATGACATACGGCGCTGCCAGTGGCAGCGCCGCATCGATTACTTGATCAGACCGACTCGCGAGAAGTTCGGAAAGTGGCTGAGCTTGGGTTCAGGCCAGCTCATCCAGACCGCAAAGGCCTTGCCGACGATGTTCCTGTCGGGGACCATGCCCAGCTCGTCCTTGGGAATATTGGGGTCATCCCAGTAGCGGCTGTCGTTCGAATTGTCGCGGTTGTCGCCCATCATGAAGTAGTGCGCGGCGGGAACGGTCCATTCATGGTCAGGCGGCGCGCGGTAGCGGCTCATTTCCTGACGGATCTGGTGTTCCACCTCGCCCAGCTTCTCGTTGTATAGCTCCGCGCTGCCGAGCGTGCCCGGCTCCGAGCCGATCAACTGCTTGGCCACCAGCTGACCATTGACGAACAACTGCTTGTCGTTGGTGTAGCGAATCACATCCCCGGGCAGGCCGACCACACGCTTGATGTAGTTGACGTTCGGGTCGCTTGGGTAGCGAAACACCATCACGTCGCCACGCTGCGGGTCCCCCACCGGGATGACCTTGAGGTCGATCACGGGCAGGCGAATGCCGTACGAGAACTTGTTGACCAGGATGAAATCGCCCACGTCCAGTGTCGGTTTCATCGAGCCCGAAGGGATCTGGAACGGCTCGACCAGAAACGAGCGCAGCACCAGAACGATGAACAACACCGGAAAGAACGACTTGCCGTATTCGACCAGAAACGGCTCCTTGTTCAGCCGCTCCACGACCGCGACATCAGGCTGGCTCACGCTGCCCTGATAGTTCGCTATCGCGTTACGCCGACGCGGCGCCAATATGATCAGATCGAACAGGGCCAGCAAACCGCAGACAAAAACGGCGACGACCAGCAACAGCGGGAAATTTAGTGACATAGGGCCTGACTATTCCAACCTGAGCACTGCAAGGAAAGCTTCTTGTGGAATTTCCACATTGCCGACCTGCTTCATGCGTTTCTTACCGGCTTTCTGCTTCTCGAGCAGTTTGCGCTTACGGCTGACGTCGCCGCCATAACATTTAGCCAGTACGTTCTTTCTGAGCGCCTTGACGGTTGTACGCGCGATAATCTGACCGCCAATGGCGGCCTGGATTGCCACGTCGAACATCTGACGAGGGATCAGCTCTTTCATCTTTTCAGTCAACGCGCGGCCTTTATAGGCCGCGTTGTCACGGTGCACGATCAGCGCCAGAGCGTCGACCTTATCGCCGTTGATCATCACGTCCAGACGCACCAGATTGGCCGATTGATAACGATCAAAATGGTAATCCAGTGACGCGTAACCGCGGCTGGTCGACTTCAGACGGTCGAAGAAGTCCAGCACCACTTCGTTCATCGGCAAGTCGTAGGTCACTTGCACCTGCGTCCCGAGGAAGAGCATGTCGTGCTGAACGCCACGCTTCTCGATGCACAGCGTAATGACGTTGCCCAGGTGCTCTTGAGGCACAAGAATGTTCGCCCGTACGATCGGCTCGCGCATGTCCTCGATGGTGGACAGGTCTGGCAGTTTCGACGGGTTGTCGACGTAAATGGTTTCACCGGTCTTCAGTAGCAGTTCGAAGATTACGGTCGGCGCAGTGGTGATCAGGTCCAGGTCGTACTCGCGCTCCAGGCGCTCCTGAATGATCTCCATGTGCAGCATGCCGAGGAAGCCACAGCGGAAGCCGAAGCCCAGCGCGTCGGAGCTTTCCGGCGAGTACTGCAACGATGAGTCGTTCAGCGTCAGCTTCTGCAGCGCGTCGCGGAAATCTTCGAAATCATCGGAGCTGACCGGGAACAGACCGGCGTAGACCTGCGGCTGGATACGCTTGAAGCCTGGCAGCACCGCGACGTCCGGGGTGGTGCTCAAGGTCAGGGTGTCGCCGACTGGCGCGCCGTGAATGTCCTTGATGCCGGCGATGATGAAGCCTACTTCACCGGCTTTCAGATCGGCGGTTGCGCTGTGCTTGGGATTGAACACGCCCACGCTGTCGACCAGGTGCATTTTGCCGGTCGACTTGACCAGAATCTTGTCGCCCTTCTTCACGCGGCCGTGGCGCACACGCACCAGGGACACGACGCCCAGGTAGTTGTCGAACCAGGAGTCGATGATCAGGGCTTGCAAGGGGTCTTCGATGTTGCCGGTCGGCGCGGGAATGGTCTGGACCAGGCGCTCAAGCACTTCGTCAACGCCCAGACCGGTTTTGGCGCTACAGACCACAGCGTCGGTGGCATCGATGCCGATGATCTTTTCGATTTCTTCTTTGACGCGGTCCGGATCGGCCTGAGGCAGGTCAATCTTGTTCAGGACCGGCATGACTTCCAGGCCCTGTTCAATGGCGGTGTAGCAGTTGGCGACGGACTGGGCTTCTACGCCCTGGCCGGCATCGACCACCAACAAGGCGCCTTCACACGCTGCCAGCGAGCGGCTGACTTCGTAAGTGAAGTCAACGTGCCCCGGGGTGTCAATGAAGTTGAGCTGGTAGGTGATCCCGTCCTTCGCCTTGTAATAAAGGGTGACGCTGTGGGCCTTGATCGTGATCCCCCGCTCACGCTCCAGGTCCATGGAATCAAGCACCTGAGCTTCCATTTCGCGCTCGGTGAGGCCGCCGCACATCTGGATGAAACGGTCAGCCAGCGTCGACTTGCCATGGTCAATGTGGGCGATGATGGAGAAATTGCGGATATGACTCAAATCACTCACGGATCAACACTCGAAAATGGTCGCAGGCAGACTGCCCGCCAAAAATAGCCGGGAATTGTACCTGAAGGAACGTTCAGGCGTCACGTTCACGCGCGGACGCTGTGCGCCATGCCCGAGACGGGTACAAAAAAAGGAGCGGTCAGACCGCTCCTTTTTCACTTTGACCGACGCTTTATTCCGCCAGTTTGAACGTAATGAACGTCGCACGACCCTGACGCAGCACACGCATGGACACCGAACGGTTCTTCGGCAGGTCCTTGGCCACTTCAGTGAACTGCTTCGACGAAGTGATCGCCTGGTTGTTCAGGTGAGTGATGACATCGCCAGCCTGCAGACCGATCAGCGAAGCCGGACCGTCCTGAACGTCCTTGATGACAACGCCGCCCTTCAAGTCCAGCGACTTCATCTGCTCGGCGGTCAGATCCACCACCGAGACCCCTAGGCGATTGCTGCTGCGCTCGACACCCGCGTCAGCCGCGCCCATCTCTTCACCTTCGGCCGGCAACGCGCCCACGGTCACGGTGAGCTTCTGACGCTTGCCGTCACGGATCACTTCGAGCTCGGCCTTGCTGCCGTCCTTCAGGTTGCCAATCAGATGCGGCAAGTCTGCCGACATAACAATCGGGGTGCCGTTGGCGCTCAGGATCACATCCCCGACTTGCAGACCGCCTTTGGCGGCCGGGCCATCTTCAAGCACTTGGGCGACCAGCGCGCCGGCCGGCTTGTCCAGACCGAAGGACTCTGCCAGGTCTTTGTTCACTTCCTGAATCACCACACCCAGCCAGCCACGGTTGACCTTGCCGCTTGCCTTGAGCTGATTGGCAACGTCCATCGCCACATCAATCGGGATCGCGAACGACAGCCCCATGAAGCCACCGGAACGGGTGAAAATCTGCGAGTTGATCCCCACCACTTCGCCGGCCATGTTGAACAGCGGGCCACCCGAGTTACCCGGGTTGATCGCTACGTCGGTCTGGATGAACGGCACATAGGTGTCATTCGGCAGGCTGCGGCCCTTGGCACTGACGATACCTTTGGTCACTGAGTGATCGAAGCCAAACGGCGAACCGATTGCCAGCACCCACTCGCCGACTTTCAACTTGTCGGAGTTGCCCAGCTTGACGGTAGGAAGGTCCTTGCCATCAATCTTCAGAACCGCGACGTCGGTACGAGGATCGGTGCCGATCAACTTGGCCTTCATCTCACTGCGATCGGAAAGACGCACGAGAATTTCGTCGGCGCCATCAATCACGTGGTTGTTGGTCAGGATGAAACCGTCCGCCGAAATGATGAAGCCCGAGCCCAACGACTGCGCTTCACGCTGACGATCACCCTTGCCGCTACCTGGCGCTCGTGAGCCCGGCGGCGTGCTGCGCTCCAGGAATTCACGCAGCATCGGCGGCAGCCCTTCAAGGTCAGGCATCTGACCCTGCGCCACCGCGCGATCCGGCAATTTCTGACGCGTACTGATGTTAACGACCGCAGGGGAAGCCTGCTCCACAAGGGAGGTGAAATCTGGCAGCGCTTCGGCCTGAGCAGTCAGTGCCTGGCCAAGCATCAGCACAGCGGCCATCCAGGCCAGGTAGGGTTTCAAGCGTGGTATCGACATATGGCTCCCGTTTACAACGAGCATGATTAAGCGGTACGAGCCCGCAGGCTCGCGAAGCATCTGTATGCCGCAGTTTCCTGCAACACCTGTATCTGCTCCAGTTTCCTGGACCCTGAAACAACAAAGGCCACAGCTGCGAAGCTGTGACCTATAGAAAAAAACACTGGCGATTGCAACCGACAAAGCTCACTAAACATTTCAACATCACCAGTGAAGCCCCTGTTTTAAGGCTTTCGAGCGTGAAACGGCCAAAATGAAACCTTTTTCATCGTGGGCATCACCAGCGTGCAGAATCAGTTTTTGCCCGTAACCGCAGCGTCGTCCCGCATGGACAACGCGATGCGCTCGGCTGTCCCGATAGGGATTTCTCCGACCACCGTCACCATTGCGTCGCCCTTTGGCGTTGTGACACGGCGAGAGACAGCCACGGTCGGGCCCAACTGGGTGCGAATATCCGTCACCGCGGCTCCGGTGACCGGCTCGACGAAGACGGAAAAGCGGGCGATGCCGTCGTCAAACATCAGACTCGTCACCAGACTCTTCGAATCCGGGTCTTTTCGCGCCGCAGCACTGCTTAGATCAAAACCGGGTGGCAGCCAGTCCGACCGCCACGCAACCTTCTGCCTGGGGCTGTCAGCTTTGGCTTTCGCCACTTCCACCGCTTTGCAATCTGCACCCGGTGACAACATTTGATCCGTCAGCGCCTGCGACGTGTTGAGGTCGGTGAACTGAAAACGCTCGAGCAGCTGGCCCTTGTCGCTGAGCAACAAAGACTTCAACGGCAAGCCGGTTTCAGTGTCAAGGTGCAGTTCGATGCCGTAACGGTGCTGATCCCGCGGGGTCAGCGTCACGACATTGGCCAGACGCCCGGCGACACGTGAAGTGCCCGCCTGCTTGATGTCATACCAGGCGGATAACCTGGCAGCATCGAATGCTCGGGCCGGGGAATCGGGAACGCTGGAGACTCCGTCCTCAAGGGTTCCGCTGACGCACTGGGTTACCCCGTCGACGCGCAGCACTTCCTGAGGAGAGCCGTCCAGTTGAAGAAGATGCTCCCGGACCTTGCCGTCGGTGACGCGTTGCCAGATCCGGTGAGTGGAAAAGCTTCCGCTACGCTCGTAAACGAATGTGCCGGTATAGCTCTGCTGTTGCTCAGCCTGCGCAAGACGCTTCAACTGGTCTTGCGCGTCGTCGGCATGAGCTGGAAGGACCAGCCATCCACCAAGCAGAAGCGGCACTAGAGGGATGGCGCGCATGATCCTCCTTAACGGTTTTCCAGGCTTGCAGCGCGAGCGTATGGCAGTGCGCCTTCGGCGCCTTTCATGGCTGCCTGCTGTGCGTGCTGACGCAAGTAACCTGGCAGACGCTGATCATGCCAGCCGGCCTGGTTCTGCAGCACACCGCTTGCCATCGGACCTGGGGACTGTTCGCCCTCGGTGTAACCTGCCAGCACTGCCGGGCCTTTGGCCTGAGGCATTGCGACGTTGGTCGACGGCTGCGACTGCTGAGCCAACTGTGCCCCTGCAATCTCGTCCTGGTTGTACAAACGTACACCGGCCAGGACCGCAACGGTCACCGAGGCGGCTACGGCCAGACGGCCGAGGGTGCGCCAAGGGCCGCGGCCCGCCTTCAGGGGGCTGACTTCATCGGCAATACCGGCAGCGACAGCGGCCGAAATGTCCAGATGAGGGATCAGTAATTCTTTATGCATCGCTGCACGAGCAATCTGATAACGCGACCAGGTGGCTCGAGTGTCCGCATCTTCAATGGCGCTAAGCACGCGACGCAGTTCCAATTCGTCCGCTTCGTTATCCATCACCGCGGACAGCGATTCCTGCAGGGCTTCACGACTCATGGCGGTTCCTCTCTTGTGGCTATCGCCGCTGTCTCAGGATTCCTGCAACAGAGGTTGCAAGGCTTTATCGATGGCTTCCCGAGCGCGAAAAATGCGAGAGCGCACGGTGCCAACCGGACATTGCATGACACTGGCAATGTCTTCGTAACTCAGACCGTCAAACTCACGCAACGTTAAAGCTGTACGCAAATCTTCTGGCAGTAGCTGGATGGTTCGGTGGACGGTGCCCTCGATCTCATCCCGCAACAATGCCCGTTCTGGAGACTCGATGTCCTTGAGGCCGTGATCGCCATCATAGAACTCCGCGTCTTCGGATCTGACATCGCTGTCCGGCGGCCGCCGACCTCGCGACACCAGATAGTTCTTCGCCGTGTTAATGGCGATACGGTACAGCCACGTGTAAAACGCACTGTCCCCGCGGAAGTTACCAAGTGCGCGGTAGGCTTTGATAAACGCCTCTTGCGCAACGTCCTGGGCTTCATGGGTGTCGTGGACGAATCTCACGATCAACCCAAGAATCTTGTGCTGATATTTCACCACTAGCAGATCAAACGCTCGCTTGTCGCCGCGCTGTACGCGTTCAACCAGCTGCTGATCTTCTTCCTGGGTTAGCATGAACACTCCTCATAAAGCTTAAAGGAGCATCGCATCGGCTCTTTCGCAGGCTTGCAAACATAGACTCGGGCTTTAAGCAAAAGTTCTCCCCCCTTCAAGCAAGTTTCCGGCGAGCGTCTGCTGCCCGCACGGAAAACGCCGCTCGAACCAGGTCGGCTGCGTAAATAATCTTGTCGTCAAAACCGCTGGTATTGGCTGAAAACCGCCAGTGCACAACGTCGACGCTGTTCCTTTATGGGCAACCCACTATTGAACGTGCGAGCTTAGGAAAAGTTCCCATCGTTCATTAATGGGCGTAGGACACACGCCCCGTCAGTTGTGGGACTCAATCCGTATGGCGCTGTAGGAAAGATCGGGCCCATCAAACGGGGTGCAGGACTTCGCGGGGTGGCGCACACTCCGGTCCCACCGTGATTCACCGTAGCCATAAAGCGCGGCCATTGTGCCGTTCCAACCTTGCTTATACTAGTGGCCATTTAGACGCCGGAAGCCGAGATGAGTCAGCATTTCCACCACGACGTATTGGTAATAGGCTCCGGCGCGGCCGGTTTGAGCCTTGCGTTGACGTTGCCCGCGCATCTGCGCGTGGCGGTCCTCAGCAAAGGCGATCTGGCGAACGGTTCGACTTTCTGGGCCCAGGGCGGCGTTGCCGCAGTGCTCGATGACGCCGACACCGTCGAGTCCCACGTCGAGGACACACTTAACGCGGGAGGCGGCCTGTGCAACGAGGACGCGGTCCGGTTTACCGTCGAGCACAGTCGCGAGGCCATCCAGTGGCTGATCGACCTTGGCGTACCGTTCACCAGGGATGACCCGGCGACCATCGTCGAAGGTGGATTCGGGTTTCACCTCACGCGCGAGGGCGGCCACAGCCACCGCCGGATCATCCACGCCGCAGATGCCACCGGAGCGGCCATTTTCCGTACGCTGCTGGAGCAGGCCAAGGCACGCCCCAACATCGAACTGCTGGAACAGCGCGTGGCGGTTGATCTAATTACCGAGTCGCGGCTGGGCCTGGGAGGGCAGCGCTGCCTGGGCGCCTACGTACTGGATCGTTCGACCGGCGAGGTGGACACGCACAGCGCGCGTTTCACCATCCTGGCGTCGGGCGGCGCGGCGAAGGTCTATCTCTACACCAGCAACCCCGACGGCGCGTGCGGGGATGGTATCGCGATGGCCTGGCGCTCGGGCTGTCGTGTGGGCAATCTGGAATTCAACCAGTTTCACCCCACCTGCCTGTACCACCCGCAAGCCAAGAGTTTTCTGATCACCGAAGCCCTTCGTGGCGAAGGCGCTTATCTGAAGCTGCCGAACGGCGAGCGCTTCATGCCGCGCTTTGACCCGCGCGCCGAACTGGCGCCGCGCGACATCGTTGCCCGCGCCATTGACCACGAGATGAAACGCTTGGGCGCCGACTGCGTATTCCTCGACATCAGCCATAAGCCCGAAGCCTTCATCAAGGACCACTTCCCGACCGTCTACGAGCGCTGCCTTACGTTCGGCATCGACATTACACGTCAGCCGATTCCGGTGGTCCCGGCGGCGCACTACACCTGTGGCGGTGTTCTGGTAGATCAACAGGGCCGCACCGATGTGCCCGGCCTGTACGCCATCGGCGAGACCAGCTTTACGGGCCTGCACGGCGCCAACCGCATGGCCAGCAACTCACTGCTGGAGTGCTTCGTGTACGCCCGCTCGGCGGCGGCGGACATCGTTGCTCAGCTAGAACAAGTTCCGCAGCCGCAGAACCTGCCGGCATGGGATTCGAGTCAGGTCACCGACTCCGACGAAGACGTGATCATCGCCCACAACTGGGATGAGCTGCGGCGCTTCATGTGGGATTACGTGGGCATCGTGCGCACCAACAAACGTCTCCAGCGCGCACAACATCGGGTGCGGCTGTTGCTGGACGAGATCGACGAGTTTTACAGCAACTACAAAGTCAGTCGTGATTTGATCGAGCTGCGCAACCTGGCCCAGGTGGCAGAGCTGACGATTGCGTCGGCGATGGCGCGCAAGGAAAGCCGCGGGCTGCACTACACGCTGGATTATCCGGACATGCTGCCCGAAGCACTGGACACTATTCTGGTGCCGCCCACCTTCGCCGGCTGAAGCGCAGCCGCAAGCGCAAGCGTCGATGGCCGTCCGGCGTCATGGCGCCTGCCGGAATGCACAAGCTGCGTACCCACACACGGCGCAGCCAATGGCCGCTGACCATCTTGAAACGCAGCACAACCATGTGCGGCAGTGCCAGGCTGTCGGGACGAAGCTGCACAGGTTGCCAACCGCCCTCCTCGCTCCACAACGACCAACCGCCGCTGTCGCGACGCAACCCGGTGAGAGAGTGCGGGCGATCAAGCAAAATGCTGGGGCCAAGGAACCGCGAGGCGTGCAACAGGCAAAGCAGTGCGCCGATGGCCTTTGCCCACAGGGGAATGGCCAGGAAACAGATCGACGCCAGTGCAAGAACTTGCGTGACGAGGTACGCCGTCAGCAGCGCCCGCGAGGGTTGCCAACGGCATTCGAAACGATCACTTCGGCTGGACACGATCCAGAATCATCCGAACCATGCGCTGCAGCTCCGGGTCTTGCGATTCGCCGCGCTGCATGAACCAGCCGAACATGTCCTGGTCTTCGCAGGTCAGCAGGCGGACATAGAGGTCGCGATCGACCTTGTCGAGCGTCGGATAGACTTCTTTGACGAAAGGCACCAGCAACACGTCCAGCTCCAGCATGCCGCGACGGCTGTGCCAAAAGAGGCGATTGAGTTCAACATCTTCGACCATGGAGGGCTCCTCGAATTTGCCGGCGAGTATACAGGCGCATCGTCTTGGGGCGTACTTGCAGTTGGTCGCAGCTTTTTGCGTATACCCATTAACGACACGCGGCACTATGATGGTGCCCCAGACTTCTACCCCTGCGATGACTCATGGCCGCTCCAGCATTTTTCTGCCCCCTGTCCCACGAAGGTGTGCTCGCCGTCCGCGGCGTGGATGCCGGTAAATTCCTGCAAGGCCAACTGACTTGCAACATCGATTACCTCAGCGAAGCCAAAGCCACCCTCGGGGCGCGGTGCACGCAGAAGGGGCGCATGCAGTCCAGCTTCCGCATTCTGCTTGAAGGCGACGGCGTACTGCTGGCAATGGCCAGCGAGCTGATCGAGGCACAGTTGCTCGACTTGAAGAAATACGCCGTCTTTTCCAAATCCAAATTGACGGACGAAAGCGCCTCCTGGGTGCGATTCGGCTTGCAGGCCGGCGACGGCGCGCTGGTCAGCCTTGGGCTCGATCTTCCCCAGGAAACCGACTCGGTGGTCCGCGCCAATGACCTCATCGCCGTTCGTGTCTCCCCTGCCCGCGCCGAGTTATGGGTACGCGCCGATCAGGCCGATGACGTGCGCAGCCGTTTGATGGCGCACCTGCCTGAAGCCCCGCTCAACGACTGGCTGCTGGGGCAGATCCGCGCCGGCATCGGCCAAGTGTTCGGGCAGACCCGCGAAGAATTGATTCCGCAGATGATCAACCTGCAAGCCGTGGGCGGTGTGAGTTTCAAGAAAGGCTGCTACACCGGCCAGGAAATCGTTGCGCGGATGCAATACCTCGGCAAGCTGAAACGCCGACTGTATCGCCTGACCATGGCCGGCGCTGACCTGCCTGAACCGGGCGCTGCATTGTGGTCCCCCGTGCATTCGAGTGCAGTAGGCAACGTTGTGATCGCCGCCCGGTCTGATGCCGGCATCGAACTGCTGGCGGTCCTGCAGGCGGATGCGGCGGAGAATGGCAACATTCACCTTGGCGCAGCAGACGGCGAACCCCTGCAATTAAGCGAATTGCCATACACTCTCGACGCGAAGCTCGAAACACAGCGTTGAACCCGTTTGAAGCTTGTGCAAGACGTCAGCGTATTTGTCATCGCCGTGGCCTCGAGTGCGCGGCGGTTGGCCGGAATGTAGTTTCCAGAGATCCAATATGAGTAGCATGGCTGACGAAGTGCAGAGGGATCTGATCAAGGCGATCGACAAGGATGCTCTGTTCCTGCCAACGCTCCCTGAAGTCGCATTGAGGATCCGGCTGGCGGCGGAAGACTCGGAAATCTCCATTGCTGCGCTGAGCAAGGTCATCGGCAGCGACACTGCGCTCTCCGCCCGATTGATCAAAGTCGTCAACAGCCCCCTGCTTCGACCCAACTTTGAAGTCAGCGATGTACTGACGGCGGTTCGACGTCTGGGCGTGAACTACAGCTGCAATCTGGCCATCGGCCTGGTGGTCGAGCAGATGTTTCACGCCAAGTCAGACGTTGTCGAAACCAAAATGCGCGACATCTGGAAACTCAGCATGCAAGTGGCCGGGGTCAGCAATGTCCTGAGCTATCGCAGTGCGCGGCTGAAGGCCGACAAAGCCACGCTCGCCGGACTCATTCACCTGATCGGCGTGCTGCCGATCCTGACCTACGCCGAAGACAACTACGAGTTGCTCGCCGACCCGATCAGCCTCAATCACGTCATCGAACGTATTCACCCGGTCATCGGCGAACGGCTGCTGCGCTCCTGGGACTTCCCGGACGCACTGGCCATCGTGCCACGTCAATTCCAGAATTTCAGCCGTGTTTCGGATCAGGCTGACTACGTGGATCTGGTGCAGGTGGCGACGATTCACATTCATGAAATGAACGGCACGCCCTACTCGAACCTGCACTTTCAGTCAGTGCCGGCCGTGGCGCAGCTGGGCCTCAACATGGCCGACGGTGCGCTGATCAACGAGATGAACGAGGCGATGACGCTGCTGTATTGATCGCTTCAGGCGTGCCCGGATCAAACCAGCCCCACGAGCCCCGAGTCCGGCACCACAAAGCTTACCCTCACCTTCAAGCCCCGCTCTGCCCCGTCATGCAAAGTGATGCGCGCCAAATGCGCCCTGCAGATTTCTCCGACGATGGCTAACCCCAGGCCCGAACCTTTGCTTTGCTGGTTGCGCCGGTAAAAGCGCTCAAACACTCGATCGCGCTCGTGCGCCGGGATGCCGGGCCCGTCGTCCTCGACTTCGAGTGTGCAGGGTGCGTGGACACGCAAGATCACGTTGCCACCGGCTGGCGTGTGGGCGAGCGCGTTATCCACCAGATTGCTGAGGAGTTCATTGAGCAACGTCGGTTCGCCGCGCATCCATACCGGCTGGTCGGCTTCAAGTGCCAATGCAACCCCCTGGGCGTGGGCCAGGGGCGCCATGGCCATGCCCAGTTCCCGCGCCAGCTGGCTGAGGTCAAGCAACTGCGCGCCGCCCTCGGCTATCGCCCGCGCGCCATTTTCGATGCGTGCCAGTGACAACAACTGGTTGGCCAGATGAGTCAGTTTGTCAGTGCCGGCGGCGGCGCTTTCCAGGGTGTTACGCCACGCCGCGGGCTCTTGGTCACGCAGCCCCAGCTCCAGTCGAGCCTTCAACGCGGCCAGCGGTGTGCGCAGTTCATGGGCGGCGTCGGCGATGAATTGCGCCTGACGCTCAAACTGCATGCGCAGCCGCTCGGTGAAATGGTTCAGGGAGCTGACCAGCGGGCGCAACTCGTGCTGCACTTCGACCAGCGGCAGCGAGCGCAGGTCGTCGGGCTGGCGCTCTTCCACCGCCGTGCGCAGGCGGTCCAGCGGCCGCAATGCGGCGCTCACCGTGAACCAGACCAGCAGCAATGCGCCGCCGCCGAGCATGCCCAGACGCAGCAAGGTGTCCGCCATCAGCGCCTGGGCCATGTCCACCCGGGCTTCTTCGGTTTCAGCGACGCGAATTTCGGCCATGCCGTTCATGTTCGGCTCGCTCACGGCCTTGAGCAGGCTGACCACGCGCACGTCCTGGCCCTGATAACGGGCGCTGTAGAACTTGGCCAACGCCGGATAAGCGTCGGTGCGCGGCGTGCCCGGCGGCGGCGCGGGGATGTTTTCGTAGCCCGAAATGAGCTTCTGGTGAATGTCGTTGACTTGGTAGTAGATACGTCCGGCGCTGTCGTAGGCGAACGTGTCCAGCGCAACGTAAGGCACGTCGGCGCTGAGGGTGCCGTCGTGCTCGGACAACCCGGCCGCGATGGTCCGCGCCGAGGCCAGCAAGGTTCGATCGTAGGCCGTGTCTGCCGCTTCACGTCCGTTCCAGTAAGCGCTCATGCCGCTGGCGATCATGAGCACCACCAGCAGCAATCCCAGATTCCACAGCAAGCGCCAGCGCAGGCTGTTCTCCGCAGAGGGGAACGGATTAAGCATCCCGGCTTTCCAGCAGATACCCCAAGCCACGGAACGTGACGATGGCAATCGGGTGGCCGTCAAGCTTCTTGCGCAAACGGTGCACGTAGATCTCAATGGCGTCGGCGCTGGCCTCTTCGTCCAGACCAAACACCTGCGCCGCCAGTTGCTCCTTGCTCATGACCCGGCCGGGACGGGCGATCAACGACTCAAGCACGGACTGCTCGCGGGAGGTCAGGGTGAGCAGTTCTTCACCGAGGGTAAAGCGGCGGGTGTCGAGGTCATAGACCAGTTCGCCGCAGCGCTGCTGGCGTTCACCGCCGAGCACGCTACGCCGCAGCAAGGCCTTGACCCGCGCTTCCAGCTCGGAGAGTTCGAAAGGCTTGGCCAGGTAGTCGTCGGCCCCCAGGTTCAGCCCGTGGACTCTGTCCTTGACGTCGCTGCGAGCCGTCAGCATCAGCACGGGCGTGTTCTTGGCCCGCGCCCGCAGACGCGCCAGCACTTCGAAGCCGTCCATGCGCGGCAGGCCGACATCCAGCACCACCACGGCATATTCTTCGCTGCTCAAGGCCAGATCGGCTGCAACGCCGTCGTGCAGAACGTCAACGGTCAGGCCGCTGCTCTTGAGCGCCAGCGCGACACTTTCAGCCAGTTGCAGATGGTCTTCGACGAGCAGGACACGCATCGATTTCTCCCGAGTGAGCAGTTCATGGGCGGAGTTTACAGGGGCATCGTTGTCTGTGAAGGCCCGGCACGCCGCAAGCGCCGTCGCGCTGAGCTGCAACGACGCTGCGGTGGGTCGGGTGAAAGCTTCGTGAAAGCGAGTTGAAAGGTTAATGAAAGCTTTGCTGATTAGGATCGGGCAACGACTTGTCACGATTGCGTCCCGCATGACGCCGCTGATGCCAGGTTCTGACGAAAAACGCCTCGATGCGTTTTCAACAATAAAAACAATATCGGAGTCATCGGTGATGCCATCACTGCAATCCCCGGCCCACGTGCGGCCTGAATCCCGTTGTGTTTACTGTTCGCCTCGCAACCCCGTTGCGCGGTGTTTCGTCACGTCCGCATTTTGCCGGTCCACGCGTTTGCGACCCGGTGGCAAGACTGCCTGACCGCCGTACAACTGCCTGCCCCCATTAAAACAACAACTCCTCTGGAGACGGACCATGAACCTATCGTTGCGCCATATCAGCGTCGCCGCCAGCTGCATGCTGATGGCCACCCAATTGTGGGCCGCCGAGCCCAATCGCCCAGAATGCATCGCGCCGGCCTCGCCCGGTGGCGGCTTCGACCTCACGTGCAAACTGGCGCAAAGCGCGCTCATCAACGAGAAAATTCTCTCCAAACCGATGCGCGTCACGTACATGCCGGGCGGCGTTGGCGCCGTGGCGTACAACGCGGTGGTCGCTCAGCGCCCGGCCGACGCCGGCACGCTGGTGGCCTGGTCCAGCGGCTCGCTGTTGAACCTCGCCCAAGGCAAGTTCGGCCGTTTCGATGAGAACGCCGTTCGCTGGCTGGCTGCCGTGGGCACCAGCTACGGCGCGATCGCAGTCAAGGCCGACTCGCCCTACAAGAACCTCGACGATCTGGTCAAAGCGTTGAAGGCCGACCCGGGCAAAGTGGTGATCGGCTCCGGCGGCACCGTGGGCAGCCAGGACTGGATGCAGACCGCGCTGATCGCCAAGGCTGCCGGCATCAACCCGCGTGAACTGCGTTACGTCGCCCTCGAAGGCGGCGGTGAAATCGCCACTGCTCTGCTCGGCGGCCACATCCAGGTGGGCTCTACCGACATTTCCGACTCCATGCCGCACATCCTCAGTGGTGACATGCGCTTGCTGGCGGTGTTCTCCGAACAGCGTCTGGACGAACCGGAAATGAAAAACATCCCGACCGCCAAAGAGCAGGGCTACGACATTGTCTGGCCGGTGGTGCGCGGCTTCTACCTCGGGCCAAAGGTGTCGGACGAAGACTACAACTGGTGGAAAGCGGCGTTCGACAAGCTGCTGGCCTCGGAAGACTTCGCCAAGTTGCGTGATCAGCGTGAGCTGTTCCCCTTCGCCATGACCGGTGACGAGCTCGACAAGTATGTGAAAACCCGCGTTGCCGAGTACAAAACGCTGGCCAAGGAATTCGGCCTGATCCAGTGATTGAGCTGCATTGACCGGTCTTCGATTGACTGAGGGTCACGCCGCCTGCGCGGTGGCGTGACCCGGGAGTTTTCCATGGTAATACAACGAATTTTCGCCTCGGTGCTGCTGCTGGTCTGCATCGGTCTGGCGCTGATGGCCTGGCCTTATCAGGCGCCTTTTTCCTACGAGCCCGTTGGCCCTCGTGCGTTCCCGTTGCTGATGCTGGCGCTGATGGGGATCTCGCTGCTGTACATGGCGATTCGCCCGACACCGATCGTGCACACGGAGGATGAACCGGCGCTGGACCGTCCGACGCTGATCAAAATCGGCATCTGCACCCTGCTGTTGCTGGTGTTCGCCGGGTTGTTCGAACCGTTGGGCTTTGTCTTGAGCAGCATCCTGATTGGCATTCCCATGGCACGCCTGTACGGCGGCCGCTGGTTGCCCAGTGTCGTGATCATCACCTTGATGAGCATCGCGCTGTACGTGCTGTTCGACAAAGTGATGGATGTGCCCCTGCCCCTCGGCCTGCTCGACGTTCTGGAGAACTGAAATGGACACTCTCGGCTATCTTGGCCAGGGCTTCGGCGTCGCGCTGACCCCTTACAATCTGATCACTGCCCTGTCCGGCACGCTGATCGGCACCGTCGTCGGCCTGCTGCCCGGCCTGGGCCCGATCAATGGCGTGGCGCTGTTGATCCCCATCGCCTTCGCCCTGGGCCTGCCGCCGGAGTCAGCATTGATTCTGCTGGCCGCGGTGTACCTGGGCTGCGAATACGGCGGTCGCATCAGCTCGATTCTGCTCAATATCCCGGGCGAAGCATCGACCGTCATGACCGCGCTGGACGGCTACCCGATGGCGCGCCAGGGCATGGCGGGCGTGGCGCTGTCTCTGTCAGCATGGAGTTCGTTCATCGGCGCGCTCATTGCCACCTGCGGCATGGTCATGTTCGCGCCGCTGTTGGCGAAATGGGCGATTGCCTTCGGGCCCGCGGAATACTTCGTGCTGATGGTCTTTGCCATTGTCTGTCTGGGCGGCATGGCCGGTGATCGGCCGTTGAAGACGTTCGTGGCGGCGCTCATCGGGCTGTTTCTGTCGAGCATCGGTATCGACGCCAACAGCGGCGTGTACCGTTTCACCGGCGACAACATCCATCTGGCTGACGGCATTCAGTTCGTCGTGCTGGTGCTGGGGCTGTTCTCGATCAGTGAAATCCTGCTGCTGCTGGAGAAAACCCATCGCGGCCAGGAAGCAGTGAAAGCCACAGGCCGCATGATGTTCAACTTCAAGGAAGCCAGCTCGGTGTTTTGGGTGAACATCCGTTGCGGTCTGATGGGTTTCATCATGGGCGTGCTGCCGGGCGCGGGCGCGACGCTGGCCAGTGCCGTGACCTACATGAGCGAGAAGCGTATCGCTGGCGCCAGCGGTAAATTCGGACAGGGCGACATGCGCGGTCTGGCTGCGCCGGAAACCGCGATCGGCGCAACGGCCTGCGGCGCGCTGGTGCCGATGCTGACGCTGGGCGTACCGGGTTCGGGAACCACCGCAGTGATGATCGGCGCCTTGTCGCTGTACAACATCACGCCAGGGCCGCTGTTGTTCCAACAACAGCCGGACATCGTCTGGGGCCTGATCGCGTCGTTGTTCGTCGCCAACATCATGCTGGTGATCCTCAACATTCCGATGATCCGCATCTTCACCCGCATCCTGGCTGTGCCGAACTGGGCACTGGTGCCGGTAATCGCCATCATCACCGGGATCGGCGTCTACGCGGTGCATGCCACCACGTTCGACCTGTTCCTGATGGTCGGCATCGGCATCTTCGGCTACATCCTGCGCAAGCTGGATTTCCCGCTGTCGCCGATTCTGCTGGGCTTTATCCTCGGTGGACTGATGGAGCAGAACCTGCGTCGCGCCTTGTCGATTTCCAATGGCGGGCTGGAAATTCTGTGGTCCAGCCCGATCACCCTGGGAATGTGGGTAGTCACGGCGTTCATGCTGGTGTTCCCGCTGATCCGCATCTGGCGCAAACGCTCCAGGCAGCGTCGCGCGCTGGCCGATGTCTGAACGGCCACTGCGCACATGGTGGGGCACACCGCTGGTTGGCCTGCTGGGGGGATTTCTCGCCAGTCAGGTCGGCTGGCCCCTGCCCTGGATGGTCGGCTCGTTACTGGCGATCATTCTGGTTCGCTGCCTGACGCCCTGGCAGCTGGCTGAAATTCCCGGCGGCCGCAAATGCGGCCAATAGGTGGTCGGCATCGGCATTGGCCTGCACTTCACCCCCGTCGTCATCGAACAAGTCCTTTCCCACTTCGGCCTGATCTTCATCGGTGCACTGGTCACCAGCGTCTCCAGCGTGGTGGGCGTGTGGCTGATGCTGCGCACCGGCGAAGACCGCGCCACCGCGTTTTTTTCCAGCATGCCCGGCGGCTCGGGCGAGATGGTCAACCTCGGCGCACGCAACGGCGCGGTGCTCAGCAACGTCGCCGCCGGGCAAAGCCTGCGGGTGCTGGCGGTGGTGCTGTGTGTTCCGGCGATCTTCAAATACCTGATGGGCGACGGCGGCCCGCCTTCTCATGCGACGGTGGTGGACTGGCGGTGGCTGATGCTGCTGTTTCCACTGGGTGCGTTGGTGGCCTGGGGATGGGAGCGGCTGAAACAACCCAATCCCTGGTTATTCGGGCCGCTGCTCATCAGCGCGGTGATCAGCGTCAGCTTCGATCTGCACATCGGTTTGCCCCACGGCGGCAGCCAGATGGGGCAGTGGCTGATTGGCAGCGGTCTGGGCTGCCACTTCAACCGCGCGTTCTTTCGGCGTGCGCCATCGTTCATCGGCCGCACGCTGGTAGGGACGGCGTTGACCATGAGCATCGCTGCGTTGTGCGCATTGGGGTTGAGCGCCCTCACCCACCTGGATTTGCGCTCATTGACGCTGGGGATGATGCCGGGCGGCATTGCGGAAATGAGCCTGACGGCAGAGGTGCTGCAGCTTTCGGTACCGCTGGTGACGGCGATGCAGGTGATGAGGCTGTTGTTTGTGTTGTTTCTGGCGGAGCCGCTGTTTCGGTATTGGGATCGAAAAGCCTGCGCAGGACCAAAACTGTAGGAGCGTGGCTCGTCCCGCGATCTGGCGCGCAGCGGCAGCACGTCTGCCATCGATTTCTTGCTGATCCACCGCAGGCACCGATTCCACGACCGGTTCCCGGCCGATCGCGGGACAAGCCACGCTCCTACAGGGTGGGTGCCGTGTCAGACAACGGCCGGCAAACGCCAATCGATGGGCGCCAGACCGTTCTGCTCAAGGAATTTGTTGGTCAGCCCAAAATGCCCGCACCCCAGAAAGCCTTTGTAAGCCGACAGCGGTGAGGGGTGCACGGACGTCAGGATCAGGTGCTTGGACGCATCGATGAGTTTTTTCTTGCTCTGGGCATGTGCGCCCCACAGCAAGAACACCAGATGCGGCTGATGGGCGCTCACTGTTTCGATGATCTTGTCGGTGAAATGCTGCCAGCCTTTGCCGGCATGGGACGCAGCGTTGGCGCGTTCGACAGTGAGCGTGGTGTTGAGCATCAGCACGCCCTGATCGGCCCAGGACTGCAGATAGCCGTGGTTGGGGATGTCGATATTCAGGTCGCGCTTGAGCTCTTTGTAAATGTTGACCAGCGAAGGCGGTGTGGGCACGCCCGGCTGCACCGAGAAGCACAGGCCGTGGGCTTGATTCGGGCCGTGGTAAGGGTCCTGACCGAGGATGACCACTTTCACGTTATCCAGCGGCGTCGAGTTCAGGGCATTGAAGATCAACGGCCCGGGCGGATAAATTTCCTTGCCCGCCGCGTGTTCCTGGCGCAGAAACTCGCGCAGTTCATTCATGTAAGGCTTTTCGAATTCTTCACGTAGGGCCTGTTTCCAGCTGGCCTCCAGTTTGATGCGGTCGTCGTTGGTCATGGTGCAATCCGGCAGAAGCGATGCGCAACTTTAGGGATTGTGGCTGATTATTTCCAGCGCGGTGCCGTCGGATCTTTCTACACTCGTTCACACCCGCCGGTTTGCAACTTCCTGGCATTAAGAGGACTCACAATCCCCGATAGATCCCGTACCACTGATAAGAGGTCACGATGAATCTGCATTTTGAAACCCTCACCGCAACGGACGGCGCCCGCCTGGGCATCGCCACGCTGGACGCGGAAAAATCCCTCAACGCCCTGTCGCTGCCGATGATTCTGGCGCTGCAAGACCGCCTGAATGAGTGGGCGAGCGATCCGCAGATCGTCTGCGTGTTGCTGCGCGGCGATGGCGAAAGGGCGTTCTGCGCCGGCGGCGACGTGCGTGCGCTGGTCGAGGCCGGGCGTGGCCAGCCGGGCACGGTCCCGCCGTTGGCCGCGCAGTTTTTCGCGGCGGAATATCGACTGGATTACACGCTGCACACCTACCCCAAGCCGCTCATTTGCTGGGGCCACGGCTATGTGCTCGGCGGCGGAATGGGTTTGCTGCAAGGTGCGAACATTCGCGTGGTCACGCCGAGCAGCCGGTTGGCAATGCCGGAGATCGGCATCGGCCTGTTTCCTGATGTCGGCGCCAGCTGGTTTTTGTCGCGACTGCCGGGCAAGTTGGGGCTGTTTCTCGGATTGACCGGCGCGCACATCAACGGTCGTGACGCGCTGGATCTGGGCCTGGCCGATCGCTTCCTGCTGGATGATCAGCAAGAGGAGATGATCGACCGGCTGCTTCAGCTTAACTGGCAGGAACAGACGAAGGCGCAATTGACCAGCCTGTTCAGAGCCCTGCAATCGGAGGCCGTGGAACAGTTGCCCGCCGCGCAATGGCTGCCACGTCGCGAAATCATCGACGAGTTACTGGATGTGGCCGACGCGCCGAGCGCCTGGAATGCCTTGAAACACCAGCTCAATGCCGATGACCTGTTGCTGGCCAAGGCAGCGAAAACCCTGACCGACGGCTGCCCGATGACCGCGCATCTGGTCTGGGAGCAGATCGAGCGGGCGCGCCACCTGTCGCTGGCCGAAGTCTTTCAGATGGAATACGCCATGAGCCTCAATTGCTGCAGGCATCCGGATTTCGCCGAGGGTGTCCGCGCGCGGCTGATCGACAAGGACCAAAAGCCGCACTGGCACTGGCAGGACATTTCAACGATCCCGCTGGCGGTGGTGGACGCGCACTTCGAGAAAGCCTGGGAAGGCAGGCACCCGTTGGCGGATTTGTCGGAGTATTGAGATTGGGCATTCATGCATGTCACTGCCGGAACGCGCGCGCTTAGTGGGACTGGCTTTAGCCGGGAAGGCGTCAGGTGCTACACCGCAACTGTGAGGGTGCTCACACTGACCTCTTCCCGGCTGAAGCCGGTCCTACAATTGGAATGCGTCGACCCTGTAGGACTGGCTTTAGCCGGGAAGGCGTCAGGTGCTGCACCGCAAATATGAGGGTGCTCACACTGACCTCTTCCCGGCTGAAGCCCGGTCCTACAATTGGACTGATTACTGCCTGATGGCCACTGTCATACATTCAACCCCATAAAAAACGGCGCTCCTGGGAGCGCCGTTCTTGTATCACTCAGCGGTTGCCACCGCCCGGTCCGCCGTGTCCGCCGCGACCGAAACCACCATCTCCCCGGTGCCCTCCGCCTGATCCGCCAGGCCGTGAACCGGGGCCGCCTCCCCCGCCGGGGTTGCCGTGCCAGCCGCCGCCGGGCCCAGGGCCGTATCCGCCTCCCGGTCTCGGGCCCTGGGGCGGTGGGCGGTAGCCAGAGCCACCGCCATGGTAGCCGCCGCCGTTATAGCCGCCACCGCCGTGGTACCCGCCGCCTCCCCCGTTCCAGTTGCCGCCACCGTAGCCGGGCCGACCGCCGTAGCCGGGACGTCCTCCACCGTATCCGGGCCCGTAATAGCGCGGTGGCGGGGCGTAATAACGGGGTGGAGGCGCGTAGTAGCGAGGCCCCGAGTAATAACGCGGCGAGGAGTAATACACCGCCGCCCCAGAGTACACCGGAGCGACCGGGCGGTAGCTGTCGTACACGTAACCACTGCTGTAGCCACTGCTATAGATCGGCTGCGTGTAGCTTTCTGATTCGTAATAACCTCCGTAACAACCTGCGAGGGACAACGTCATCAAAGCGGTAATCAAGCTTCGTCGATACATGGCGGCCTCCCGGACCGCGGTAGAGCTCGAACCAGCGGCGCTGGTCGGCGTTCCCGAAACTGCCGAGAACGTTAACTCAGACCCTTGAACCGGGGTCGAGTGCCCCACAGCGGGCCCCAGCCGCCAGACGGCGCCCTGCATCAGTGCACGCCTCATCACTTGGCAACCGCCATGCGCCCGTCCGGCCCAGACCGCATAAGGCTTTGCGCAACTTGGCACAACTCTCGCTTGGAGGATTGCGTGCAGGAGTCATCACAGGGTTCGCGGCACCACAATTTGCAATAGCCGACTAGGGTTCCGGCTCGCGTTCAGCGAGTGGCTGGTCCGAGAGTTGGCGACCTCCAGTAGAGGTTACACGGCGGGATAAAAGCCCGGGAGACAGGACACCAGTGGTGTCGCCGTGCTCCTGACCGTCCCTTTTCGCTACTGGAGATACCCCATGCAAAAGTCCCGTCTGTTCAGCTTGCTCACCGCAGGCGTCTTCGCCGCGTTAAGCCTCTCGGCCACCGCCGCTCCAAAAAAAGACTTCGACGTTTGCTGGACTATTTATGCCGGCTGGATGCCATGGGAATACGCAGGGACTCAAGGCATCGTTGATAAATGGGCCAAGAAGTACGGCATCCATATCAAGGTCACCCAGCTCAACGACTACGTCGAATCCATCAACCAATACACCGCCGGCCAGTTCGACGGTTGCACCATGACCAACATGGACGCGCTCACCATTCCTGCCGCCGGCGGCGTTGAAAGTACCGCGCTGGTGGTCAGCGATTTCTCCAACGGCAACGACGGCATCGTTATCAAAGGCGATGGCAAAAAGGTCGCCGACCTCAAGGGCATGGACGTCAACCTGGTCGAACTGTCGGTGTCCCACTACCTGCTCGCCCGGGCGCTGGATTCGGCGGACCTGACCGAGAAAGACCTGAAAGTCGTCAACACTTCCGACGCCGACATCGCCGCAGCTTTTAACACCAGCGAGGTCAAGGCCGTCACCACCTGGAACCCGATGCTCTCGGAGATCAAGGCCAAGCCGGGCGTCACCGAAGTGTTCGATTCCAGCAAGATCCCTGGCGAGATCATGGACATGATGGTGGTCAACACCCAGACCCTCAAAGACAACCCTGCACTGGGCAAAGCACTGACCGGCGCGTGGTTTGAAGTGGTGGCGCTGATGAACGCCAAATCTGCCGAATCCAAAGCCGCCCTTGAGCACATGGCTCAGGCGTCGGGCACCGATCTGGCGGGGTTCCAGTCGCAACTGGACACCACCAAGCTGTTCGCCACGCCCCAGGAAGCGCTGGCGTTCGCCACCAGCAAGCAGCTGCCCACCACCATGCGCAAGGTCGCTGACTTCTCCTTCGACCACGGCCTGCTCGGCGAAGGCGCCAAAGACGCCAGCGCTGTCGGCATGACCTTCGCCAACAGCCTGACCGAAGGCGACAAGGGCAACCTCAAGCTGCACTTCGACACCACCTACGTGCAGATGGCTGCCGACGGCAAGCTGTAAAAAACAAAGGTCTTTGCCATGCGCTTGATAAACCGCCGCCCGGATCGCGCCAGTCGCCTGATTCTGGTGCTCCTGCCGTTCGCCCTGTTGCTGTTCGCCTATTTCACGGGATCGGCGACGCGGCTGACGGAAAACCCCAACGACAAGCTGCTGCCCAGCGCCGTGCAGATGGCCGATGCGATCAAACGGGTGGCGTTCGTGCCCGATCAACGCACCGGCGAATACATCCTCTGGCAGGACACCGGCGCCAGTCTGCAGCGCCTCGCGATCGGGCTGGCCATCAGTGCTGTGGTCGGGCTATGCCTGGGCATTGCGTCAGGGGTGCTGCCGTTGTTCAGCGCGCCGCTCTCGCCCTTGCTGACTGTCGTGTCGATGGTGCCGCCGCTGGCGATTCTGCCGATCCTGTTCATTGTGTTCGGGCTGGGCGAGTTGTCGAAGGTGATGCTCATCGTCATCGGCATCACGCCAGTGCTGGCACGGGATCTTGAGCAGCGCGCCCGGGAAATTCCGGTCGAACTGCTGATCAAGGCACAGACGCTCGGGGCCTCGACCTGGACCCTGATCCTGCGCGTGGTGCTGCCGCAATTGCTGCCGCGGCTGTTGATCTCGCTGCGTCTGGTGCTGGGTTCGGCGTGGCTGTTTCTGATCGCGGCCGAAGCCATCGCCTCCACTGACGGCCTGGGCTACCGGATCTTCCTGGTGCGACGTTATCTGGCGATGGACATGATTCTGCCGTACGTGGTGTGGATCACCCTCCTCGCCTGGCTGATGGATTGGTGCCTGAAGGCGCTCACCCGCAAAGCCTTCCCGTGGTACGAGGGGGCGCGCCCATGAGCTTCATTTCGGTCAAAAACGTCTGGCAGCAATATGGCGATCAGGTGGTGCTTGAAGGCCTGAACCTGAGCATTGCCGAAGGCGAGTTCTGCACGCTGGTGGGCGCCTCGGGCTGTGGTAAATCGACCTTCCTGCGCCTGCTGCTGGGCCAGGAGGTCGCGAGCAAAGGCACGATTCTGCTGGACGGCCAGCCGCTGGCAAAAGAACCCGATTCGACCCGGGGTGTGGTGTTTCAACGCTATTCGGTGTTCCCGCACCTGTCGGTGCTGGATAACGTCGCGCTGGGTCTTGAATTACCGCGCTCGGCCTGGCTTGGGCGGCTGTTCGGGGCCGCCAGGCGCGACGCCCGCGAACAGGCCGCAGCGTTGTTGCACAAGGTCGGCCTCGATCACGCGCTGGACAAATACCCGACGCAGCTGTCCGGCGGCATGCAGCAGCGTCTGGCCATCGCCCAGGCATTGATCATGAAACCGCGGGTGCTGTTGCTCGACGAGCCCTTTGGCGCGCTCGATCCCGGCATCCGCAAAGACATGCACGCACTGCTGCTGGAACTGTGGCGCGAAACAAAACTGACGGTGTTCATGGTCACCCATGACCTGTCCGAGGGCTTCAACCTCGGCACCCGGCTGCTGGTGTTCGACAAGGTCCGCATCGACCCGCACGCCCCCGGCGCCTATGGCGCGCGCATCACTTATGACATTCCCCTGAACAGCGATCGCCGGGCCGCACGCGCGGCCATCGATTCGCTGAAAACGGCTTGAAGGACATTGCCCATGACTGACTCAACCACGCTGTTTCCCGTGTTCGCCGAAGAGCTGCTGCCCGGCGGCGGCCATCTTTCGTTCGTGCTGAAGCGCGGCGAGCTATTGCGCCTGACCGATCTGAACGGCAACGCCAACGTCAGCCTGACCCTGTTCAACGCCCATGAAAAAACCGAGCGCCTGAACCTGCCCGACAGCCTCAAATGCCAACACACCGCCAAGCTCACCGCCGGCCATTGCCTGTATTCGGACATGGGCCGGGTTCTGGCCGCGATCACGGCCGACACCTGCGGCTGGAGTGACAGCCTCGGCGGCGTGCTGTGCGCCGAAGAGGTCAGCGAAAAGTATGGCCCGGGGCGCTATCAGGAACTGCGCAACGGTTTCTTCCGCAACGGCGCCGAAAACCTCCTGGTAGAGATGGGCAAATGGGGCCTGGGGCTGTCCGATCTGCTGATGACGCTGAACCTGTTCAGCCGCGTCAACGTCGACGACCACGGCGCGCTGGCCTTCGTCCCCGGCAATTCGAAACCGGGCGATAGCATCGAGCTGTATGCGCCGATGGACACCCTGGTCGTCATGACTGCCCTGCAACACCCGATGGACCCCAACCCCGAGTACGCGCCACAGCCCGTGACGTTGAGCTGGATGAAGGCCGATCCCAGCGTCGCCGAGCACTGCCGCACGTCCCGCGAAGAAAACGTGCGCGGCTTCATCAACACCGATCGCCTGTTCGCCTGAGGAGGCCTTATGACCAGCACCATGACCTCTGCCCCTGTGTCCAGCACCCACATCCCGGCGGGCGAGCCCTCGCTGACTGAGCTCAAGGCCGGGCAAACCCTGCGCCTGCTTGATCTCGAAGGCAACCAGGCCGTCGATACGCTCTTCTACAGCCTTGCCAACCCGCGTGAGCGCTACGACGTACAACGCACGTTGCGTCGGCAAAACAATGTCTACCTGAGCAAAGGCAGCGTCCTTTATTCCAACCTGGGCCGGCCCATGCTGACCCTGGTCGAGGACACCTGCGGCCGCCACGACACCCTCGGCGGCGCGTGCGCTCAAGAGAGCAACACCGTGCGTTACGCGCTGGACAAAAAGCACATGCACAGCTGCCGCGACAACTACCTGCGCGCTTGCATTCACGACGGTCGGCTGGGCAAGCGCGACATCAGCCCGAACATCAACTTCTTCATGAATGTGCCGGTTACGGCGGACGGCGGCCTGACCTTCGAAGACGGCATTTCCGGCGCGGGCAAATACGTCGAGCTGCGCGCCGAGATGGACGTGATCGTGCTGATTTCCAATTGCCCGCAGTTGAACAACCCATGCAACGGTTACAACCCGACCCCGGCTGAGCTGCTCGTGCGGGACTGACCGCTGAACACAATTCCAAGGCTTCGGCGCGAGGGACGGCCTTCGCGCAACGTGTAAAACAGCGGGACGGCCCGCTACCCAGTGAGGGGTTGATCGCTATCGGTCCCCGGGGTCTATGCCATGTTCGACAAACTGCTGATCGCCAACCGCGGCGCCATTGCCTGCCGCATCCTGCGCACCCTTCGTAACCTGCAGGTCGGCGGCGTCGCCGTGTACGCCGAAGCGGACGCTGCCAGCCTGCACATCCTGCAGGCCGATGAAGCCCACAGCCTGGGCGAAGGTGGCGCTGCCGCAACCTACCTGGCGGTGGACAAGATCCTCGCCATCGCCACGGCCAGCGGAGCCAAAGCGATTCATCCGGGTTACGGCTTCTTGTCGGAGAACGCCGCCTTCGCCCAGGCCTGCGAGGACGCAGGAATCGCCTTCGTCGGCCCGACACCCGAGCAACTGCGGGTCTTCGGCCTCAAGCACACCGCCCGCGCCCTGGCCCGACAGCACGGCGTGCCGATGCTGGAAGGGACTGAACTGCTCGACAGCGTGGACGCCGCCTTGTCCGCCGCCGACTCCATTCGCTACCCGGTCATGCTCAAAAGCACGGCGGGCGGCGGCGGGATCGGCATGCGCGTGTGCCGCAGCGCCAGCGAATTGAGCGAGTCGTTCGAGGCCGTCAAGCGACTGGGCCAGAACAACTTCAGCGACGCCGGTGTGTTCATCGAAAAGTACATCCAGCGTGCCCGTCATCTTGAAGTGCAGGTGTTTGGTGACGGTTGTGGCGATGTGATAGCCCTCGGCGTGCGCGATTGCTCGGTGCAACGGCGCAACCAGAAAGTCCTCGAAGAAACCCCGGCCCCGAACCTGCCCGCAGGCATGGCCGATGAGCTGTGCGCAGCGGCGATCAAGCTGGCGAAAGCGGTCAACTATCGCAGCGCCGGCACCGTCGAGTTCGTCTTCGACAGCGACGATCAGCGCTTTTACTTTCTGGAAGTGAACACCCGATTGCAGGTCGAGCACGGTGTGACCGAGCAGGTCTGGGGCGTGGATCTGGTGAGCTGGATGATTCAGCTCGCCGCCGGAGACCTGCCGCCATTGAGCGAGCTTCTTACCGGTTTGAAACCGCAAGGCCACGCAATTCAGGCACGCCTGTACGCAGAAGACCCGGGGCGGGATTTTCAACCGAGTCCCGGCTTGCTGACCTCGGTGGACTTCCCGGCCGCGGATGGCAAAAACCTGCGCATCGACACGTGGGTGGAGGCCGGGTGCGAGATCCCGGCGTTCTTCGATCCGATGATCGCCAAAGTCATCCGCTGGGCGCCTGACCGGGCGTCAGCGAGCGAGGGGCTGTCTCAGGCGTTGGGTGAAATCAGGCTTTACGGGATCGAGACCAACCGCGATTACTTGCGCCAGATCATCGCGGACGCGCCTTTCGCCAGCGGCCAGCCATGGACCCGCTGCCTTGAAGGCCTCGTCTATCAGGCCAACACCTTCGACGTGTTGAGCGGCGGCACCCAGACCAGCGTGCAGGACTACCCGGGGCGCCTGGGTTATTGGGCCGTGGGCGTGCCGCCGTCCGGACCGATGGACAGCCGTTCGTTGCGTCTGGGCAATGGTTTGCTGGGCAATCCCGAAGGGTGCGCCGCGCTGGAAATCACCATGAGCGGCCCGACCCTGCGCTTCAACACCGATGCGGTCATTGCCGTCACCGGGGCAGACATTCCGTTGACGCTGAACGGCGAAGCGCAGCCGATGAATCAGTCACTGCTGGTTGCTGCCGGATCCACCCTCGTCCTGGGCACTCTCGCCGGGGCGGGCGCCCGCAGTTACCTGTGCGTGCGTGGCGGGCTGGATGTGCCGGACTATCTGGGCAGCAAAAGCACCTTTACGTTGGGACAGTTTGGCGGGCACGGTGGTCGGGCCTTGCGCGCGGGCGACGTGCTGCACGTCGCAGCCTTGACCGACCGCAGCGCAGGCCATCAATTAGCGCCTGCTCAGCGCATCGATTTGCCTGCAGTCCGGAACATCCGAGTGATCTATGGCCCCCACGCGGCGCCGGAATATTTCACCCAGGCCTACATCGAAACCTTCTTCGCCACTGCGTGGGAAGTGCACTTCAACTCCAGCCGCACCGGCGTTCGCCTGATCGGGCGGAAACCTGAATGGGTGCGCGCCGACGGCGGTGAAGCGGGTCTGCATCCGTCGAATATTCACGACAATCCGTACGCCATTGGCGCGGTGGATTTCACCGGGGACATGCCGGTGATCCTCGGTCCGGACGGGCCGAGCCTGGGCGGGTTCGTCTGCCCGGTGACGATCATCGAGGCCGATCTGTGGCAGTTGGGGCAGCTGAAGGCCGGAGACAAGGTGCGCTTCTATCCGGTCAGCGTCGACGCAGCCCGTCAGGCGTTTCGTGGGGGTGAGTTCGGTCAGGAAATGTCCGGTACATCCGATGAATATGTAGCGACTAGACCAGAGTCTTCGCGAGCAAGCTCACTCCTACAGGCGCCAGCGTTGGCGTCGCCTGTTGTGCTACCACTGGGCGGCGCATTGATCTCGCCCGTTGTGCTCGACATCGGCAAAGACGACACCCGCCTGGTCGCCCGGCTGTCCGGCGACACGCACCTGTTGCTGGAAATCGGCGCACCGGAACTGGACCTGGTGCTGCGCTTCCGCGGCCATGCGCTGATGCAGGCGCTGGAAGGCAAGCAGCTCAAAGGCGTGATCGACCTGACGCCGGGCATTCGCTCGCTGCAGGTGCACTACCAGCCCGAGCAGTTGCCGTTGACAGCACTGCTCGATGTGGTCGCTGGCGAGTGGGACGGCGTCTGCGCCAGCAAGAATCTGGAGGTGCCGTCGCGCATCGTCCATCTACCGTTGTCCTGGGATGATCCGGCCTGTCAGCTGGCCATCGAAAAGTACATGACCACCGTGCGCAAGGACGCGCCGTGGTGCCCGAGTAATCTGGAATTCATCCGCCGCATCAACGACCTGCCGAACCTCGACGAAGTGCATCGCACGGTGTTCGAGGCGAGTTATCTGGTGATGGGGTTGGGCGATGTTTACCTCGGCGCGCCGGTGGCCACACCTCTGGACCCGCGCCACCGGCTGGTCACCACCAAATACAATCCGGCGCGGACCTGGACCGCGGAAAACTCCGTCGGCATCGGCGGCGCGTACATGTGCGTTTACGGTATGGAAGGCCCTGGCGGTTATCAGTTCGTGGGCCGCACCCTGCAAATGTGGAACCGCTATCGCGCCGTGGCCGCATTCGATGGCAAACCCTGGCTGCTGAGGTTTTTCGATCAGATCCGCTTCTATCCGGTCAGCGCCGACGAGCTGCTGACCATCCGCCGCGACTTCCCCCTCGGTCGATACCCGCTGCGGATCGAACACAGCACGCTCAATCTGACGGACTATCAGGCCTTTCTCACCGACGAAGCGCCGAGCATCGCGGCATTTCGGGCTCAACAGCAAACTGCCTTCAACGCCGAGCGTGAGCGCTGGATCGCCAACGGACAAGCGTCATTCGAGAGCGACGAAGCGGTGGCGGAATCCACAGAGGAAGCCCCTCTGCAGGACGGCCAGACCAGCATCGACAGCCACATTGCCGGCAACCTCTGGCAAGTGCAGGTCAGCGTCGGTCAGCGCGTGGAGGCGGGAGAAACACTGGTGATTCTGGAGTCGATGAAGATGGAAATCCCGCTAGTGGCAACCCATGCCGGCATTGTCAGCGACGTCCGCGTGCAACCCGGCTCCGCGGTCCGCGCAGGGCAACGCGTGGTCGTGCTGGACACCCAACGTTGACAGGCGGTTGTGGCAGTAAGGGGCTTTTGCGACAGGCATGAAACTCGGTGGCGGGTGCTCTGCATGGATACCGCCACTGCACCCTTTCTTCGCGCCGTTGTGGGCCTCTCTCTGACTGGCTCATGGCGCAAAACCGGGCCGCGCGCTAGCATTGGCGACGTTGTGAACCCGCGCAAACCTGATCGGCGTGCAGCGGGCGCTGTCCAGCGCCAGGCGTTGTATCGACCACCAGGGACACTCAAGGCCACGTCCGACATGAACACTCCCCTCATCAACACGAGCCTCTGCCCCGTTTGCGGCGCCCGCAACCGCTGCACGCTCGCGGATCCGCGCACGGTGGATCAAGCCTGCTGGTGTTTTACCGCCGCGATCAACCCTGAGGTCTTGGCAGCACTGCCTGAAGAGGTACGTGGAAAGGCATGCCTCTGCCCGCGATGCGCAGGCCTTGAAACGGCGAGTCACGATGCGCCTTGACCGCTTCCTCGGCAACCTGCCTCGTTTCAGCCGCAAAGACGTTCGACTGGCGCTGATCGCAGGACGCGTGCAGGTCGATGGTGTGCTCGTGAAAGACCCGCTGCATGAGGTTCGAGTATTCAGTCAGGTGCGGGTCGATGACGAGATTCTGCAGCACGGCAAGCCCGCCCGGTATTTCATGCTGCACAAGCCCCAGGGCTGCGTGAGCGCAACCGTCGACCCACGGCACCCCACCGTGCTCGATTTGTTCGATGACGCCGAGAAGGACGATCTGCACATCGCTGGCCGCCTGGATTTCAATACCTCCGGGCTGATGCTCATCACCAACGACGGCCAATGGTCGCGCCGCCTGACGCAGCCGGTCACTCAACTGGCGAAAGTCTATTACGTCGAAACCGAAGACGAAATCGGTGCGCATTACCGGGCTAAATTTGCCGACGGATTTTATTTCGCCTTTGAAAACCTGACGACGCAACCTGCTGACCTGACGATTCTGGACCGGCATCGCGCCCGGTTAAGCATCGTTGAAGGGCGCTACCATCAGGTCAAACGCATGTTTGGCCACTTCGATAACAAGGTGACCCGGCTGCATCGCGAGCGCATGGGCCCCCTTGTGCTCGACCCCGCCCTGGAACCGGGCCAGTACCGGCCACTGCGTGCCGATGAAATTGCGCTTATCTGATTGCTGGAGTGGCTTTGGAAAGTGAGTCGGGGAGGCGAATCGGGAGGCAGTCGCACGGCATTTGGTCGGTGCGGCATATATCGCTTCAATTAACCCGTCGCATCTGGTACAAAGTCAGCCGTTCCAAAGGCGTCACGTTAAAAGCGGGTATAGTTTAGTGGCAAAACGAAAGCTTCCCAAGCTTTAGTTGAGGGTTCGATTCCCTCTACCCGCTCCATCTCCCCCAGTGTTTTCAGGCCTTACGGCCGCCCTCTCCGTTCAGATAACCGCGCAATTCCTCCCTGAGCTGTCAGCCTCAAAACCATCAGCACTCATTGCCTGACATCGATGTCGTCGCACTCACGCCCTGCTGAAATTCGTAGCACAGATTTCGCGCCACCTGCCGATACAGAGAAACCAGTCGCTCCAAATCCACACATCGACCGACGAAATTTCAAGGCACTGACGATCATGCAACCTATCCCCTTGGCACACTTCGAATCCATTGGCTGCGCTGAATGCCGAAATCGTGAAACGTTGGGATTCGACTTCACCATGGCTTTCCAGCCTATTTTCAACGTGACCACGGGTGCGCCCTTCGCCTATGAGGCGCTGGTGCGGGGCATCAACGGTGAGTCTGCTGCTTCCATCCTGGGCCAGGTGAACGACGGCAACCGGTACCGTTTCGATCAAGCGTGCCGGGTCAGGGCCATAGAGCTCGCTGCCCAGCTTGGCCTTCCCGCGATTGCGGACTGCAAGCTGAGTATCAACTTCCTGCCCAAAGCGGTGTATCGCCCCGAGACGTGCATTCGGGCCACGCTTGAGGCGTCCCGAACTTTCGATTTCCCCGTGGATCGCCTCATGTTCGAGGTCACCGAGGGCGAGCGCGTGGAAGACCCGAACCATCTCAAGTCGATTTTTGAGGAGTACGCGCGGCAAGGCTTTACCACGGCCATCGACGATTTCGGATCAGGGTATTCCGGTCTCAACATGCTGGCGATGTTTCAACCACACGTGCTGAAAATTGACATGGCACTCACCCGAGACATTGATCAGGACGCCGTGCGTCGGGCAATAGTCGAGGGGATCGTGCTGATGTCCAAGCGTATCGGCATCACCGTCGTCGCCGAGGGCATCGAGACCTGCGAAGAACGCGACGCTTTGCTGGACCTGGGCGTCGAGCTCATGCAGGGCTACCTGTTTGCCAGACCGATGATTGGGCAGCTGCAGTCGATGCCGCTGGATCTGATACGTGGCTCGGCACGTGTCGAGGTGGCCTGAGTCGCCACGGCCAATGTAAAAGTTACACAGATCGCAGGTGCGCTGAAAAAATTGAGACTTCAGTTCACCGCGTGCATCGCTGCCTGTTCGATCAACGCTGCCACTTCCTGCGGACGCGATTCATACACCGAGTGGCTGGCGCCTTTGATCTCAACGGTGTGGCTGTTGGCCCGTTTCGCGTACAGGCGCTCGAGGTCCGGGTTGATAATCCGGTCCGCCCCGGCGACGGCGTACCAGCTAGGCTTGGTTTTCCAGGCTGGCACACCCGCGGGAGTGGTGAACACCGATGCAGCAGTCGGTTCCTGAGAAACGGCCTCGAATTCGGCCTGAGCCTTGGGCAGGTCGGCCGCGAAGTCCGCCGGGTAGAACGCCGGGGCGAGTGACAGGAAACCATCAGCAGTCTTTTCTACCGCTTTGGTGGCGTTGGGGTACAGCTTGCCGTTCTGCGCTTCCGTCTCACCCTGGTCGAGCGCATGGGCGGCGATGTACACCAGTCCCACGACATGGGCGTCATTGCCGACATCGGTAATGATCGCGCCGCCATAGCTGTGACCGACCAAAATGGTCGGGCCATCCTGCCGATCAACGATGCGCTTCACCGCCGTCACGTCATCGGCGAATGAAGTCAGCGGGTGTTCAGCGATCGAGACGTTGTACCCGTCCTTGTGCAGGATCTCGTAGACCGGCTTCCAACCGGAGCCATTTACGAAGGCGCCATGCACCAGCACAATGTTTTTCACCGGCGCAGCCTGAGCCGCACTGGCAACGCTGAGCGCCAGGGCGCCCGCTGTAAAAACACTTAACAGCAATGACGCTTTGATTCGGTTCATGGGGTGCTTCCTCAGTATGCAGTCATGGTCGGACTGGACCGGGACAGCGAGAGTCTGGCCCCGTCTTCGGTATGAACCATTGAAGGCGCGGCACGTATCTGCAATGTGTCGCTGAGGTGGGGCTTTATATCAGCACGTATCGCCAAGGGGACTGGATACACAGGCATACAAAGCTCGAGGTGTGTTTTGAGCAGATCGAGGCTTCTACTCGATAGAGACCGGCATGTCAGCCATCAGTGTTGCGGTGTGAGACCTGACGCCTTCCCGGCTAAAGCCGGTCCCACAATGGCGTCACCCGCCAGCTGACTGATGCCTGCGCGCCAGAGGCGGGACCGGCTTTAGTCGGAAGAGACCCGTGAATGCACCGCGCCAATCAGAAGCGCCTAAAAGCGGACAGCCACAAAAAAGCCCGGAGAATCCGGGCTTGTTCATTCCATCTACGTTTACGCTGCAATGCTCGGCGACGACATGGACTTTTTGTACTCGGCCTTCATCGCTTCCATCTGCGCGCCCAGCTCCTCTAGTTTTTCCTTGCCCAGCAGCTTTTCAGCCTGCGGGAACATCTCTTCCTCTTCTTCGTCGATGTGATGTTCCAACAGCTCTTTGACCACTTTCACACGACCGGAAAACTCCGGGGTTGCAGGGTCGGTTTGCTTGAGGTCCGGCAGCACGAGCGCATCAACGGTGCGGTGCTCTTCCTTGGCCTCGTAATACATGATGTCCTGCTCTTTGCCACCCGCCTCTTTGAAAGCCGGGTAGAGAATCTCTTCTTCGATCTTGGTGTGAATGGTGATTTCCATTTCCAGCTTGGCTAGCAAATCGGTGCGCTTCTTGACGCCGCGCTCGGTCGATTCGCTCAACTGGGACAAGATGGCTTTAACGCGTTCATGGTCGGCTTTCAACAGGTCAATGGCGTTCATGATTGTTTCCTCTTTATCACGGTAAGCGGATCGATCTAAGTGCCGACCCTGCAGGTTCATGAGTAGAGTTGCATCAAGCGTGCCGAAACGGTGTCCTGCTAAAAGTCCAGTCTATTCAAGCAGTTATAGAAATTCGAGAAATACGAAATCGTGCAGGCTGCATGAAACTTCGCAAACGGATAGTGCAGTTCACACACTGCTATCCGCCTGATGGAGCTCCAGCGAACTGAAGCTCCGCGGACACTAAGGATTCAATTGGATAAGCGCCTTAATGCACTTTGTGTGGTGCCTGCAGCGCCGTTCGCTCTTGATAAGCGGGAAGCGAAGCGGCGAACGCCATGGCTTCTTCTCGGGTGGAGAATGACCCTAATCGGTCGTGATGAGTGCAGACCCGCCAAGGCCCGTTATTGACGTTGATCACATCGTAGCCGTTGAAATGCGTCTTGCTGAGCATCGCGTTATGCATGATGACCTCCCCCTCATTCAAGAGAGTGTTGTGGGTTGTCCGATAAAACCTTACACCCGCCATCCACTCTATAGACGTTGCGGAGACCAGCGGTGTCCTGCACAAAATGACAGAAGCCCGGATGCTGCGTTGACAACACCGACCCGGGTTTCTATAAGTCCCCTCCGTTCTGGCGTCCGGTCAGTACCTGCTACCTGAAAGCGAAGCGAGATGATGGAATTCACGGATTTTGATGCCGAACTGGCCGACTGGAAAACCCTTCAAGCCGCCAATCCCTGCTCGGGATTATTGCTGGGCAACGGCGCCAGCCTTGCCGTATGGAAGAACTTTGCCTACGACTCGTTGTTCGAGCTGGCCCAGACCACGCGCAACAAGCCTCTAAGCGCCACTGAGCTTGCGCTGTTCAAATCCATGGAAACGGAGAATTTCGAACCGGTGCTCAGCGGCTTGAAAGTCGCCATGCGGGTCAACGCGGCGCTGACCATTGGGTCCTCATCGCCACGCAATCGCTATTTTGCGATCAAGGAAGCGCTGATTCACGGCATCCGCTCGGCCCATATTCCGTGGCGCTTGATGGAAGCGGCCGCGGTCGCCCGGATCAGCGAAGCCCTGAGCCAATATCAGACGGTGTATTCCACCAACTACGACCTGCTGACGTACTGGGCGGTGATGCATGGCGCGCAGCCATTCGATGACCTGTTCGACGACGATGCGATCTTCAACCTGCACCGCACCGACAGCCACGCAACGCGCATTCTGTACCTGCACGGCGGCATGCATCTGGTGAAAAATTTCGATGGCACGGCGCGCAAGTTGATGTCCTCGGAGAGCACCTTGCTGGGCAGCTTCGCGATCAATGCGCTGGAGGATGTGCCGCTGTTCGTGTGCGAGGGTCGCAGCGAAGACAAGATGAAGATCATCCGCGGCTCGGACTACCTGTCGTTTTGCCACGCCCAACTGGCTCAACACCAGGGCGCGCTATGCGTCTTCGGTCACTCCCTGGGCAAGCAGGATCGACACATTTTCAACGCCATTGTGCAAGCCCGTCCAAAGCGCATCGCCATTTCGGTGCTGCCGCGCAGCGACGCCTTCATCCAGCACCAGAAACGGCGCTACAGCGAGTTGTTTGAAGGCCAGAATATCGAGCTGACGTTCTTCAACGCCACGACCCACCCGCTGGGCGATCCCAGCCTCGCAGTGCCGGTGGCGCGGTTGAAGGAAGCGCTGGAGTTGAAGAAGAGTTGAGGGGTCATCAACCTGCCGGCGCTTCCAATCTTCCCAGCCGCGGCGCGTTACTCGTTACCTTCCGACAACGATCCCACCACCACCGCCCTACCCTGGGCGTTTTTACTGACGCTGGTCGCGACCGATTCAGTCGACAGCCGCATGCTGCTGAGCACGGCGAGTCGGTCGCTGCTCGTGGTATGCACGACGCTCCCTGACCATTGGGCCGCCACCGTCGCCATCCATGCAAAAAGGAATACCACCACACCCTGCAACGCCCATTTTTCGATAACCGACACGATGGCTCTCCTTGACTGAATTCGACGGCATCAATTTGACCTTCAAACTGTTGCAGCTTCGTTGCATTCAACTTCTGCACCAACATGGGAGACGATTCGGTTCGACGCCGGAAAATGCTCGAAAACGGCAGTTCCCCCTTGATCGACTCAGTCAGGATGAAGCCCGGTTTCATGACCACAGCGTTGCCGGACGAAGTGTACGGACGATTCCGAGCGCATCTGTAAAGGGGCGTGCCGCCAATTCTGTGGCTGAATGAGCAGGCGTTTCGTACCCACAAGAACAAGGCACGGCCCAATATGTCCTCTCGTGAAAACACCGGAATGGTCCTCGGACTGATCGGCGTGGTGATCTTCAGCCTGACACTGCCCATGACCCGCATCGTGGTGCAGGAAATACATCCCCTGCTCAACGGACTGGGCCGCGCCTTGTTCGCCGCGGTGCCAGCGGCGGCGTTGTTGCTGTGGCGCAGAGAGAAATGGCCAACGCGCGCGCAGTTCAAAGCATTGATGGTGGTCGCGCTGGGGGTGATCGTCGGGTTCCCGGTGCTTTCGGCCTGGGCCATGAAAACCCTGCCTGCCTCCCACGGTGCGCTGGTCAACGGCCTGCAACCCTTGTTGGTCGCCATTTACGCGGCATGGCTTTCCCATGAACGGCCTTCGAAAGCCTTCTGGGCCTGTGCCGCGATGGGCAGTGTTCTGGTGCTGGGCTACGCGCTGATCAGCGGTGCCGGCAACCTTCAGGCCGGTGATCTGTTGATGGTCGGTGCAGTGGCGATTGGGGGTCTGGGTTACGCCGAAGGCGGGCGGCTGGCCAAGGAGATGGGCGGCTGGCAAGTGATCTGCTGGGCGCTGGTGATTTCGATTCCGGTGTTGATCGTGCCCGTCAGCTATCTGGCGTGGCAGCACCAAGGCCCGATATCACCCGGCACCTGGTGGGCGTTCGGGTACGTGTCGCTGTTCTCGCAATTCATCGGCTTCTTTGCCTGGTATGCCGGCCTGGCCATGGGCGGCATCGCCCGGGTCAGTCAGATCCAGCTGGTTCAGCTGTTCTTCACCATGGCCTTCTCGGCGCTGTTTTTCGGTGAGCACATTGACCCGACCACCTGGATCTTTGCCGCAGGTGTTGTAGTCGTGCTGGCCATCGGGCGCAAAACAGCAGTGATTGCGCCCAAGCCCCTCGCCGCCGCTCGGATTTAGCCGAGCAGACCATCGGCCTGGAGCAAGCGTTCCAGGCACTGCTCTTGAATGCCGTAGAACACTTTGAGCTCCTGAATCCTGGCCAGCAGCTCGGCGGGATCCGCCGGGGTGGCGCGCCTGACCGCCAGGATCATCTTGTTCTTGTTGGTGTGCTCAAGCGAGATGAACTCGAAGACCTTGGTCTCGTAGCCGCACGCTTCCAGCAGCAACGCGCGCAAGGCATCGGTGACCATTTCGGCTTGCTGCCCCATGTGCAAACCGTATTGCAGCATCGGCTTGAGCAGCGTCGGGCTCTGGATCTGTAAGCGGATCTGTTTGTGGCAGCACGGCGAGCACATGATGATCGAGGCGCCCGACCGAATGCCGGTGTGAATGGCGTAGTCGGTCGCAATGTCGCATGCGTGCAAGGCGATCATGACATCCAGTTTGCTGGGCGCCACCGAGCGCACGTCGCCGCACTTGAACACCAGACCCGGGTGCTCGAGCCGCGCGGCCGCGTTGTTGCACAACGTGACCATGTCTTCGCGCAGCTCGACGCCGGTCACGTTGCCTTCGGCCTGCAAGGTGTTGCGCAGGTAATCGTGAATGGCGAAGGTCAGGTAGCCTTTCCCGGAGCCGAAATCGGCAACCGTTATCGGTGCGTCCAGCTTGATCGGCGACGTCGAGAGCGCGTGAGAAAACACCTCGATGAACTTGTTGATCTGCTTCCACTTGCGCGACATCGCCGGGATCAGCTCGTGTTGCGTGTTGGTCACGCCCAGGTCGGTCAGGAACGGCCGGTTCAATTCCAGATAACGCTTCTTCTCGCGGTCATGCTCGGCGGTCGGTGCTTCGCGCGTTTGCTGAGCCTTGTTGCGGAACAGGGTGGTCTTGCCCTTTTTGCTGAATTCCAGCTGCACTTCGTCAGTAAGCGAAAGCAGATGAGCATTCTTGAAGGACTCGGGCAACAGGCTGTCAATCAGCGCCTGCGCCTCGGCAAGGGGATGGTTCTTGGTGATGTCACGGGTCTTGTAGCGATACACGAAAGACAGGCAGGGCTGATCCTTGACCGTGACGGGCTTGATGATGACCCGCTGCAACTCCGCTTCGCTTCCGACGTACTTGGCCAGAACCAGTTTGATAAGCGAATTTTGCGTCAGGCAGGTGTCCAGCAGACTCAGAAACTGAGCGCGGTGATCCTGCGCAGGAACGGTGGCGGGTGCGGTGACGGACATCAGAAAGCGCCTCGGGAGCGGAAATGCGAGGCGCTATTTTAGGCGGGTCGTGAGGCGGCGGTGCAATTAATTGCGACGTACCGCATTAGCCAGGACGCAGAGCGTCTGTAGCGGCATGCCCACGCGTAGCGTGGGAACGATCAGCCCTGCGGCCGATCACCCCAACACAATCAGCCGATTCGGCAATTCATTGCGCGCGTCGGTCACTGGCACTTGCTCGCTCAGCACGTCGCCACATGAACGTATGCAGCCCACAAAGCCTTCCAGAATCCGGCCGTCCTTTACCTGCCGGGTGAAAGTCTCGACCATCGCGCCCCAGACTTCGTTGTCTACCCGACGGGCGATGCCGTCGTCGACGATGATTTCGACATAACGCTCGGCCTCACTGACGAATATCAGGACGCCGGTACCGTTGGCGGTGGCGTGCAGGTTCTGTTCGAGAAACTGCCGACGGGCCAGATTGCCCGCCCGCCAATGCCGCACGCGTGCTGGCACAAGCCGCGTGGTGATGCCCGGCAACCGGCACACCAGCGCCACCACAAGGAACGTGACCACCTGCGCCAGCAGCAGATGGTTGGCGTTGAGCCAGCCGGTCAGCAGATTGATCAGCCCCGGCCCAAGCAACGCGATGACCCCGGCCCAGATCAGCGGCACGTAGGTGTAATCGTCAGCACGGGTCGCAAGTACCGTCACCAGTTCGGCGTCGGTCTGGCGCTCGACGGTCTCGATGGCGTGGGCAACCTGCTGCTGTTCATCTTTATTGAGCAATGTCATGCACGTAAACCCTTCCTGAGCGATCGACTACCAACCACCGGAGGCACCGCCCCCGCCAAAACCACCACCGCCACCGCGCATACCGCCTGAGCCGGAGCCGCTTGAGCCCCCGGAACCGAAGCCGCCCAAACCCCCGAGGCCACCGCCGCCGGAGCTGATGAAGCCACCGCGCCCGGAACGTATGCTGATGAAACTGATGACCACGAACAGCACGAAGAACAACAGACTCATTCTCCAGTCCGCGCCCTCGTCTTCGGTCGCGCCTGCGCTGCCCGTCGCACCGACCGCTGGCTCGGCAAGGGGATCACCGCCCAGCACTTGAACCATCGCCTCGGCGCCTTTAGTGATGCCGCCGGCAAAGTCGCCCTGGCGAAACGCCGGCGTGATGATCTGGCTGATGATTACTGACGACTGCGCATCGGTGAGGCGATCCTCCAGGCCGTAGCCCACTTCGATGCGCACCTTGCGTTCGTCGCGGGCAACCACCAACAGGGCGCCGTTGTCTTTGCCCTTCTGTCCGATACCCCAGTGACGACCGAGCTGATAGCCGTAGTCCTCGATGCTGGAGCCCTGCAAGTCGGGCAGCGTGACCACCACCACTTGCTCGGTGGTCAGCTCCTCGTGCGCGCGGAGCATCTGTTCGAGATGCTCTTTGCCGGGGCCGTCAATCAGCCCCGCCGTGTCCACGACCCGCCCGGTCAGCGGCGGAAACGCGAGGTCGGCCTGCGCCCACTGGGCAAACACGCCCACCGACATCGTCAATAAAGCGACCAGCACGCCCCGCCGCGCGCGCCTCATCAGAATTTCACTTGTGGCGCTTTATCAGCGTCAGCGGCAGTGGCTTCAAAATTCGGCCGTACCGGCAAATCGCTGTACATTACCGAATGCCACAGACGGCCCGGGAAGGTGCGGATCTCGGTGTTGTAACGCTCAACCGCCGTGATAAAGTCGCGGCGCGCCACCGCAATGCGGTTTTCCGTGCCTTCAAGCTGGGATTGCAGCGCGAGGAAGTTCTGGTTGGATTTCAGGTCCGGGTAGCGCTCGGAGACCACCATCAAACGGCTCAATGCCCCGGTCAGCTGGCCTTGGGCCTCCTGAAATTGCTTGAGTTTGGCCGGGTCGTTCAGCGTGCTGGCGTCCACCTGAATCGACGTTGCCTTGGCCCGGGCTTCGATAACGGCGGTCAAAGTGTCCTGCTCTTGCCTGGCGTAGCCCTTCACCGTTTCAACGAGGTTGGGGATCAGGTCGGCGCGGCGTTGGTACTGGTTCTGCACCTGGGCCCAGGCGGCTTTGACCTGTTCGTCGTAGGTCGGAATGTTGTTGATTCCGCAGCCTGACAATAACGTCGTGAGCAGCATCATCAGCGCCAGTGACAATTTGTAACGACTGCCCTGGCTTTGGTCATAACGCTCTGTCTGCATGGCGTGCGTGCTCCCTGTACTCATTAATAGTTAGTCCTGTCAGTCATGACTTTAGCCAAACCGGACGATCCCCGGCATAATCCCGGCCCATCGCGTCATCAGGGCTCTGGATTGCCGAGCCACAATCAGATAAAACTCGTTGCGCTACTGATACTCATACGAGACAGGAGTTCAGCGACGTTCCGTCCTGACGACAATAAAAACCAAAGGTTTGACACCTATAACAATGGCTGACCGGTATTACCCGCGAGTTGCCGGCAACGCCTTGAGAAAACCATTCATGAATAAGCTGTGTTTACTGAGTCTTGTCATCGGCCTGGTCAGTCAGTCCGCCTGGGCCGAAAACGCCACCAGTGGCGTCGGCACCGCCTCTACGCTGCAAGCCAAGAATGCGTTTATCGCCAACCTGATGAAGCAAATGACCCTCGATGAGAAGATCGGTCAACTGCGCCTGATCAGCATTGGCCCGGAGATGCCCAAGCCGGAAATCCTCAAGGAAATCACCGCAGGCCGCATCGGCGGTACGTTCAACTCCGTCGTGCTGCCGGACAACCGCGCCATGCAGGACGCCGCCGGGCACAGCCGCAACAAGATCCCGATGTTCTTCGCCTACGACGTGGTCCACGGCCAGCGCACGGTATTCCCGATCAGCCTGGGTCTGGCCTCGACCTGGGACATGAACGCCATCACCCGCACCGGTCGCGTGTCGGCGATCGAAGCAGCCGCCGACGGCGTGGACATGACCTTCGCGCCGATGGTCGACATCACCCGCGACGCGCGCTGGGGCCGCAGCTCCGAAGGCTTCGGCGAGGACACGTATCTGGTCTCGCGCATTTCCGCGACCATGACCCGCGCGTTTCAAGGCACCAGCATGCAGGCGCCCAACAGCATCATGGCGGTGGTCAAACACTTCGCCCTGTATGGCGCGGTCGAGGGTGGCCGGGATTACAACACCGTCGACATGAGCCCGGTGCGCATGCAACAGGACTACCTGCCGCCGTATCGCGCATCGATCGATGCCGGCGCGGGCGGCGTGATGATCGCGCTGAACGCCATCAACGGCGTGCCTTCCACCGCCAACGCCTGGCTGCTCCAGGACGTGCTGCGCAGGGATTGGGGCTTCAAAGGCGTGACGGTCAGCGACCACGGCGCAATCAAGGAATTGATCGACCATGGCGTGGCCAAGGACTTCCGCGAAGCCGCCAAACTGGCCATCAAGGCCGGCGTCGACCTGAGCATGAACGACAAGGCGTACGGCGAAGAACTCCCGGACCTGGTCAAGAGCGGCGAAGTGTCGGTCAAAGAAGTCGACAACGCCGTACGCGAGGTGCTTGGCGCCAAGTGGGAAATGGGCCTGTTCGCCAATCCGTACCTGCGCATTGGCGCGGCGGTCGATGACCCCGCCGACCGTAACGCCGAAAACCGTTTGCACCGTGCCGAAGCCCGCGACGTGGCGCGCAAGAGCATCGTGCTGCTGAAGAACCAGAACGACACCCTGCCATTGAAGAAGCAAGGCACCATCGCGGTGATCGGCCCGCTGGCCAAGAGCTCGATGGACATGATGGGCAGCTGGTCGGCGGCCGGTCTGGCGCGTCAGACGGTCAACGCCTATGACGGTATCGCGGCGGCGGTGGGCGACAAGGCCAAGCTGGTGTATGCATTGGGTTCCAATGTCACTGACAACCAGCACGCCATCACCTACCTGAACAAGATGGACGACCAGATCGCCATCGACCCGCGCCCCGAGCAGGAGATGATCGACGAAGCGGTCAAGGCCGCGCAGCAGGCGGACGTGGTGGTCGCGGTGGTGGGTGAGTCGCGCAACATGTCCCACGAAGCAGCAAGCCGGGTTGACCTGGTCATCCCGGGCCGTCAGCGCGAGCTGATCCGCGCGCTCAAGGCCACGGGCAAGCCGCTGGTGCTGGTGCTGATGAACGGCCGGCCGCTGGCGCTGGGCGAAGAAAACGAGCTGGCCGACGCCATGGTGGAGAGCTGGTTCCTCGGTACCGAAGGCGGTAATGCCCTGGCTGATGTGTTGTTCGGCGATTACAACCCGTCCGGCAAACTGCCGATGACCTTCCCGCGCTCCGTCGGCCAGGTGCCGGCCTACTACAACCACCTGAACACCGGCCGTCCGTACCGCCCGAATGATTCGAACTACACCTCGAACTACTTCGAAGAGCCGACCAGCCCGCTGTTCCCGTTTGGTTACGGCCTGAGCTATACCCAGTTCAGCGTTTCGGACATCACCCTGTCGATCAACAAGATGACCCGCAAAGACAAGCTGACCGCCAGCGTCATGGTCAAGAACACGGGCAAGGTTGCGGGTGAAACCGTCGTTCAGCTGTACCTGCGCGACGTGGCCGCGTCGATCAGTCGTCCGGTCAAAGAGCTGAAGAACTTCCAGAAAGTCATGCTGAACCCCGGGGAAGAGAAATCCGTGAGTTTCACCCTGACAGAAGAGGACCTGAAGTTCTTCAATCCTTCGTTGAAGTACGCGGCGGAAGCAGGCGAGTTCAAGTTGATGATTGGCCTGGACTCCGAGCACCTGAAAGAGACGACGTTCAATTTGCTGTAAGGCAGGAATCCGGGGCGCATGCGCCAGCCACTGAAAACAGGTCATGCGCATGCCCCGTTCCGTTCGCCTTGTGTTCTACGTTTTGCTGATCCTCGCAGGCGCTGCCATCGCGGCGACGCTGGCGATGCATCAGGCTCAACGGCATGCCCTGGAAGACGACGCCGCGCGATCCGGTGACCGGCTCGCGCTTTACGCGAACACGCTGCAGACCCTGATCGAGCGCTACCGTGCGTTGCCGGCCGTTCTGGCCATTGACCCGCAGCTGCGAACGGCGCTCAGCGGGCCAGTCAGCGCCGACACCACCCAGGCGCTCAATCTCAAACTGGAGCAGATCAACGGCGCTGCGCAGTCCTCCACCCTCGAACTGCTCGACCGCAACGGGCTTGCCGTCGGCGCCAGCAACTGGCGTCTCCCGAGCAGTTATGTGGGGCACAACTACGGCTTCCGTCCTTATTTCACCCAAACCCGCGCCACCGGCGTCGGACGTTTCTATGCGGTCGGCGTGACCAGTGGCATCCCGGGGTATTTCCTGTCGCACGCAGTGCGCGACGAGGCCGGGCAGTTCATCGGTGCGATGGTGGTCAAGCTCGAGTTTCCGGACCTTGAACACAGCTGGGCGCAAAACGACGACCTGCTGTTGGTCAGTGACGCCAAAGGGATCGTCTTCATCGCCAATCAGCCCGGCTGGCGATATCGCGCGTTGCGGCCGCTGACGGAGCAGGACCGAGCCGAACTGGCCAGCACGCGTCAGTACGACAAGCAGCCGCTGACGCCCTTGCATCAGCAGCCGCTCCGTTCGTTTGGCGAGAACAGCCACTTCAGCCGCGTAGATGCGCCCACCGAACAGGCCGATCTCTTGTGGCAGTCGATGCCGCTTCCGAACGAGGGCTGGACCTTGCACCTGCTGCGCAAACCGCAGCCGGCCCTTGAAGATGTGCGCAACGCGGGGCTCGCGGCGGCGGGTATCTGGCTGACGCTGGTGTTTCTCGGGCTGTTTCTGTACCAGCGCTGGCGCCTTGCGCGCGTGCGCCAGCGCAGTCGCGAAGAACTCGAACGCTTGGTCGAGGCGCGTACGCGGGACCTGCAAACGGCGCAGGACGGCCTGGTGCAGTCGACCAAACTGGCGGCCCTGGGGCAGATGTCCGCCGCCCTCGCCCACGAAATCAATCAGCCGCTGACAGCGCAGCGCATGCAACTGGCCACCCTGCGCCTGTTGCTGGAACAGGGCCGGGTCGACGATGCGCACAAAGCGTTGAGCCTGCTTGATCAACAACTGTCCCGTATGGCCGCCCTCACCGGCCACCTGAAAACCTTCGCCCGCAAAAGCCCCAGCGGTCTGCGCGAGCGCGTTGATCTCGCCACGGTGGTCGATCAGGCGCTGCTGTTGCTGGACGCACGCCTTCGCGAAGAGCGCGTCAGTTGCATGCTCGACCTGACCCGCCCGGCCTGGGTGCGCGGTGACCCTATCCGTCTGGAACAGGTGCTGATCAACCTGATGCGCAACGCCTTGGACGCTATGCGTGATAAACCGCTCAAGCGCCTGGAAATTCGTATCGACGGGTACACCGAGCATTGGCGTATCGCGGTCATCGACAGCGGCGGCGGAGTTGCCGAAGAGCACTTGGCCAATGTCTTCGATCCGTTTTTCACCACCAAACCGGTGGGCGATGGCCTGGGCCTGGGGCTCGCGGTTTCATTCGCTATCGTGCATGAGCTCGGCGGCCGGCTCGGGGTGGAAAACCTCGACAATGGCGCACGGTTTTCCTTTTCTCTGACCAAGGCGGCGGAGGCCGGAGCCCTATGCTGAACGCGGTAATGGTGGTGGATGACGAGGCGCCCATTCGGGAAGCGGTAGAGCAATGGCTCACGTTGTCCGGGTTCGAGGTGCGCCTGTTCAGCCGCGCCGAAGAATGCCTGGCGGCGCTGCCCGAGCACTTTGCGGGCGTGATACTCAGCGACGTACGCATGCCCGGCATGGACGGGATGCAGTTGCTGGCCGAGGTGCAACGGCGCGATCGCGATTTGCCGCTGATCCTGCTGACCGGCCACGGTGACGTGCCGATGGCCGTGGACGCCATGCGCGACGGCGCCTATGACTTTCTGGAGAAGCCGTTCAGCCCCGAAACGCTGCTCGGCAGCTTACGGCGAGCCTTGGAAAAACGCGCGTTGGTGCTGGAAAACCGCACCCTGCATGAACAGGCGGATAACCGCTCGCGTCTTGATGCGACGCTGCTGGGCATGTCACCGACGATGCAGACGCTACGGCGGCAGGTACTGGACCTCTCGCAGTTGCCGGTCAATGTGCTGATTCGTGGCGAGACCGGCAGCGGCAAGGAAATGGTCGCACGCTGCCTGCACGACTTTGGTCCGCGCGCAGACAAGCCGTTCGTCGCGGTCAACTGCGCGGCGATCCCCGAGCAGCTGTTTGAAGCCGAGTTGTTCGGGCACGAAAGCGGCGCCTTCACCGGCGCCCAAGCCAAACGAATTGGCAAACTGGAGTACGCCCACGGCGGCACGGTGTTTCTCGACGAGATCGAGAGCATGCCGCTGGCGCAGCAGGTCAAGTTGCTGCGGGTGATCCAGGAGCGGCGGATCGAGCGACTGGGGTCTAACCAGAGCATCGAGATCGATTTGCGCATCATTGCCGCGACCAAGCCGGACCTGCTGGAAGAAGCCAGGGCCGGGCGTTTCCGCGAGGATCTGGCGTATCGGCTGAACATCGCCGAATTGCGCCTGCCACCGCTACGCGAACGGCGCGAAGACATCCCGATGCTGTACAGCCACTTCTCACGGAATGCGGCGAAGCGCCTAGGCCGCAGCGCGCCGGTGTTGAGCGGCGAACAGCTGAGCCATCTCCTGAGCCACGACTGGCCCGGTAACGTGCGCGAGCTGGCAAACTCAGCCGAGCGCCAGGTGCTGGGACTTGAGCCGCCGGTGGCAGAAGCCATCCCGGTGGGGCAGTCGCTGGTGGCGCAGCAGGAAGCGTTCGAGGCGCACTGCATTCGTTCAGCGCTGCAACGGCACCGGGGCGACATCAAAGCCGTGCTGCACGAACTGCAGCTGCCACGTCGAACACTCAATGAAAAGATGCAGCGGCACGCACTGGTGCGCGAAGACTTCCTGGTCGAAGGTCATGGGCAAAGCTGATCTGATCTGAATTCAGTGACACCGCTCTCCCGCCTACGAGCTCTGAGTGGGACCGGCTTCAGCCAGCCCCACTAAAGATACGCGGGGTGTCAGTGGGACCGGCTTCAGCCGGGAATAGGCCCGTTCAAGCATTCCAGATTCCGCGGTGTGCCTTCTGACGCCTTCCCGGCTAAAGCCAGTCCCACCAAGAATCCGCGGAGTGTCAGTAGGACCGGCTTCAGCCGGAAAGAGGCCCTTTCAAACACTCAAGATCTCGCGGTGCGGCCTCCGACGCCCTCCCGGCTAAAGCCAATCCCACCAAGAATCCGCGGCGTGTCAGTGGGACCGGCTTCAGCCGGGAAGAGGCCCGTTCAAACACTCCAGATTCCGCGGTGTGCCCTCCGACGCCTTCCCGGCTAAAGCCAGTCCCACCAAGAATCCGCGAGCTCTTAGTGGGACCGGCTTCAGCCGGGAAGAGGCCCGTTCAAACACTCGAGATTTCGCGGTGTGGCCTCTGGCTTTCCTGAAACTTCTGAACCTGCAATAAGCGATTTTTCGCCCATGGATTTCAGCCAATAAGCGGATTCCCGCTTATTAGTATCGCGCCAATCCCTCTATTCCGGCGCTTTCAGTCCTTGGCACAGCTCCTGCTATCACTGTCGTCAGACCGCCTCGATGCGTTCCTTCTAACAACAATGACCTGCAGGTAAATCCATGGCCATCCCCAATTCTGCCTCCCACGGAACGGCTGCATCGCCAGCCGCCGCCAAGACCACCGGAAGCCGTTTGAAGTCAATTTTCAGCGGTTCGGTCGGTAACATGGTTGAGTGGTACGACTGGTACGTCTACGCCGCCTTCTCCCTCTACTTCGCCAAAGTGTTCTTCCCCAAAGGCGACACCACCGCCCAATTGCTCAACACCGCCGCGATCTTCGCCGTGGGTTTTCTGATGCGTCCCATCGGCGGCTGGCTCATGGGCCTTTATGCCGACCGCAAAGGGCGCAAAGCGGCTCTGATGGCGTCGGTTTTGCTGATGTGCTTCGGTTCGCTGATCATCGCCCTCACGCCCGGCTATGAAACCATCGGCGTTGGCGCTCCCATCATGCTGGTGTTCGCCCGCCTGTTGCAGGGCCTGTCGGTGGGTGGTGAATACGGCACCTCGGCCACCTACCTCAGCGAGATGGC
>NZ_DASVUM010000123.1:0-20058 GCF_036387035.1 Pseudomonas sp. | reverse complement strand
ACTTTGCCGATGGTTCGCGCCAGGATGCGCGCTCAGCGCCAGGCAAGCCGGGCACTCCAGAGCCTACTGACAAACAGGTGAAACATTCGTCGACGCTGACCGGGATTTTACGTCCCGGCGCGGCCTGCTTATCATTGCGCGCCACCCTGTCGCCCGCGAGTGTTTATGCGTCACCTGCTCACCGCCAGAGGCGTGCGAGCTGTTCAAGCGCCAGCCGGTGACGGTGGTGAACTACCTTTAGGGCCTGCGCCTTCCCCGGTCAAGAAAGCCGCTCAGGCTTCGCCCTACCGTTACTTGCTCAAGCCCAAGGCGGGCGGCGTCGCGTTTGTGTTGGCGGCGCCGCTGGAGCGCAAGTGGTCCGGCGCCTGCGGCATTTAGCGAAGCCACTCGGTCACTTGGCGCCCCACACCCCACTCAACGCCTGCAGCGCCGAACCGCCAGCGCCTTGCTGACCAAGGTACTGCAGAATCACCGGCACGAACTGGCTGACCATGGTGCTGTTCATGCCGAGTGCGCTGAAAGCCTTGTTCACGTCACCCATGCTTTGCACGTTGCCCAGAGTACTGTCGAGCGCTGAGTTGCTGCTGCCGGAATTGCCCAGTAGACCGCCAAGGCCACTGAGGCTGCCAAGGGCCGATGTGCCGGCCAGTTGGTCAAGGCCCGGCACCGATTTACTCAACTGCGAAAAGTCGTTGCCGGCGAGCTTGTTCTTGGCCAGCCCCAACAAGGCACCGGTGCCACCAACGGCTTGCTCCGGCGTGACGTTCAATTGCGTGCCCAACGTGTTCAGGAGCCCGGCTGCCTGAGGTGCGGCGGTGGCTTTCTGTTGCCCGCCGGTGGCGTTCGCCACCGCGTTGGCCGCGTCGTTCAGATTGAAAGCGAAGACTGGCGTGGCGGCGAGCACCATGAGGCTCGCCAGCGCAGCACCGCGTACGTGTTTCAGTAAAACATTCATCGCAACAACCTCGTTCTAGCGGAAGACCGGCCATGGCCGGGTAAACACGCGTTGGACCACCCCTCCGAGGGAAGTTCCACCCGGGCCCCTACCGCCCGGCGCTGGTTGCGCCCATGGCCCGCGTCGCGCTCGGCGTCAACGCGAGCGGGCATGCGCTGTAGCGCTCAGGGTTTGCTGACATAGAACAGTCGCTGGGGCTCAAAGGTCCTTGCCAATCGCTGATCTGCAACCGTCGAGCCCGCCTGCAAGCGCCGTTGGCGAATGAACGCGTTATCGAAATGCTCACCATTGTGAAGCTTCTCGCGCAGGCTGATGAGCCGAGTGCCCCCCTGATGATCATCGCCGCGATAAAGGGGTTCGCTGAAGAGGCGGACTTCGGACGCAGGGCTGCCTCGGGTGAACGTCAGCCGAACCTGCGTGATGAGCGCAAAACCCGACAGCCATGGCGACCAGAGCCGGGAGACGTCGGCGGCGAAACATTCACCCGGGGCGAAGTCGGCCTCGCAGTCGGCCAGCACACGATAGGTCGGCGCGACACGCACATGCTGGCGATACGCAGCACGGTATCCGGCCTCGCACACCGGCGGCGCCATCCCGGCCCAGATGCAGGCGTTCGGATTTTCGAAGAAGAGCTCTGTTGACGACCAGTTGGGTGCGTCAGACGCCAGGTGAGCGCTCGTCAGCGTGGCAGGGAAGAGAATGAGGGGCATCGCGACGAGCACATGAATCGAGGTTCTGACCAGACAGGCAAACATGCATGACCCACCACGTGAAAAACGGGGCGGACAAATAGCATGGGAAAAAGACTCTCGAAACAAGGTGGAATGGAATTCAAACGTTCCTCAAGCACTTTCAGAAATGCCCTACACCGGCTGTGCGAGAGGCCTACGTCATGCATAAAAAAAAGCGACCCGAAGGTCGCCTTTTAGCCAATCGTCAGACCATCACGCCGCACTGAACAACTTGTGCGGATCGATGACGAATTTCTTCGGTACACCGGCATCGAATTCGCCGTAACCGCGCGGAGCGTCTTCGAGGCTGATGACTTCCACGCCCACCACATCGGCAATGTTGATGCGGTCCCACATGATGGCCTGCATCAGTTGCCGGTTGTACTTCATGACCGGGGTCTGGCCGGTGTGGAAGCTGTGGGATTTTGCCCAGCCCAGGCCAAAACGGATGCTCAGTGCGCCCATCTTGGCCGCAGCGTCTACAGCGCCCGGGTCTTCCGTCACGTACAGCCCCGGAATGCCAATCTTGCCCGCAACGCGAACCACGCCCATCAACGAGTTGAGTACCGTGGCGGGCGCTTCGGCCTTGGCGCCACTGTGTCCGTGACCGCGGGCCTCGAAGCCCACGGCATCGACGGCGCAATCCACTTCGGGCTCGCCCAGCAGATCGGCGATCTGCTCGTGCAGCGGCGTGTCCTTGGACAGGTCGGCAATCTCGAAACCCTGGGCCTTGGCGTGGGCCAGACGCACAGGATTGACGTCACCGACGATGACGACTGCCGCGCCCAGCAAGCGTGCTGAAGCCGCCGCGGCGAGACCCACGGGGCCTGCGCCGGCAATGTACACCGAGCTGCCAGGACCCACCCCGGCAGTGACCGCGCCGTGATAACCGGTTGGCAGGATGTCGGAAAGGCACGTCAGGTCGCGGATCTTCGACATCGCCTTGTCGCGATCGGGAAGCTTGAGAAGGTTGAAGTCGGCGTACGGCACGAGCACGTATTCGGCTTGCCCGCCGGTCCAGTCGCCCATGTCGACATAACCGTAGGCACCGCCGGCACGGGCCGGGTTGACCGTCAGGCAGACGCCGGTGTGTTGTTCTTTGCAGGAGCGGCAACGGCCGCAAGCGACGTTGAAAGGCACAGACACTAGATCGCCGATCTTGAGGTTCTCGACGTCGCTGCCTTTTTCGATCACTTCACCGGTGATTTCATGGCCGAGTACGAGGCCGACCTGGGCAGTCGTCCGGCCACGCACCATGTGTTGATCGGAGCCACAAATGTTGGTGGAAACCACGCGCAAGATCACCCCGTGCTCGATCTTCTTGCCGCGCGGGTCCTGCATCTTGGGATAGTCAATTTTTTGTACTTCGACCTTGCCCGCGCCGAGATACACCACACCACGATTACCAGACATGCCATCACCTCTTTATTTATTGTTGGAGAGAGAGTGGATCAGGTTTCGAGCGGCAAGCTGCACGCCGCAAGAAGTGTGCACACCGCCTTTTCTTGCGGCTTGAAGCTTGAAGCTTGCAACGACCAACTACAGCACCACCGTCCTGTTGGCATTGAGAAAAACACGCCGCTCAATGTGGTAACCGACAGCTCGTGCCAGGGTGAGACCTTCGATGTCCCGGCCCTTGGCGATCAGGTCTTCGGGGTAGTGGCTGTGATCCACCACTTCGACGCCCTGGGCGATGATTGGCCCTTCGTCGAGGTCGTTGTTGATGTAATGCGCCGTCGCGCCGACCAGTTTCACGCCCTTGTTATAGGCCTGATGGTAGGGCTTGGCGCCCTTGAACCCGGGCAGCAACGAGTGATGAATGTTGATCGCCTTGCCGCCCAGCTTGCGGCACAGCTCCGGCGACAGCACTTGCATGTAGCGGGCGAGCACCACCAGTTCGGCGCCGGTCTCTTCGATCACCTTCAACACCTTCGCTTCCTGTGCCGGTTTGTCGTTGGGGTCGAGGGGGAAATGGTAGTAGGGAATCTCGTGCCAGCGTGCCAGCGGTTCAAGATCCGGGTGGTTGGAGACAACGGCGACCACGTCCATCGACAGCTGATTAATGCGCTGGCGATACAGCAGATCGTTGAGGCAGTGGTCGGCCTTGGAGACCATGATTACCACCTTCGGACGGTAATTCGGGGCGGTCAGCTCGAAGATCATGCCGAACAATTCGCCGCGTTCGGCCAGGCCTGCACGGAAGGAGGCTTCGTTAAATCCCTCCGGCTGACGGAACTCGACGCGAATGAAGAAGCGGCTGGACAACCGGTCGTCAAACGAATGGTGCTCAGTGACGTAACAGCCCTGCTCGAAGAGATAACGCGTCACCGCGTCCACCGTGCCCAAAACGCTGGGGCAGTCGGCAGTCAGAATCCAGGTGTCGGGGGCGCGGCTCATATTTATTCCTTAATCGTTCTCACGCTCTGCGTGGGAATGCGGTTCAGGACGCTCCGCGTCCATTGTCGAGTGACGCGAAGCGTCACGGCCGGCGTTACCACGCGGAGCGTGGGAACGATCCGCGTGTGGCTAACCCGGCATCAGGCGGCAACGCCCAAACCGTACTCTGCGCTAGCATCCTGCAACCATAGCCACCAGTAATCGGCGAAGCTGCGGCGTATCACCAGCTCCCAGGTCTCTTCGCCGGTACGGCGGATCACCAGCTGCGATTTGGCGAAGACCGTACCGATGGCCTTGCCCACCGGAAAGTTATCCGGGTGCACGTCGTAGCTAGTGGACTTCATCAGCACTTCGCGGACTTTCGAGCCGGTCAGCTCCAGCAACGACTGTCCGCCGCTGACATTGACGATAGCGATGTGCAAACCGGCGAGTGCTTCGCGCAGCGTCTGCTCGACGGCGAATTCTTCACCGGTCGGCACGATCACCAGCCACTCATCCGGGCCAAGCCACTGAATCGAGCTGTCGCCGCTGGACACCAGCGTCAGCGCCGCCGGCAGTTCCATCCCCAGCGCCTTGTGCACGCCCGCCGCAAACGCCGGGTCGTGGCCGCTGCCCCGGAGGGTCAGGTGGCCGAGCAGTTTTTTCTCCCGCAGCACGACGCCCGGGTTGCTGCGGCCTTTGCCTATCAGGCTCTGAAGGTCCGCATGAAACAGCGGCGACTCGGCCTTGGCGTCAGTCGCGGGCCGCTGTTGGTAAACGTTGGCTGTGGTCATAGAGCACCTGTTGAATTCTGTTGTCCGTGAATGCGAACCTACAAGGAAGCCGTGCGCTGCAGGTGAATTACTCCACGTTCTGCTGATCGCCCTTCGGATCAAAGAACACCGAGGACACAATTTCCGCCTCGATCACCGATCCATCCGCCAGCGGCGCGAACACCCGCTCGCCCATGCGCTTGAGCCCGCCCTTCACCACACCCATGGCAAACGAATAGCCCAGCGAGTTCGCCGCATAACTCGACGTCACGTGGCCCACCATCTTCATCGGGATGGCCTGCTTCGGATCGAACACCAGCTGTGCGCCTTCCGGCAGCCACTTGTCCGGATCAACAGGCTTGAGGCCTACGAGCTGCTTGCGGTCTTCCCGCACACAATCCTCACGATTCATGCCGCGTTGGCCGATCCACGAGAAGGGTTTGGTACGGCCGACACACCAACCCATGTTCAGATCGTCCGGCGTCATCGAGCCATCCGTGTCCTGGCCGACGATGATGAAGCCCTTCTCAGCCCGCAGCACGTGCATGGTTTCGGTGCCATACGGGGTCAGGTTGTACGCCTTGCCAGCCTCGGCGATCTTTTCCAGAACCCCCATGGCGTAATCCGCCTGGATGTTCACTTCGTAGGAAAGCTCACCGGTGAACGAAATCCGGAACACACGCGCTGGCACACCCGCCACGAGACCTTCTCTCCAGGTCATGAACGGGAACGCTTCACGGCCCAGGTCGATGTCAGTCACTTCGCTGAGCAGCTTGCGGCTGTTCGGGCCCGACAGCGTCAGGGTCGCGTAGTGGTCGGTGACCGAAGTGAAGTACACCTTAAGGTCCGGCCATTCGGTCTGCTGATAGATTTCCAGCCACTGCAGCACGCGTGCAGCGCCACCGGTGGTGGTGGTCATGATGAAATGGTTGTCGGCGATGCAGGCGGTCACGCCGTCGTCGAAGACCATGCCGTCTTCCTTGCACATCAGGCCGTAACGCGCCTTGCCCACATCGAGCTTGGTCCAGGCATTGGTGTAGATGCGGTTCAGGAATTCCCGTGCGTCCGGGCCCTGAATGTCGATTTTGCCCAGCGTCGAAGCGTCCAGAAGACCGACGCTGTCGCGCACGGCCTTGCACTCCCGGCGCACCGCCGCGTGGATGTCTTCGCCGGCTTTAGGGAAATACCATGGCCGTTTCCACTGTCCGACGTCTTCGAATTCGGCGCCGTTCTTCACGTGCCAGGCGTGCAGCGCGGTGAAGCGCACCGGCTCGAAGATGTGGCCGCAGTGGCGTCCGGCAATGGCGCCGAAGGTCACCGGCGTGTAGTTCGGACGGAACATGGTGGTGCCCATTTCCGGGATCGAAACGTTCAGCGAGCGCGCGGCAATGGCCAGCCCGTTGACGTTGCCCAGCTTGCCCTGGTCGGTACCGAAACCCAGTGCGGTGTAGCGTTTGACGTGCTCGACGGACTCAAACCCCTCGCGGGTGGCGAGCTCGATGGCCGCCGCGGTGACGTCGTTCTGCAAGTCAACGAATTGCTTCGGCGCGCGTGCGGTGCCTTTCTCGTGCGGGACCTGGAACAGCGCCAGGGTCGGTTCTTCGACACGGCTCAACGCTTTCGGCAGGACGCCTTCAACCGGTTTGAAGCCGGCTTCACTGGCGGCACGCACGCCGCCTTCAAAGCCATCGGCCAGCGAATCGCCCAAGGCGTAGACGCCGTTCACACCACCGACACAAACACGTTTCTGCGGTGCTTCGCCCGGCACAAAACCGAGGATGTCTTCGCGCCAGACCGGCTTGCCGCCCAGGTGCGAGGCCAGATGAACGATCGGGCTGTAGCCACCGGAGCTGGCGACCAGATCGCAGTCCAGCCATTCGCCAGGGCTCGCAACCCTGTGCGCTTTGACGTCGATGGCCGCAACACGAGCGGCGCTGACGCGCTTGCTGCCACGGGCCTCCACCACAGCGCTGCCGGTGAGGATGCGAATGCCTTTGGCACGGGCTTCTTCTACCAACGCACCGCGCGGGTTGTGCCGCGCATCGGCGACAGCCACCACGTGCAGGCCGGCGTCGAGCCAGTCCAGGGCCACGCGATAGGCGTAATCGTTGTTGGTCGACAACACCAGCTTCTTCCCCGGCGCCACGCCATAACGGCGCACGTAAGTGGAAACCGCGCCAGCCAGCATGTTGCCCGGCACGTCGTTGTTGCCGTAGACCAGCGGACGCTCGTGGGTGCCGGTCGCCAGCACCACACGCTTGGCGCGAACCCGGTGCATGCGCTGACGCACCTGGCCAATCGGTGCGCGGTCGCCCAAGTGATCGGTCAGCCTCTCGTGAATGGTCAGGAAATTGTGGTCGTGATAGCCGTTCACCGTGGCGCGCGGCAACAGCGTCACGTTGGCCAGGCCTTTCAGTTCGGCCACCACCGTCGCCACCCATTCGGCCGCCGGCTTGCCGTCCAGGCTTTCGCGGCTGTCCAACAGGCTTCCGCCGAATTCTTCCTGCTCGTCCGCCACGATCACCCGCGCACCGCTGCGCCCTGCCGCCAGTGCTGCGGCCAGACCTGCAGGCCCGGCACCGACCACCAGCACGTCGCAGTGCCGGTTCATGTTGTCGTAGGTGTCCGGATCCAGTTCAGTCGGCGAACGCCCGAGGCCCGCCGCTTTACGGATGTACTTTTCGTAGGTCATCCAGAACGATTGCGGGTACATGAAGGTTTTGTAGTAGAAGCCCGGCGGCATCAGCTTGCCGCCGACCTTGCCCAGAATGCCCATCATGTCGGTGTTCACGCTCGGCCAGCCGTTGGTGCTGGTTGCGACGAGGCCCGAGTACAACGCCTGCTGCGTGGCGCGCACGTTGGGGATCTGCGTGGCTTCGGTGGCGCCGATCTGCAGCACGGCATTGGGCTCTTCAGACCCTGCGGCAAAGATCCCGCGGGGGCGTGAATATTTGAAGCTGCGGCCGATGATGTCGACGCCGTTGGCGAGCAGGGCAGCGGCCAGCGTGTCGCCTTCGAAGCCCTGATACGTCTGGCCATTGAAGTTGAAATTCAGGACCTTGCTGCGGTCGATGCGGCCGCCGTTGGGCAGGCGATTGGACTGGCTCATACCTGATCTCCCTTTCTGATCGCAGGCACTGGATTGACGAACTGCGGCTGCGTGCCGATCAGATAGGTTTCGAGAATTTCATAGGTGACGGTGTCACGCGTGGTGTTGAAGTACTGACGGCAACCCGCTGCATGTATCCACAACTCGTGGTGCAGGCCGCGTGGGTTGTCGCGGAAGAACATGTAGTCGCCCCACTCCTCGTCGGTGCAGGCAGCCGGGTCCAGCGGACGCGGAATATGGGCCTGACCGGAGACGTGGAACTCCTCTTCGGAGCGCAGTTCGCCACAGTGAGGACAGAAGATGTGCAACATGGGATTTCTCCTGTTAGTGGGCTACTGCTGCAGCGCCGTGTTCATCGATCAATGCGCCGTTGTGGAACCGGTCGATTGAGAAGGGTTTGGCCAGCGGGTGCATCTCGCCTTTCGCCAGACTGGCGGCAAACACGTTGCCCGAGCCCGGCGTGGCCTTGAAGCCACCGGTGCCCCAACCGCAATTGAAAAACAGGTTCGCCACTGGGGTTTTGGAGATGATCGGGCAGGCGTCCGGCGTGGTGTCGACGATGCCGCCCCATTGCCGGTTCATGCGCACGCGCGACAGCACCGGGAACATCTCGACGATCGCCTGGATGGTGTGTTCGATCACCGGATAAGAGCCGCGCTGACCATAGCCGAGCCAGCTGTCGATGCCCGCACCGATGACCAGGTCGCCCTTGTCGGATTGGCTGATGTAGCCGTGTACGGCGTTGGACATGATCACGCTGTCGATGATGGGTTTGATCGGCTCGGACACCAGCGCTTGCAGCGGATGGGATTCGACCGGCAGTCGGAAGCCGGCGAGCTTGGCCATGTGCCCGGAGTTACCGGCCGTCACCACGCCGACGCGCTTGGCACCGATGAATCCCTTGTTGGTTTCGACGCCGATGCACACGCCGTTTTCCTTGCGAAAGCCGGTCACTTCGGTTTGCTGAATCAGGTCCACGCCCAGTGCATCGGCCGCTCGGGCAAAGCCCCAGGCCACGGCGTCGTGACGCGCTACACCGCCGCGACGTTGCACCGTCGCACCGATGATCGGGTAACGGGTATTTTTCGAGCAATCCAGGTAAGGAATCTCGTCAGCCACTTGCTTGCCGTTGAGCAATTCGCCATCCACGCCGTTGAGGCGGTTGGCGCTGACGCGGCGTTCGGAATCACGCATGTCCTGCAGGGTGTGGCACAGGTTGTAGACGCCGCGCTGGGAAAACATGACGTTGTAGTTGAGGTCCTGAGACAGGCCTTCCCACAGCTTCATCGCGTGTTCGTAAAGGTGTGCGGATTCATCCCACAGGTAGTTGGAACGCACAATGGTGGTGTTGCGCGCAGTGTTGCCACCGCCCAACCAGCCCTTTTCAACCACGGCGACGTTGGTGATGCCGTGTTCCTTTGCCAGGTAATAGGCCGTTGCCAGGCCGTGCCCGCCGCCTCCGACAATCACGACGTCATAGACCTTCTTAGGCGTCGGTGTGCGCCACATCCGCTGCCAGTTTTCGTGGTGGCTGAGGGAGTGTTTGAAAAGGCCAAAGCCCGAGTAATGCTGCATGGTGCGACTCCTGACTCAGCGGTAAACCGGAAAATCGGCGCACAGCGCGGCGACCTGGCCCGCAACATTGGCCTCGACATCGGCGTCGCCGAGGTTGTCGAGGATGTCGCAGATCCAGCCGGCCAGCGTGATGCACTGGGTAACTTTGAAACCGCGCGTGGTCACGGCCGGGGTGCCGATGCGCAGGCCCGACGTCACGAAGGGCGACTGCGGATCGTTCGGCACGGCGTTCTTGTTCACGGTGATGTGCGAGCGACCCAGTGCCGCGTCGGCATCTTTCCCGGTCAGGCCCTGGCGAATCAGACTGACGAGGAACAAGTGGTTATCCGTCCCGCCCGAAACGACGTCGTAACCACGATCGATGAACACCTGTGCCATGGCCTGGGCGTTGTCGATCACCTGTTGTTGATAGGCTTTGAACCCCGGCTCCATGGCTTCTTTAAAGCACACAGCCTTGCCGGCAATCACGTGCATCAGGGGGCCGCCCTGGGCACCCGGGAACACGGCGGAATTGAGCTTTTTCTCGATCTCTTCGTTGGCCTTGGCCAGGATCAAGCCGCCACGCGGACCGCGCAGGGTTTTGTGGGTGGTGGTGGTGACCACATCGGCGTAGGGCAGCGGGTTCGGGTACAAGCCGGCAGCGACCAGACCGGCCACGTGCGCCATATCGACGAACAGCAGCGCGCCCACTTTGTCGGCAATCTCCCGAAAGCGCGGGAAATCCAGGGTTTTGGAATAGGCCGAGAAACCGGCGACGATCATCTTTGGTTTGTGCTCGACGGCGAGTCGCTCGACTTCGTCGTAATCGATCAGGCCGGTGGCCACATCAATGCCGTATTGAACGGCGTTGTACAGCTTGCCCGAAGACGACACTTTGGCGCCGTGGGTCAGGTGACCGCCGTGGGCGAGGCTCATGCCCAGGAGGGTGTCGCCCGCCTGCAGCAGTGCCAGGTAAACCGCGCTGTTGGCCGACGAACCGGAGTGCGGCTGAACGTTGGCGTAGTCGGCGCCAAACAGCTGCTTGGCGCGATCAATCGCCAACTGCTCGACCTTGTCGACATGCTCGCAGCCGCCGTAGTAACGCTTGCCGGGATACCCCTCGGCGTACTTGTTGGTCAGGCCGCTGCCCTGGGCCTGCATCACGCGCTTGCTGGTGTAGTTCTCCGAGGCGATCAGCTCAACGTGGTCTTCCTGACGCTGCTCTTCGGCACTCATCGCCGCCAACAGTGCATCGTCGTAACCCTGGATCTGGTCTTGCTTGCTGAACATCGCGGTTCTCCCAGCGGCGGCGCGGCGCCTGAATGATCGACAGGGCAACGAACCGCCCTTTGGCCACGATGGTAGGGCTGACGCCAAGCGCCCAGATGCCTGCGCACGCCACACAAAGGCGCGTTTACGACATAGGGTGATGGGCACGGGGATTTGCGCTGTTCTGCGGGGCGTGAAAACAAAAATCCCCGGACGAGGCCGGGGATTCGGGGGGATCAATGTCGCAATCAGACCGGTCTTGCAGGCAGCAACCCATCTGCCCTGAACATACCGCGAATGCCGCGAACAGCCTGACGAATGCGGTCCTGATTCTCGATCAGGGCGAAGCGTACGTGGTCGTCGCCGTATTCACCAAAACCGACACCGGGGGAAACGCAGACCTTGGCTTCGGCCAGCAGCTTTTTGGCGAATTCCAGTGATCCCAAATGCGCGTAGGCATCGGGAATCTTCGCCCAGACGTACATTGACGCTTTCGGGTTTTCAACCATCCAGCCCAGTTCGTGCAGACCTTTGACCAGCACGTTACGGCGCTGGCGGTATTGCTCGGCGATGTCGAGCACGCACTGTTGATCACCTTCCAGCGCAGCGATGGCGGCTACCTGCAGTGGCGTGAAGGTGCCGTAGTCGTGGTAGCTCTTGATCCGCGCCAGCGCGTTGACCAGTTCGGGGTTCCCGACCATGAAGCCGATGCGCCAGCCCGCCATGTTGTAGCTCTTGGACAGGGTGAAAAACTCCACCGCGATGTCCTTGGCGCCGGGGACCTGCATGATCGACGGCGCTTTCCAGCCGTCATAGACGATGTCGGCGTAAGCCAGATCATGAACTACCAGTACGTCGTACTGTTTGGCGAGGGCGACGACGCGCTCGAAGAAATCAAGCTCGACGCACTGAGCGGTCGGGTTGGACGGGAAACCCAGGATCATCATTTTCGGCTTGGGGATCGAGCCGCGAATGGCTTTCTCCAACTCGGCGAAGAAGTCCACGCCCGGCACCAGCGGCACGGAGCGCACCTGGGCGCCGGCGATGACGGCGCCGTAGATGTGAATCGGGTAACTGGGGTTCGGCACCAGAACGGTGTCGCCCTGATCCAGCGTGGCGAGCATCAAATGCGCCAGACCTTCTTTGGAGCCGATGGTGACGATGGCTTCGTCTTCCGGGTCGATGTCGACGTCATAACGTTTTTTGTACCAGTTGGAGATCGCCCGACGCAGACGCGGGATGCCACGCGAAGTCGAGTAGCCGTGAGTGTCTTCACGTTGGGCGACGGTGACCAGTTTCTCGACGATGTGCGGCGGCGTTGCCCCATCGGGGTTGCCCATGCTCAGGTCGATGATGTCCTCACCACGACGACGAGCAGCCATTTTCAGCTCGGCGGTGATGTTTAACACGTAAGGGGGGAGTCGATCAATGCGCGCAAAGCGGCGCGGCGAACCTTGGTCTGCCATGGAAACCTCTGAAGACGTAAGCGCCCGGAACCGTCCGAGCGACGCTGGCCACTGCGGTGGCCTGAGGCGGAAGATACGGGCGGGAATAGCGCTTTGTCTACACCGACACCGCGAAACTGATGGTGCTCACCCTGCCTCTTCCCGGCTGAAGCCGGTCTTACTGGATGATCACGGTCCGATAGTAGGACTGGCTTTAGCCGGGAAGGCGTCGGGCGTTACGCTGCAAAACTGATGGCGTCCACACCGGCCTCTTCCCGGCTGCAGCCGGTCCCACTGATTCACCGTATCTGGCCGGGGGATCGTCTTAACCGGCAAGCAAGGCACGCAGCCCGAACAACAGCAAAAAATGCACCGGATAAATCAGGTAAGCCCAGCGCCGCATCGGCCAGACGCTGAATGCAGGGCGGCTGCGAAGCATTGCTAATCCGAGCAGTGGCGCCAGCAGGCAAGCCGCCAGTGCGCCGATGGAAATAGGATCGCCCCACGTCATGCCGTCGATGATTTTCGGCCACTCGTTGCTCAACAAGCAGACGATCCCCGGCACGATTGCCAGCCATAACGAGGTGCGTAGGACGAGCACGAACGCCAGCGGCAGAAGGACCCCATACGCCCCAAACATCAATTCCGGTCCGAACGCGACACCCACACCCAACGCGGCGATACCAAGCATCCTCGCCGGCCATGAGCGACTCAATGCACCCTGCGCCGCCAGCAAACCCAACGTCAGCGTCGGCAGGACATTGAGAGTGGTGACCTCCCCGGCCATGTAAATCCGGTAGGGCAGCTCAGCGAGCACGGAAAACACCGCCAGCCAGGCCAGGTATTTCCACCGAATCGAAGGCTCGGCATCACGCCGGCCACTGCGCACGACATTCACCGCAATCGCCAGGCAAAACCACGGGAACGCCAGACGCCCCGGTACGTACAGCCAATTGGCGTGCCAGCCGACATAGCGCAGGTGATCCATCACCATGCTCAGCATCGCCAGCCACTTGAGCAGGTCCAACGCGCGATCTCGCACGGGTGCGGTCGTTGATTTCGGTTCGGTCATATGACTTCGCTGTCTGGCTGAATTTTCTGACGCAAGAATGCATGACCAAACCGATCAATCTTGGTTACAGTCGCAGCCTTCGATTACAGGGAACCGGCCATGTCAGACCAAAGCCAGCAGTTTGCCAGCGACAACTATTCGGGAATCTGCCCGGAAGCGTGGGCGGCCATGGAGCAAGCCAACCACGGGCACCAGCGTGCCTACGGTGACGACCAATGGACAGCGCGCGCGGCCGATCAATTCCGTCAGTTGTTCGAAACAGACTGCGAGGTGTTTTTTGCCTTCAACGGCACGGCGGCCAACTCCCTGGCGCTGTCCTCGCTCTGCCAGAGTTACCACAGCGTGATCTGCTCGGAAACCGCCCACGTCGAGACGGACGAATGCGGCGCGCCGGAATTCTTCTCCAACGGCTCGAAGCTGCTGACCGCTCGCAGCGAGAACGGCAAGCTGACGCCTGATTCCATTCGTGAAGTCGCGCTCAAACGCGCCGATATCCACTATCCCAAACCGCGCGTCGTCACGCTGACCCAAGCCACGGAAGTGGGCAGCGTGTATCTGCCGCAAGAACTGAAAGCCATCAGCGAGACCTGCAAGGAGCTGGGCCTGAACCTGCACATGGACGGCGCCCGCTTTGCCAATGCCTGCGCGTTCCTGGGCTGCTCGCCTGCAGAACTGACCTGGAAGGCCGGCGTTGATGTGCTGTGTTTCGGTGGCACCAAAAACGGCATGGCAGTGGGCGAGGCGATTCTGTTCTTCAATCACGCCCTCGCCGAAGACTTCGACTATCGCTGCAAACAGGCCGGCCAGCTGGCCTCAAAGATGCGTTTTCTGTCGGCGCCGTGGGTGGGTTTGCTGGAAAACGACGCGTGGCTCAAACACGCGCGCCACGCCAACAGCTGCGCGCAGTTGCTGGCTGATCTGGTGAAAGACATTCCTGGCGTGGATCTGATGTTCCCCGTGCAGGCCAATGGGGTTTTCCTGCAACTGTCGGAAGCCGCCATTGCCGCGCTGACCGCGAGAGGCTGGCGCTTTTACACCTTCATTGGCAACGGCGGCGCCCGCTTCATGTGCTCGTGGGACACCGAAGAAGCCCGCATACGAGAGCTGGCCGCGGACATTCGCCTGGTGATGAGCAGCTGACTGACACGATCAGCTTCGAAACAGTGAATCAACCCTGAGCAATCACCTTCTCGATCACCTCGACCGTCGCGCTGACCTTGGCTTCATAAAGGCTCAGCGCTTGGGCGTGTTGCTGCTTGAGTTCGATTTGCTTTGAGCACAGGTTCAGTGCCGCCAGCACCAGCAGACGGTCGCCGATCAACGTCGGGTAACTGCGCTTGGTTTCGAACAGCGCCGATTTCAGCATCGACACCGCATCCATCAAGGTCTGCTCTTGCCCGGCAGGTGCCTTGATCGTGTAGTCGTTGCCAAGGATGGAAATAACCTTGGCGCCGTCCTGATCAGTGATCATGCGTCAACCGCACTGACACGGGTGGCGCGATCAACCAGCGCTTGAATGCGCGCAGCCGTAGCGCCTTGCTTCTCTTCCTGCTCCATCAGACTCAACTGCAGACTGTCGTTGTCATCCCGGGCTTGCTTCAACTCTTCGGCGAGTTGCGCGTTCGTGTTCTGCAGCTCCTGATTATGCTGCACCAGGTCACTGACGAGCTTTTCCAACTGGCTTAGGGATGCTTCCAACATTTTGATATCTCGGGCAAATTTCAAAGGGCGCGTACGATAAAGAAAAGTCACTTTAGCTACCAGTGAAATCAGGGCATTCACGCCACTACACCGAACAACAAGCCTCTCAACCGCTTCTATTCCGCAAACGCATAACGGCCCTGATTGACTACGTTTTCGCGATCTTGTTCCTGCTGTTCGTCAGTTCATTGGCTGCGACATAACCGCACAGCGCAGACCAGCGGCATCAAGTCCCCGTGAGGCCGACCGATAACCCGTGCATCTCTGTCGTTTCTATCTTTCGCCTCGCATGGATCGCGGCCTCTCTGGAACCGTAATGTCCCTACGTAATCTGAATATCGCGCCCCGCGCCTTTCTCGGTTTTTCCGTCATCGGCCTGCTCATGCTTGTCCTGGGCATCTTCGCCCTGTCGCAGATGGACAAGATCAACAGCGCCAACGTGGTCATGGCCACCAACAGCATGCCCAGCATCAAGGCCCTGGATAAATTGACCGAAGGCAGCATCCGTCTGCGCGTTCTCTCCTATCGCCTGATGCTTAACCGCGACCCTGACACGTTGCAGAAAACCAACGAACTGCTGGCCATGCGCAACAAGCAGATCGACGATGCCCGTGCGGTCTACGTCAAACTGATTTCCGCGCCTGAAGAACAATCGGCCTACGACCAGTACCTGCAACTGCTTAACGATTATCGCCAGCTCGAAAACCGCATGAAGTCGCTGAGTCAGGCCAACGACATGACCGAGCTGACCCGCCTGCTCAACGCCGATCTGCAAACCAACTCGGATCAGATGAATGTAGTGCTCGGCAAGCTGGTTGAAATCAACACGCGGCAGCTGAACGAAGCCAGTGCCAACGCGACTCAGCAGTACTCGTCGGCGTTCACGATGGTCGTCACGCTGCTGATCATTGCCACTGCGCTGACCTTACTGTTCGCCTGGTTGCTGACCAACAGCATCACCCGCCCTATCGCTTCGGCACTGAACGCCGCTGAGGACATCGCCGAAGGCGACCTGACCCGCACCATTACCGTAGACGGTACTGACGAAGCGGGCCGCTTGCTGGCCGCGATGCTGAAGATGCAGTCCAAGCTGCGTGACACCCTGCAACGCATTTCAGGTTCGGCCACGCAGCTTGCCTCGGCAGCCGAAGAGCTGAACGCCGTCACCGACGAAAGCGCGCGCGGCTTGTCCCAGCAGAACAACGAAATCGAACAGGCCGCCACCGCCGTCAACCAGATGACCAGCGCCGTGGAAGAAGTCGCACGTAACGCCGTGAGCACATCGGAAGCCTCTAAGAACGCCACCACTTCCGCCAGCGATGGCCGCGATCTGGTGCAGGAAACCGTCAGCGCCATCGAACGCATGAGCAACGACGTGCAGAGCACCTCCACCTTGATCGGCAACCTGGCGGACGAATCCCGTGACATCGGCAAAGTGCTGGATGTGATTCGCGGTCTGGCGGATCAGACCAACCTGCTGGCGCTCAACGCCGCCATCGAAGCGGCCCGTGCCGGTGAAGCCGGTCGCGGGTTTGCCGTGGTCGCCGACGAAGTTCGCGCCCTCGCCCACCGCACCCAGCAATCGACCAGCGAAATCGAACGCATGATCGGCAGTATCCAGGGCGGCACCGAACAGGCCGTGAATTCCATGCGCAGCAGCACTGAGCGTGCGGAATCGACCCTGAACATCGCCAAAGGCGCAGGCCTTGCGCTGGACACCATTAACAGCGCGGTTGTGGAAATCAACGAACGCAACCTGGTCATCGCCAGCGCGGCGGAAGAGCAGGCGCAAGTTGCGCGGGAAGTGGACCGCAACCTGGTCAACATCCGCGACCTGTCGACTCAATCTGCGACAGGTGCCAATCAGACCAGCGCTGCGAGCAACGAGCTGTCGCGTCTGGCCGTGGACCTGAACGGCATGGTTGCGCGCTTCAAAGTGTAACCAGCGTTACCCAGGCCGACTCGAGACCGGGTCGGCCCTCTGGCGCACTTGGCGCTCCTCCTCATACCCGAAACTCAGTACTCGATGCGCACGTCGCCCTTCGGCACGCTGCAACAGGACAGGATGTAGCCCTCTTCGACGTCGTCATCGGTGATGCCACCGTTGTGTTCCATTTCGACCTCGCCGCTCAGCTTCATCACCTTGCAGGTGCCGCAGATGCCCATCCCGCACGCCTTGGGAATCATCAGGCCCAGCTTGGCAGCCGCTGCGTGAACGGTTTCGCCGGGCGCCACGCGAATGCTCTTGCCGGTGTCGGTGAACTCGACCTGATGCAATTCAGCGACATCCAGATCGGGCGCGTCGGCCGCCTGTTCGGCATGCTCCACTGCATCGGCGCGCGCTTCGGGCGGCGTCGCGCCAAACGATTCTTCGTGGTACTGCGCCATGTTAAAACCGTTGGCTTCAAGCAATCGCTTCACGGCGCTCATGTACGGCGTCGGGCCGCAGCAGAACACCTCGCGTTCCATGAAATCCGGCGCCATCAGTTCGAGCATCTTCTGATTCAGATAGCCCCGATAACCCGCCCAAGGCTCACCCAGCCCATGCTTTTCACAGACGATGTGCAGGGCGAAGTTATTGATCCGCGACGCCATCTGTTCAAGTTCGCGGTGGTAAATGATGTCTTTGGGCGAGCGCGAGCTGTGCACGAAGACCATGTCGACGTTGGCGTTGGTGTCGTAGTACCAGCGCGCCATGGACATGACCGGCGTGATACCGACGCCGCCACTGAGGTAGAGGATTTTAGGATTCGGAAAGTCGATGGCGTTGAACAGACCCACCGGGCCATGCACGGCCAGCTCCTGGCCTTCGTGCAACGTGTCGTGCAGCCAGTTTGAAACCTTGCCGCCGGGTACGCGCTTGATGGTGATGGAGAAGCTGTAGGGTACCGAAGGCGAACTGGAAATGGTGTACGAGCGCATGATCGGCACGCCGTCGATTTCCAGCTCCAGGGTGACAAACTGTCCGGGTTTGAAGAAGAACAGAATCGGCTGGTCGGCCATGAAGCAGAACGTGCGTACATCCCACGTTTCCTGGATCACTTTGACGACCCGCACCAGGTGACGGCCGTTGGCCCACGTCTGGGTGTTGACCGGGCTGAGGAAACTCTGGGACATACTCACTCTCCACGGCCGACGGTCGGCCTCTTATGGTGGCGATTCTGCGTAACGCGCGACCCGCCTATTTACCTATCAGCGACATTCACATACTTATGGCGACCAGCCCCGGTCTATAGGGGTCGGGCCGTCGGAAACGGATTCGGCCATGTCGCCCATGGATAAGGTTCTCGTCGCGCCCGGCTCCACACTCGCCGTCAATTGTTTACAGAATCTTTATCCATCCGCCTGAGCGGCAAAATCACTGCTGCCTCGCCCGCTTCGCTACACACCCACCGTATCAGCCACATTCGTAGGCGGCGCCAAGCGCGGCCTGAGGACTTGAAAGATGGACGTCACCGCAACTCTGAGCTTGGGCGATCCGCTGGAACCTGCGCGCAAGGCCACTGCCGAGATGCTGCACACCCGCGAGCGCACTTACTCGCTGCCGCAGCCTTTCTACAGCGATGAGCGGCTGTTTGAAATCGACATGCAGGAAATCTTTCAGAAAGAGTGGCTGATCGCGGGCATGACCTGCGAAGTGCCGGCCAAGGGCAACTTCCTCACCCTGCAGATCGGCAAAAACCCGATTCTGGTCGTCCGTGCACCGGACGGCTCGATCAATGCCTTCCACAACGTCTGCCGCCACCGTGGCTCTCGCCTGTGCACCAAGGAAAAGGGCAAGGTCGCCAAACTCGTGTGTCCGTATCACCAGTGGACGTATGAGCTTGACGGCCGTCTGCTGTATGCGGGCACCGAGATGGGTGCGGACTTCGACATGAAGCAGTTCGGCCTCAAACCGGTGCATTGCAAAGTGGCGGGCGGTTATATTTTCATCAGCATGGCCGTTAACCCGCCCGCTATCGACGCGTTCCTGCAGACACTGAACCACTACATGGAACCGTACGACATGGAGAACACCAAGGTGGCGGTGCAAACCACCCTGGTCGAAAAAGCCAACTGGAAGCTGGTGCTGGAAAACAACCGCGAGTGCTACCACTGCAACGGTTCGCATCCCGAACTGCTGAACACCTTGCTTGAGTGGGACGACGTCACCGACCCGCGTGCCGACCAGGCATTCAAGGACCACGTCGCGGCGTCCGCTGCCGCGTGGGAAGCCGAAAAAATTCCGTTCGCCCACGCCAGCTTTGGCCTGCGCAACCGCATCGTGCGCATGCCGCTGCTCAAGGGCACCGTCTCGATGACGATCGATGGCAAGCAAGGCAGCAAGAAACTGATGGGCCGCATTCAGAATCCGGAACTGGGCTCGATGCGCATCCTGCACTTGCCACACTCATGGAACCACTGCATGGGCGACCACGTAATCGTGTTCACCGTGTGGCCGATCAGCGCGCAGGAAACCGTGGTCACCACCAAATGGCTGGTGCACAAGGATGCCGTCGAAGGCGTGGACTACGACGTCGCACGACTGCGTGAAGTGTGGGACGCCACCAACGACCAGGACCGCCGCCTGGCCGAAGAAAATCAGCGCGGGATCAACTCCGTCGCGTATCAGCCGGGGCCATATTCGAAGACGTATGAGTTCGGGGTGGTGAACTTCATCGACTGGTACAGCGCCAAGCTGCTGGAGAACATGGGCGCCGAGCCAGCTTCGTATTTAAAGGGAGTAGCGGTTAATCACGAGTAAGGTTTAACTGTCGCACTTGAACTGACACCCTCGCGGGCAACCGCGCTTCTGCAGAGGTTCGATCTGTAGCAGCGCGCTTGCCCGCGATGCGTTTTGGATCGGCATCAGCGTTCAAGTGTGCGCTGCATGCCCCCTCTGGTGAAATTACCTGAATATTGGCGGATGAAGTTTCGATTCAAAAAACAGCCTTTCCTACAAAAAATCCTTTGAAAACTCAGTGCTTTTTTAATTCGGCCTACGACACCGCCGAATTATCCTACGAAACGATCAGAAATTTACAGCCTGAACGAACTTGAACGTTTTTGTACGAATGTTATTAATAAAGCACT
>NZ_DASVUM010000122.1:0-4937 GCF_036387035.1 Pseudomonas sp. | reverse complement strand
CTCCCGCGCGAATGTTGATCGGCAGCGTGCGGTACTCCTGCCCGAGTTCTTCGAGCAGGATGGCGACTTTCAGGCCGTTACCGGTGGGCCAGTAATAAAGGTCGATCATGCGTAGGCCTTGATCGACGGGGCCATTTGCGAGGCGTTGTAATTGAGCACGCGGCCTTCTTCGTTGACGCCATAACGGCCATTCAACGACTCCAGCGGGCGACCGTACAAATGGAAGTGCAGCGTCGGTGTTTCGCCTTCGACGAGGATGCCGTGCAGGTCATCACCGAGGAAACCGATCGGCGTACCCGGCTGAACCACGACTTCCTTGTCCAGCACCAGTTTGGCGTACTGCGGATCGCTGCCGTCGTCGCTGCGCGCCCACACGTAATTGATTTCCTGGCCCTGCACGGCAACGATCACCGCCCAGGTTTCGTGGTTGTGCGGCAGGGTTTTCTTGCCCGGCAGCAGCGAATTCATGTACAGCGTCGGCGTCTCGCCGTCATCGTTCAGGCGGTAGCGAAAGGCGGTGTCGCCCTCGCCCGGCACCGGCGACGGGAACGCGTCGAAATTGAACAGATCGTGACGCGCGGCCAGCCCTTCGAGCAGGCCGATGATTTCCTTCAGCGCAGCACGGTCTACGCCGCGCTTGTTGATGACGCGGACTTGCTCGAGAAGCGTCTCGATGGCTTGGGCACGGGTTTCGGTAGTCATGAAAAATACTCCTGGGAGGTCATTGCAGTCGGTTTTTTATAAAACTGCACGCAGGTAACGCCTGCTTCGCAGGTCTTCTGGTCATTCAAACGGACAAGCTGTAACGGCTGATATTGCTCAACAAAAACGGATCGCCCGTGGGCACCGGACGCCGCCCGGCATCGCCCAGGGCATGGCGCAGGAATTCGTGGGTACGTTCACTGGTCGGGTGCTGAAAGATCTGCTCGGCGCTGCCGTGCTCGACGATCAGGCCGTTTTCGGTGAAATACACCACGTCGCTGATTTCCTCGGCGAAACGCATTTCATGAGTGACTAGCACGCAGGTCATGCCCTCTTCGGTCAGCTCGCGAATCACCGTCAGCACTTCACCGACGGTTTCCGGGTCCAGTGCCGAGGTCACCTCATCGAACAGGATCAGTTGCGGGCGCATCGCCAAGGCGCGGGCGATTGCCACGCGTTGTTGCTGGCCGCCGGACAGTTGCCCCGGATACGCGTCGGCCTTGTGTTCCATGCGAACCTTGGCCAGCAAGGCGCGGGCTTCCTGCTCGGCGTCGGCGCGATTGCGACCCAGTACCTTGCGCGGCGCGATCACCAGGTTTTCCAGCACCGACAAATGCGGGAACAGGTTGTATTGCTGAAACACGAAACCCACGCGCTTGCGCAGTTCAATGCGCTGCGCCTCGTTGGCCAGTTTGTCCACTTCGGTGTCGCCAACGCGAATCGTGCCGCGCTGGGTCGGCAACAGGCCGGTGATGCAACGCAGGATTGTCGATTTGCCCGAGCCAGACGGGCCGATGATCGACACTGCCTGGCCGCGCTGCACGTCAAGGTCGATGCCTTTGAGCACATGATTGCTGCCGAACGACAGATGCAGGTCACGCAGGCTGACCAAGGGCTGCGAAGCGGTTTCAATAGAAGGCATAACGGCGCTCCAGGCGTTGGGTCAGTCGGGAAATCGGGTAGCAATAAGCAAAGAACAACGCCAGCAAACTGAAGTAGATCAGCACGGTAAAACCGGTCTGGTTGACGGTATTGCTGGCGATCTGCGCGGTGTCGATCACGTCATGCACGCCCACCAGCGAGGCCAGCGCCGTGCCCATGGTGATCACCGCGTACAGGTTCATCCACGGCGGCAACATGCGTTTGAAGCACTGCGGCAGGATGATCGAAGTGAAAATCTGCCAGCGCGTAAAGGCCAGGGAGCGCGCCGCTTCCCATTGCGTGCTGGGGATCGAGGCGATAGCGCCACGGAAGATTTCCGCGACGTTGGCACTGGCGGGCAGCGCCAGGCCGATGGTCACTTTCACCCAATCCGGGAACGATACGTACGAGCTGCCAATGTGAATCTCGAACGGGAACACATAGGTCGTGAAGTAAATCAGCACCAGCCACGGCGCATTGCGGAAGATCTGCACCCAGATCCGCGCCGGCAAACGCAGCAGCCAGGTCGGCGACAGCGCCAGCGCACCGATCAGCAGCCCCATGACCGAGCCCAGGCCGATAGCCACCAGGCTGATCAAAATGTTCTGCCCGAAGCCTTTCGCCAGCGCCGGGGACCATTGCACCAAGGCTAGAAACACCGGGCTGTGCGGCGCGGCGAATATCAGCCAGGCCAATGCGGCCAACAGCAAGGCCAGCTTGCCCATGTGGCAACGCGGCCACGCCAGCGGTGCAACGGCAGATGAATCAATGGCCATAGCCGGGCATCCTCAGGCGCGCTTCAAGGGCGCGACCTACACAATTGACGACAAAGCTCAGCAAGCCGAAGAACGACAGGATCAGGATCATCAGTTCCAGGACGTTATCGCTCTGGGTCCAGATCATGATCGCCGCGTAAGTGATGTCGCCCACGGCAATGGCCGAGGCAACAGCGGTCATTTTCACCAGGTCGATCAGGTTGTTGATCAGCGATGGCAGCGCAAAGCGCAGCGCCAGCGGCAGCTGCACATTCCACAACAACTGGCGACTGCTGAACGCCAGGGAACTGGCGGCTTCCAGGGTCACGGTCGGCACCGCTTCGATGCCGGCGCGCAAGGCTTCAGCATGAAACGCGCCTTTGTGCAGGGAAATCACGATCACCACCCAGGCAAACGGCGTCAGCGGATTGGCCGCGCCTACCGCCTGGGTCAACAGCATGTTCAGAACCAGAAACGCGCAGTACAACTGCACCAGCGTCGGCGTGTTGCGGGTGACTTCGATGAATACCCGCGCCGGAGTCGTCAGATAACCTTTGCCCGAGGTCAACATCGCCGCCAGCGCCACGCCAACCAGCAGGCTGCCGACAATAGTGAAGGCGCACAGCAGAATACTGGTCAGCGCACCGTCCACCATGGAGCCGCGTTGATAGGCATCCAGCAGGAAGCTGTAGTTGAGGCCAAAGCCCGCGGTCCAGTGAACGAACAGTTCCAGCCAATGACTCATTGCGGCGCCTCGATCAACAGGCGCTCACAGGCAACGGCGATACGTCGACCCGCTTCGGCAACGCTGCTGGTGGCAGTGGCAATCGACAGGCGAAACCACGGCGACAGGCCATACGCGCTGCCCGCAACACCGGCAACGCCGGACTCCAACAGCCAGTCCACCACGTCAGCGTCGCTGTCCAGGCGCACGCCGTCCGGGCGATAACGACCGAGCAAACCGGCGCAACGCACAAACACGAAGAAGCCGCCTTGTGGTTCCAGCACTTGCAAGCCATTCACGGCGCTCAATGCCGACACCAACAGATCCCGGCGCTGGTGATACGCCGCAACCTGCTCGGGAAGAAATCCCAGCCCGCCCTCAAACGCTGCCAATGCCGCCGCCTGCCCCACCGAAGACGCGCCGGAGGTGGACTGCGATTGCACCACGGTCATCGCGGTAGTCAGTTCTTTTGGCCCGGCGCCGAAACCGATGCGCCAGCCGGTCATGGCGTAGGTCTTCGACACACCGCCCACCAACAGGCAGCGGGATTGCAGATCCGGCGCGACGTTAAGCAGGTTCAGCGCCGAGTGGTCATCGAAACGGATGTGCTCGTACAATTCGTCGAGCAACACCAGCACCTGCGGATGACGGCGCAGCACCTCGGCCAGCGCCAGCAGTTCTGCCTCGCTGTACACCGCGCCGCTTGGGTTGCCGGGACCATTCAGAATCAGCCAGCGGGTGCGCTCGGTGATGTGTTGTTCCAGCTGAGTCGGCGTCAGCTTGCAGCCCTGCTCCAGACCGCACTCGATGAACACCGGTTCGCCGCCACTGAATCGCACGCTGTCCGGGAACGACGGCCAGTAGGGAACCGGCACCAACACTTCATCGCCATCATCCAGGGTCGCGGCAAAGGCGTTGTAAATGATCTGTTTCGCGCCGTTGGCAATCACGATGGACGGCAGCGGGTAATCAAGACGGTTCTCGCGCTTGAGCTTGCTTTGCACAGCTTCGCGCAGGGCCCGCACGCCGGGGGTCGGGGTGTATTTGGTGTCGCCTGCGGCAATGGCTGCGTAAGCGGCTTGCTTGATGTGTTCCGGGGTATCGAAATCCGGCTCGCCGGTGGTCAGATCGAGAATATCGACGCCCGCCTCACGCAGTGCCGTCACTCGGGATTTGGCCGCCGCATTGGCGGACAGCGTGACGCGCTGCACGCGTTTTGACAGACGCACGCTCATAGGGATTCTCCGTCGTCGTCAAGGGCAAATACCTTGCCCGGATTAAGCAGATTCTGCGGATCGAGGGTGCGCTTGATACGCCGCATCAGATCCAGTTCCACCGGGCTTTTGTAACGGGGTAACATCGCCAGCTTGCGTTGGCCGATACCATGTTCGGCGCTGATGGAGCCGCCGTGAGCATGGGCGCTGTCGTGGACCAGCTCACTCAACGCCACATAGTTCTGCATGTGCGCCTCGACGCTGGAGTCCAGGGGATGCGCCACGTTGTAGTGCAGATTGCCGTCACCCAGATGGCCGAACGTGAAGTTGCGCACGCCGGGGAAACGCTCTTGCAGCAACGCATCGGTGTGGGCGACGAATTCGACGATCCGGGAAATCGGCACCGAAATATCGTGCTTCATGTTGCGACCGGCACGTTTCTGCGCGTCGCTCATGTTCTCGCGCAGCAGCCAGAGCGCCTCGCTCTGGGCCAGGCTTTCGGCAATCAAGGCGTCCGCCAGCAAGCCCGACTCGAATGCTTCGCCGAGCACCTCTTCGAAGGTTTGTCGCGCATGGGCTTCGCTGTGATTGTCCGAGAGTTCCAGCAGCGCAAACCAGGGC
>NZ_DASVUM010000121.1:0-29911 GCF_036387035.1 Pseudomonas sp. | reverse complement strand
AACCACCTGATCCCATCCCGAACTCAGCAGTGAAACGATGTATCGCCGATGGTAGTGTGGGGTTTCCCCATGTGAGAGTAGGTCATCGTCAAGATTAAATTCCAAAACCCCATCTGCTAACGCAGATGGGGTTTTGTTTTTAGTGAAGGTTATACATTTTTGCTGGAACGTTACGATGGTGACGGATCAGCTACAGAATTTCTTGACGACCATAGAGTGCTGGAACCACCTGATCCCATCCCGAACTCAGCAGTGAAACGGTGCATCGCCGATGGTAGTGTGGGGTTTCCCCATGTGAGAGTAGGTCATCGTCAAGATTGAATTTCCAAAACCCCAGCCTGCTCACGCAGACTGGGGTTTTGTCGTTTAGTCCGCCAACAATGTAATGAAGCGGGTTAGCCACCCTCAGCGCGCTATTGCCCGAACAGTAACGGCACGTTGTTCATTGCCCCATCAGCAAATCCTTGCAGAAACGCCTTGAAGTCGTCGGCGCTCATCGAGTTGTCATTCATAGGCTCGGCAATGATGGTCCAGGTGGCGACGCAGCTGGCTTCGTCTCTTGGGACAACCGTCATTGAGGCCCACAGCCGGCTGACGCCAAGGTTGTTGTAAAGGGTTGTCCAGGTCATGAACATGGCGTCATCGTCGCGAGAGTTGAGCTGCTCGACAACCACGAGGCCACCTTCCTTGAATCTCTTGTAACGCACCGATCCCTGACCTGTACCGATCACTTCGATGCTCGCAAGCGCCGGAATGAATTGGGTGAAACCACCGAAATCGCCTACGACTTTCCATACCTCACTTGCCGGAGCTCCTACTGCAATCGCAGACACCACGGGCTCCCCAACGGGATTAGAGATGAGCGTGTCGGGGAAGAGTGAGGTAAGGGTTTTGAGTGATTGAATAGCGTTCATGTTGTTCTCCATAACTTAAGGGACTGGCGTTGGGTGTATCAGATGAAGGCAATGTCTTTCAGGTACGTGCAGCCTCTGCGCAACAGCGCCGGCGTTTTCGACGGGTAGCATTCACCCATGCGAATAACCCCCGCTAGGGCGTTCTGGTAGCCAATCATTGAGATGTCTCCGATGTCCTCCTCAAACCCGTCGAGGTAAAAGCCAAGCACGCCGAATAAAGCGTTCTTGCTGTCCACACGGGTCAGTTGGGTTTGCCACTCACTGACACTGACGAGTTCGAACTCACTGCCGGCCTCACGGAAAGCGCTGACGTAGCTGCTCCAGCTCAAGGGTTCTGGGTTGTGCAGGTTGAAGACTGCCTGTGCAGGCAGGTAACGACTGGCATGAAAACCGATGAACCGAGCGAGGAAGTCGACAGGCATCAAGTCGAACGTCATGGAGAAGTCCGGGACCTGGCCAAGCTGCATCGAGCCTTTGAGCATCAGCATCAAACGATTCTTGTGGGGCTGACAGACACCGGTGGTGCTGTTGAAGGCAATATTCCCGGGCCGATAGATGTTTACCCATGCGCCTTGCTCACGCGCTTGCTGCAAGATGCGCTCGGCGACCCACTTTGAGAGGTTGTAGCCGTTCTTGATATAGATCGGGGGAGTCTCTGCCGCGGGCGCCTCCAAGACACGACCGTCAGTCCCAACGGCGCTTGAAGCAGAGAGCGTCGACACGAAGTTGAACACCTTTTTGCTGCGTCCTTCGCACAGCTTCAGGCACTCGAAAATCGGTGCAACGTTATCCTTGGCCAGCGTCTCGTAGTCCTGGACGTGATTGACGTTGGCAGCGTTATGGACAAGCGCGCCAAACTCACGATCAAGGCGCTCGTACACCTCATTACTCAGGCCCAGCTGCGGCAGCGTGATGTCGGAGGCATAAACCCGGACCCGCGCAAGATCCAGATGCTCAAGACGATTCTCGGAGAGCGCCTGGACGAAGCGGTCTTGTGCCGTCAGCCCGCCGCCTTCGCGTACCAGGCAAGCCACCTCGGTTGCGCCCCATGCGAGCAGCGCTTCGACAATGTGCACACCGAGAAACCCGTTGGCGCCAGTGACGATGACCTTGTGCACGTCGCCAAGCCGCGTCACAGGGAGTGCCGACACCTCAAAGGGGGCCGTCGCGTCCTTGAACGCCTGCGGGCTGACGGTCCATGAGGTTGTGCCATCGCTATCAAGCAGTGAAGCCAGGTTGGTTAGCGTCGGCGCTTCGATAAAGCGATTGATTGGGATGCTGCGATCAAATCGTTCCCGTATCCCCAGCAGCATCTGCGACAGCAGAATCGAGTGGCCGCCCAAATTGAAAAAGCTCTCATCGGTCGAGATTTCACCAGGCGAAAGCTCGAGCAGGTCCGCCCACAGCGTAAGGAGCAGCCTTTCGTTTTCTGTTTCAGGCAGACGACGAGGGGCTTGCTCCAGCATGTTGAGCGGCAACTGCAGCAGCGCTTTGCGATCAACCTTGCCGTTGCTCGCAAAAGGCATGCTCGCCAATTCCGTGTAGGCTGTCGGCCGCATGTAGTCCGGCAACAGGCCTGCGACGTGCTCCTTGAGCGAATGCCGAGCGGCATCCGGTTCTACGCCGTGCGGTTGAGCGAGGAAGGCCAGGATGCGTCGCTGGTCGTCAATCACCACGGCAACTTGGCGGTACAGCTGGCTGTCGCGCAGGCAGTGCTCGATCTCCTCTGGCTCAACCCTGAACCCACGGATCTTCACTTGGTTGTCACGCCGCCCGGACAGCTCGATGCCTTCGCTGGTCCATTTGCCAATGTCGCCGGTTTTGTAGGCGCGCACGCGCTGGTCCTCACCTACTGCCACGTTCACATAGCGCTCATCGGTGAGTGCAGGGTTGTTGATGTAACCCAGGCACACGCCGGGCCCGACAATGTAGAGCTCGCCGGCCGTGTGGTCCGGCACTGGCTGCATGTCGTCGTCGAGAATCAGCACCCGGCTGTTAGCGATCGGGCGGCCCAGGTTGCGGTTGCTGACGCCGGATTTGAACTGGCCGGCGGTGATCAGCACCGTCGCCTCAGTTGGTCCGTACAGGTTGTGGAAGCGACATTGCGCGGAAAGGCGTTCAATCACATAGGGCTCGCACACATCCCCCCCCGTACTCAAGTGTTTGAATTTCAGCGGTCGGTCGATCGGCAGGATGCTCAACAAGGCCGGCGGCAGAAAGGCATGGCTAAGATTCTGATCCAGCAGCTCGAACAGTTGCAGGGGATCTCGACGCTGGTCATCGTTCGCCACGATGAGTTCAGCGCCGCTAAGCAGCGTCGGGAAGATGTCGATGATCGACGAATCAAAACTCAGCGTGGAGAATTGCAGCACTCTGCTGTGTTCGGACAGCTCGACATAGTGCGCGTACCACGCCGTGAAGTGGCTCAGGTTTCGCTGACTCAGCAACACGCCTTTGGGGTGCCCCGTTGTGCCGGACGTATACAGCGCCATGCACGGCGCATCGATATCCGGGCATGCGCGCATCAACGATTGCGGCGTCGGCGCAATCGCGATGTTGCTGATGTCCAGCCCCGGCACCACACCCCCCGCCAGTGGGTGGCGGCCGTCATGCAGCAGCAACGTGGCTTGCGCGTTTTCGAGGATGTATTGCTGACGCTGGAGAGGCTGGCTGGGGTCCAGCGGCAGGTACACTGCTCCGCTGTCCAAAATGGCGAGGATCCCGGCGAACAGTGCGGCGGATTTCGGCATGCAGATGCCAATCACCAACGGTCCAGCTGATGTATGCGGCAGCATGGCCTGTATCTGCGCCTGTATCGCGACGCTGTGCGCGCGCAGATGACCATAGCTGATGCGCTCGCCGTCGATATTCAGCGCAATGCGCTCGGCAAATTCGCAGAAGCTACGGTCCAGGCGTGCATTAAGCGTCTGCTGTGCAAGGCTCGATAAATCCGGCGCCGCGGTGAAATTGAAGCAGTGCTCGAAAGCCAGTTGGTCCAGCCGCTGAAGGCTTTCCTGACGTTCGCTTTGCGGTGGGTCGACGCGCTCGGCTCGCGCGAAGGATTCGGAATCACGCGAGAACCGGCTGACCAGCATCGCTACGTTGTCAACCACTACTCCGATTGCAGCATCGCGCAACACCCGTCCATTACCGGACGGCCCGGCAGTGATTGGATGGCGCCCGATCAGGCGCTGTGCCGAGGCCGTCCCGAGCCAGCACAATACTTCCAGATCAGGCAGTGCCCTCTCGCCCAGAGGCGTAAGACCCACGCGCAGGCCGAGATGAATCGCCTTGCCGAACCTCGTATGAGGCAGGTCAAGCGTGCCGTCATCAATGACGATTGACGGGTCTCTCAGCGCGCTCTGCTCCAACACAGTCCCATCGCGCAGGTGGCGAATCAGATGCCCGTGGGTATCCAGTTCGGCAGTCAACTCGCTCATGGCCTGACTGTGACCAATGAGCACAATCTCCAGGCGCTTCATTGCAAGCCCCCAGCCGGCAGATAGTCGCCAAGCGCGTGCCGGACGCACGGGGAGTCGAGCATTGAGCTGGTGGTGAAAAACCGCATGATGTTGGTCATGAGCGGATGGTGGCGATTGATCGGAAAGCACATCGCCTGTGTTTCCTGCTTAAGCGCCTGTCTGATCGTTTCGGCGACCGGCAAGCTGTCGATCAGAACGAAGTCAAAAGACTTCTGGATGTCATTGGTCAAATAGTAAGCAATGAACACCGGCAGAATCTCCGCGATCAGTTGCTTGTCCTGCTCAGGCGCCGCATGCCAATAGATCCTGACCAGACGCGACCAGAAACCGGAGTGCCTTCCTTCATCAAGCAGGTGGTCCGACATCAGGTCTTTCACGGACTGCTTTACCGTGTCGTCCTTGGCGAACGCGGCCACATCGTTGGTCACGGTGTTCTCCGCGATTGCCACGCAGATGAGCTCAACCGCGCTGCGCAGATGCTCTGGCGCTAAAGCCAGCGCCGCAGGAATAGCCCGACTGAGCTCGATTTCCTGTGGCAACGGGATTGGCTGGACGCCGGTCAGCGCGATGGTTTGCTGCATGAAGTCCATCGCCACCAAAGCGTGATAGTCCTCGTCAACGACCACGGTCATGGCGTCGTAGCGGCAGGCGAAGGGGAAGCGAATGGCAAAATTGTCTTTGGCAATGCTCCGCGCGGTCTTGTCGACGATTTCGGTTTCGAAAATCACCACGTCGTTGATGAACTTGTACAGGCTCTGCACCAGCGCCAGATCGCGCAGGTGTGGGCATTCACGGGTGAACGTCTCGCTCAGCACCAATGGCTGACGGCTGAGCGGATAAATCAGTTTGTTGTCGTTTTCGACGATGCGGCGCGGGCGTGTCCGAATCGTCGCACGGCCTTCCCAGGCATCGACGAAGGACAAGTAGTCTTCGGCTTTCATGATGGCGTCCTTGTATAGCGGGCTGGTCGGTTGCAAAGGCGTGGTGGGCTCATGCGCTGACCTCCCGTGCAGGCTCACGCATGGCCAGCTGCAGGGCGTCCCACAGCGCGATGCGGCTCTCGACCGCAGCGATGGCGGCGGTATACACCTCACGCTGGTGCTGTTCATTGCCCGCCACCAGTCTTGCCAGCAACGATTCCGCTGCCGGGCCGTGGTCTTCGGAGTCCACCTCAATATGGCGCTCCAGGTAGTAGCGGAAAGTCGGTGCCTTGTCGGCAGTGATGCCCCAGTCGTCGAGGATTCGCTGGAACATCTGTGGGATAACGCTTTCGCGACCGTGCAGGAAGGCCGCAGCTACGCAGTGCGCTGGCGCATTCAGGGCGACATCGAGCGTGTCCTGAACGAAGTACGTCGCCGCGCTGCCTGCGCCGACACTTTCGAGTGCGGTTTTATAGTGAATGCCTTCGCGCAACAGTTCGACGAAGCGCTCGATACGGCTAGTGCTTGCGCCGATCTCGCGCATGGCGTCCAGGTAGAGCTCGAAGTGGCTGTAGTGGCCGTGCTTCGCTCCCGGCCGATCATCCGATTCCTCGCCCAGCACGATTTCATTGATCAGCCGCGCGGCCTTTGGGTCTCTCGGCGGCAACCAGGGGAGCCGGGTACAGGTCAGCTCCTGCTGAAGCCGTTTAGTCAGGGACATGAAGTCCCATACCGCGAACACATGCACCTCCATGAACCGCTGCAGAGCGTGTAGCGAATCAATTGCGGAGAAGACAGGGTGTGCGCTTAGTTCTGATTTTTTCGCGATAAGTTGCTGTTCAAAGGTCTTCATTTTACGTCCTTGATAGAATCAATACTTTGCGGGCTCTTTTTAATGCACCGGTCATCGGTCTTCATAAGTTGCAAGTTGAAGTGCTAGGCAACGTCCATTCCGTTAACGACAGGCGATAAGAGCCGCGAAACTTGATGGGTTAAAGGCGAGCAATGGCGCAGGCCAGGTTTAGTCAGGATCAGGCACTGCATGCCTTTACCGACCAGCGGCTGCGAGCGAATGCCCTTAAACGCTGACGGCGAGAAAACGTTAGAACAGTTTCAAATGGTTTCGCAAATACTTTTTAATATAATTAACGGCTTATATAAATCGCGCGCGAGAAGGGCTGATAAAACTTTGCGATTAAGTTTTATTGAGGCGAGCGCAACCCCTCCGGCTAATTAGAGCCAGAATTGAAAGTAATGAACGAATACCTCGTTCAGCGTTGCGCTTTAACGGGCTAATACAGTTTTAGGGGTTTTTTAATGTGGGCGACATTAAGGCTCCACCTCAATGTCTCCGCCCAGGGCATTGCTCCTTTTGCCGCTCCATAAGGACAGTCTTCCCTGAATCGGCTGCAGACCGATTCGTCGTCCGAGTTTGCCTGAACGCGGCGGTACATCGCGTCAGCAACGGCTAAGTTTCACGATAGGCGCATGAGCGGCGGCCCGAGGAGGGAGGGCCGGCTATGAGTAGCGGGAGAGGGTGCAAAGCGAGGAGAGTAAAGCGTCCATGCAGCAGCAGGACGCTGGTGTTTCGTTAGTCGCCCAGCAAGCCGAGGTGCGTATTGATGATGTGCAGCAGGCGCCCGCGCTGGGAGCTCAGAAAGTCATGAGTGCCGTGCACTTCGATCAGCTCGAATTCGCGACGCGTGAACTCGCGCCATTTCATCATGCTGGCGGCGGTAGCAACCGGATCATCGCTGCCGTACAGGCCAGTCAGTGGAATATCAAGGCCCTCGTCCGCGCAGTGGGACCAGATTTCCGAGAGCTTAACGTCACTGCGTACAACAGGTTCGAGCAGCTTCAGGCGTTTCTTATCCTGGGTGAAGCTGTTCGGAAGCACGCTCAACCTGATCAGCGCCTGGATGAAGTCGTCCTCGGGCAGCGTGTGCAAATACGGCCAGGGTTGTCGGCTATCGGGGCTTCGGCAGCCGGAAATGAACAGGTGACGTGTCAGATTCGGGTAGTGAGCCTGCGCCAGCCTGGCCATTTCATAAGCGACCCGACCGCCAAAGCTATGGCCGTAAAACGCATGCGGGCCGCTCAGATACGGCTGCAACGCGAGAAAGGTGTCCTGCAGCAAGGGCGCCCACTGATCGTAGGGCGTTTCCTTTAGACGGCTGCCATGACCTGGAAGACGCAGCGTCACCAACTCGATGTGATCGGCAAGGCCCTCGGACCAGTCCCGGAAGTGCTCCGGATCGCCTCCTACGTGAGGAAAGCAAATAAGGCGCGTTCTGACGGGTTGTCCGGAATTGACGACCATCAGCCATTTGTTCTTTTCGGCGTGCACTCAGCTTCCCCGAGCCTTATGAAGGCTTCGTAACCGTGGAGCCGGGTCCTTCGGCGCATACGCCGTCATGAACGGCGTTCGTTGATCCCTTGTGCTTTTCGGCCAATCAGCCTATGGCGAGCAAGGTAAAGGTTAAACACAGCAGCAAATGTCACTGAGTGAGGGCTCGTTTCCTTGACGTCGCCACAGGTCCGGTCTCTTCCGCCTTGCGGGCGCTCAAGTAACCGTTGATGGCTTCAACGCCGCGATTCAAGTGATGAGTCAGCGCCTCGACAGTAGCCCCTACCTCGCCGGCCTTGGCCATCTCGAGCAATTCGAGGTGGTCATGTTGAGACACCTTGCCCAGATTCATCTGCTTCAGGTTGAAGCGCAGGAAACGCTCCTCCTCATTCAGGCCGTCCTCGACCAGCTTGAGCAGGCGCTTGTTGTGCGCTTTCGAATACAGCGTCATATGGAATTGACGGTTTAGCGTGCCCATGACGCTGTAGTCCGTTTCAACCTCGAGCTGGTTGATGTAACCACGCGCCGTGTCGATGTCCTCGGCGGTCAGCAGGGGGATCGACTGACGCAAGGCCTCGGACTCCAGCAGGATGCGCAGCGCATAGGCATCCGTAGCGTCCTCGTTGATCAACGGGGCAACGACCGCACCTTTGTGGGTTTCGACACGCAGCAACGATTGAGCTTCCAATTGCCGCAACGCCTCTCGGACGGGCATACGGCTGACCCCGAACAGCGTTGCCAGCTCTTGCTGGCGCAAGGCGATGCCCGCCGGAAGACGCCCTTCAAGAATGGCGCTGCGCAGTTTTTCTTCGATGATGGCGCGTGCCTGATGCGCAGGCAGCTGCTCATCGCCCAATGTTTCCCGCAGAAATTGCTCTTTCTCAGTCCTGCGCATACGTGATCTTCTTCGGCTGACCAGTTATTGGATCCAATGGAACACTAGAGACCGCTATCTGCCTTGTCAAACTTAGATCCAAGTTTGGTGGGCTGCCTCGGCGCGGCATTCTACAAGGGATTGGGCGTCTAGAGTGCTGCCATCAATCGGGCATTGAGAGAGCGGCAGCCAGCATCGGTCGGGCATCGTTGCGCCGACCAAGGCCGGGATCACAGCCGGTCAGTCTCCAATATAGCGGCCCGTCACGAAATGCTGCACGTCGTTGAAGCCCGGCGTGGAGGCGTGCCCGGGTGTCACAAGGGAATCAACGAATGCTTCGTCTTCGGCACTGATGTTCACGCTGAGCGCCTTGGTGTAGCTGTCCCATTGGTCCTCGGTGCGCGGCCCGACAATGGCTGAGGTCACCGCCTGGTTGTTCAGCACCCACGCAATAGCGAATTCCACCAGGCCTACGCCTTTGGCTTGGGTATAGGCCTGCAGTTTTTGGGCGATGTGCAACGATTCGCTGCGCCATTCGGTTTCCAGAATGCGTTTGTCCTGACGTCCGGCGCGGGTGCTGCTGTCCGGCGTTACGTCGGGGGCGTACTTGCCACTCAACACGCCGCGCGCCAGAGGGCTGTAGGGCACGACACCCAAACCATAGAACTTCGCGGCAGTGATCTGCTCAAGCTCGGCCTGTCGATTGACGATGTTGTACAGCGGTTGACTGATCACCGGTTTGTCGACGCCCAGACGTTGAGCAACGTTGACCACTTCGGCGATACGCCAGCCCCGGAAATTCGACACGCCCCAATAACGGATCTTGCCCTCGCGGATCAGATCGCCAATAGCAGAAACGGTCACCTCGAGTGGCGTGCTGTGGTCTTCTTTGTGCAGGTAATGGATGTCGATGTAGTCGGTATCGAGCCGACGCAGGCTGGATTCGATTTCATTGAAGATGTGCTTGCGATTCAGGCCGCTGGAGTTGGGCGCGGTGTTACCCGAACTGCTGCCGACCTTGGTGGCAAGGACCCACTCGCTGCGCCTGCTGGCGATGGCCTCGCCAACGATTTCCTCGGACCGTCCGGCGTTGTAGACGTTGGCCGTGTCGATGAAGTTGACACCTTCATCCCACGCCTTGTCGATGATACGCAGGGATTCTTCGGTACTAGTCTGCACGCCGAACATCATGGAGCCCAGTGTCAGCGTTGAAACCTTGAGGCCGGATTGGCCCAGGGTGCGGTATTTCATTGCTCGATATCCTTTTCGTCGGGGAAGTGGAAATCAGGACAGTCTGGGAACAGGCTTGCAAGGCGTCTCGTAAAGACCGTTCAGACCGGCAGGGTCAGGCCGGACATACTCGCCTGTTTGCGCCAGGTTTGAAAAGTGACAAATTGGCTGATCCGTACCCGATCGGGCGCTGGGTCAGAGGGAGATTTCAGCGTGAGTGAGCCTGGCGTGTCGTCCGGCTAAAAAGCACAACGTGCCGCCCATGGCTGTCAGGCAGGCAAGGACGTAAAACATGGTCGGCGCCGGGCTGTTGATCAATAGGTAGCCACAGATCACCGGGCTCAACGCGCCGCCGAAGGCCGCCAGGTTCTGCGCGCCGAGGTAGCTGCCGCGCAGGTGATCGGGCGCGATGGTGTCCACGAACAGGTATTCAGCGGGGTAGATGATCATCTCGCCCAATGTAAAGACGAACATCGCCGCGCACCATGCCAGGGTCGTATGCGCAAAACTGAAGCCGATGAGCCCGATCGCGAACAGGGCTGTGCCAAGGCAGATCCAGTACCGCAGTTGCTCGCGCTTGAGAAGGCGGCCGATCTGGTACTGCATCAAGATCACCGTCACCGCGTTGCACGCCAGCACGGCCGACAGGATTTTCAACGCCTGCTGCGCCGTGTGCGTGACCAACAGAAACTGCGACAGGTACAACGTATACCGGCCATGCACGACGGTACTGAGCAAGCTGCCGCCTGTGAACAGAATCAGCGTGCGGTCATTTTTTAGCGTCCTCAGAGTGTCGAGGAAGCTCCGCGGCGGATGTTCGGTACTAGCGACAGTGCGCGGGATGCCGAGCATCAGGAAAAGGCTGAAGAACGCGATGGCGCTGGCGATGAAGAAGGGTGCCAGTGGCAGATGCCCGGCAATGATCACGCCCAGCATCGGGCCCGTCGCGTAGCCGATATTGGTGAGGGTGTAGCGCAGCGAAAACACCTTCGCCCGCTGCCCGATGGGCAGGTTTTCGCTGATGATCGCCTTTGACCCGATCAGAAACAGCGCCGACGCCGTTTCGGTGATCACCAGCGTCAGGGTAGTCAGGTAAACGTTATGAGCGAAGGTCAGCAGCGAGAAGCCGACGGCACTGGAAAGCATCGCCAGGATCAGCAATTTGCGCTTTTCCAGCCGGTCGATGATGTAGCCACCGTACAGCCCCAGCAGCGTGGCGATGAAAACCGCGATGCCCATCAACAAGCCGACGTCTTGCTGGTTGAGCCCCAGTCTTGTGCTCAGGAACAGTGTGAGCAACGGGCTTGTCATCGCCCGGCTCATCACGATGGTCAGCGAGCAAATCATCAAGCGGCGGATGACGAGGGAGTAGGTGGCCACTGTTTGTATTCCGTCCTTGTTCAAGCCTCCGCAGATCCTTTATTGCGCCTGATTCATGCCCACCTTGGTCACTGCACCCTGTTCCAGATCCCACTTCTTGAGGATCTTGCCGTAGGTGCCGTCATCGACCATGGCTTGCATCGCTTCGGCGATGGCGGCCGCCAGTTCGGGGTTGGACTTGCTGACGCCCAGGCCGGTGAATTGTTTTGAGATCGCCACGCCAAGTGGCTTGTAGGTGTCTTTCTCTTGGGACATCAGGTACGGAATGGTCTCGCTGCCCTGCATTGCAGCGTCTAGCCGGCCCTGGCGCAGCTGTGCGCGTGCGTCGGCCGAGCCTTCAGAACCGCTGACGATGATCGCCGGCTTGCCCTTCGCCTCGCAGTTTTCCTTGCTCCACGCTGCGATCTCCGCAGGCCAGGTGGTACGGCGACTGGTGCCGACTTTCTTGCCGCACAAATCAGCCGGCTCGTTCAGATCAGCATTCTTGGTCAGCGTGTATAGCTGCGGGCCGCTGGTGAAATAGTCGATGAATGTCACCGACTTCTGCCGCTCGGCCGTGTCGGTCATGCCCGACAGGATGATGTCGAAGCGCCTGGTCACGAGGCCGCTGACCATCTGCTCAAACGCCGTCTCCTGCCATTTGATCTTGACGCCCAGCCGCTCGGCCAAGGCGTTGCCCAGATCAACGTCCAGGCCGGTCAGCGTGTTGGTGCTGGTGTCTTTAAAGTCCATCGGCGGGTAATTCGGCACGATGGCGGCGGTGATTTCGCCCTTGTCCTTGAGGCTGGCGGGCAGCGCGGCGAACACCGACGCGGAGGCCATCAGACCGGCGAGCAAACTGGGGATGAGGATCTTTTTCATGGTCGTTCTCGTTTGTTCTGGTTTAAGTGCGAACGGCAGAAATGAAGCTTTGGGTTCTTGGGTTTTGTGGGCTTATTAGTATGTCTTCCGGGGTGCCGGCCTCCACAATCTGGCCGCCGTCCATGAACACCATCCGGTTGGAAACTTCGCGGGCAAAACCGAGTTCATGTGTCACGACGATCATGGTCATGCCGCTGTGCGCCAAATCCCGCATGACCGACAACACTTCGCCCACCAGCTCCGGATCAAGCGCGGAAGTGGGTTCGTCAAACAGCATCAGCTTGGGCCGCATCGCCAATGCGCGGGCGATCGCGACACGCTGCTGCTGACCGCCGGACAGCTCGACGGGATAGGCATGACGCTTGTCCGCCAGCCCGACCCGGGCGAGTAACTCAGTGGCTTCCTCTGTGGCCTCTTTGGGCGAGCGCTTGAGCACCTGGATCGGACCTTCGATCACGTTCTGCAAGGCGGTCATGTGCGGGAAAAGGTTAAAGCGTTGGAACACCATGCCCGTGCTCAGACGCTGGCGGGCAATTTGAGCATCCGTCAGTTCGTGCAATTTGTTGCCGACGATGCGATAGCCCACCAGCTCGCCGTCGACCCACAAACCGCCCTTGTCGATTTTTTCGAGCTGATTGACGCAACGCAGCAGCGTGCTCTTGCCTGAGCCCGAGGGGCCGATGATGCACAGCACTTCGCCTTGCTCGACTTCAATACTGACGTCTTTGAGTGCATGAAACTGGTCGTAGTATTTGTTCAGGCCGACGGCTTTGACGATGCTTCTCATGCTGATTCTCCTGGGCCTGACTTACGAACGCTTGCCGGCGCCGCGGGCGAACCGCAGCTCCAGCCGGCTTTGGCCGAATGACAGGACAGTCACCACCGCCAGGTACCAGATCCCTGCGACAATCAGCAACTCCATGACCCGAGCGTTGGCGTAGTAGATGTTCTGCGCGTTGTGCAGTAATTCGGAATACTGAATGACGCTGGCCAGGCTGGTCATCTTCACCATGCTGATGAATTCGTTGCCGACCGGCGGGATAATCACGCGCATCGCCTGGGGCAGGATCACCCGACGCAACGCCTGTAAGCGCGGCATGCCGATGGACTTCGCCGCTTCGTACTGGCCGGTGTCCACGGACAACAAGCCGGCGCGCACGACCTCAGCGGTGTAAGCGCCCTGATTGATGCTCAGGCCCAGCAGCGCGGCGACGAAGGGCGTCATCAGGCTGACCGTGTCGATCTCGAACACGCCGGGAATGCCAATGACCGGGAAGATGAGGGCCAGGTTGAACCACAGCAGCAACTGCAGAATCAGCGGCGTGCCACGAAACAGCCAGGTGTAGGTGATCGCCACGTAACGCAAGATCGGGTTGGCGGACATGCGCATGACGGCAGTGATCACGCCGATCACTACCCCGAGAATCATCGCCAGAATCGACATGATGATGGTGTTCAGCAGGCCCCACAGGATGGCCTCGGAGGTCAGGAACTGGCCGATATAACTCCACTCGATCTGCCCGTTGGCGAACGCGCGACCCAGGGCGACAAGGGCAACGATGATCAAGGTCGCGAAGAAAATGCGTCCGTAATAGCGACGTGGGACGTGTTCATACTGAGTGATGTCAAACGCGTTTTCGGTCTTCCTGCGCTCGGCTTGCAGCTGCTCCGCCTTATTCTGATTCATGTATTTCTCCGAAGCTGTATGCAGACCGCGCTGCCTGATTCGGGCAACCGTGCCCGGCTTTGCTGCTACGACATAGCGCGCCGTTGCAGCATGGAATCGTCCTGAATAGAAGGCAGTTACGATTTGAAAGTCCTGATCAAAGTGTCAGGTTAATTATCTTTGGATCCGCATGCAGCCCTTGAAGCTGAGTGCTGTGTGCGCGGTTGCCAATCAGGATTTTCTGTGTTCATTATTATCAACCGGGCACGTTTTTGTTGTGAGTCAGAGCCTGTTGAATTCAATAGGCGAGGTCAATAAGCATTTATGGAAACTCCACTTTCCAGTTCTGGAAACGTGCCGCCTAAACCGGGAGTTCGTCCTCCTCTTACTCTCAGCGGCATGGACTTCAAGCTGTTGCGGGTGTTTCAGGCCGTGGTGGAGGCGGGTGGCTTCAGCGCCGCCCAGAACGAGCTGAACGTGGGGCTTGCAGCCATCAGCAAGCAGATTTCGGACCTTGAAATCCGCATCGGGATGCGCCTCTGTACACGAGGGCGGGAAGGGTTTCACCTGACGGAAGAGGGCAAACTTGTGTATCAGGCGGCTATCGACTTGTTCGCCTCGGTGGACAGTTTTCGTGACCGGATTAGTTCAACGCAGAATGAGTTGATTGGTGATCTGAGCATTGGCGTTATTGATAACACTCTGACCGACAAAAGTTCGCCGCTCATTGCCGCACTCAGACTTATGCACGATGAAGCGCCCAAAGTCAGACTGCGTCTGCAGGCGTCCCAACTGGATGAAGTCGAGCGCGCAATGGTCGAGGGGCGCGTGAGTCTCGGCATCGTGCCGGTGTATCAACGCCGCGAAGAGTTTGATTATTTCGAGCTGTACGAAGAGGCCTCCCACGCTTATTGCGCAGTGGGGCATCCGCTGTTCGATGTGGACGAAAGCACGCTGAGCATCGACAGCCTGCGTGCATTCGACATCGTCAATCATCGCTACGCGATTCATCGCGACAAGGCGAGTTTCATCAATTACGACAGCCAGTGCGCTTCGGCTTCCCAGGTCGAGGCGGTTGCCATGATGATCCTGACCGGCCGCTTCATCGGTTTCCTCCCCGAACACTACACGCGCAATCTGGTCCGCGACGGCCAGCTCCGCGCCCTGCGTCCCGACCTGATCTTTCTACAAACACCCGTTAACCTCATCTTGAGGCACAACGCGCCACGAAGCCCGCTGGTCAAGGCGTTCGCTCGGGCATTGGGGGTGGATTTGAGGGTGGGGCTGTAGCAACGAATCATGCAATTCCCGCGAAAGTAAGCCCGGTGGCGTGGACCACTTGGCGCATGGTCTTCAACGTAGGATTTCCGGTGGGAGATAGCGCTCGACGAAGGCTTTCAAGAGGTATTCCGGTTTTCTCTGCTATGAGTGCCAATCCGCCTCGCGCTTCGACAACATGTCTCAGTGCCGCAAGAAAGCCGGCCTCGCCGCCTTGTTCGTCTAGCTCTTCGAACGCAATTCGCAAGTACTCCGCAGCGAATGCCGGATCGTCCCGAATCATCGCAATGACTGTTTCGTCGTGATTACATGAGTTCGTCATGGCCTTCTCCGCTGATAGTCGTGCCAACAATCAATGGCTTTAACGATGTCAGAACGCTGGTGGCGCTTATCGCCTCCCAGGAGCAGCAAGATTAGCTGCTTACCTGCTTGGGCGTAGTAAACCCTATAACCCGGTCCGTGATCGACCCGCAATTCCCAAACGCCATTTCCAACAGGCTTGCAGTCGCCCAATGCACCTGCGGCAACCCGGTTAATGCGCGTGGTGATTTTGGCTTTCGCAGATCGGTCCCTGAGCTCAGCCAGCCATTGCTGATAATGATCTTCGCCGTTTGCGCTGAGGTAATGTCTGACTTGATTCATGGGGCGAACGATAGCGTTGCTGCAGCCAATCAATATGCCCGCCTGAACCGATGTGCGCGGTAGGAGTTTTCAGCGTGGCTTCGTGCTAAAAATCCACCGTAGCCGATACCTTCAGCGTCCTTGGCTCACCCTGTGTCAGGTAGTTGTTGGCGGTCGAAGCCGATGCCCAATAGGCTTTGTTCGCGACGTTTTCGACGTTGGCCCGCAGGGTGATGTATTTGTCATCGGCCTTGAAACCGTAACGGGCCCCGAGGTCGACGCGGGTCCAGGCGGGGATGCTCAGGGTGTTGTCGGCATTGATGTACTCGCCGCCGGTGCGAAGCATTCGACCGCTGAGCGCTGCGCCTTCGATGCCCGGAATGTCCCAGTCAGCGCCCAGGTTGTACTGGAAGCGCGGCACGCCGGCGGCGCGATTGCCGTCCGTAAGGCCGTTGGAGGTCTTCTTCAGTTGCGTGTCCATCGACGTCGCGCCCGCCAGCAGGCGCAAGCCTTCCACGGGTTCTCCGAACAGGTTCAGCTCGACGCCTTTGTTGATCTGCTCGCCATCGACGCTAAACGTGCCCAGCGTCTGGCCGGGCATGAAAGAGGTCGCACTGTTCGGCTGTTCGATGCGGTACACGCCAAACGTCGCGCCGTAGCTGTCCCAATCGAGTTTCACGCCGGCTTCCGTCTGCTTGCTGCGTCGCGGCGGAAACACTTCACCGATATTCGTGACAGCACTCGAAGGCGCAGTCGGGCCTTGGGCCAGCCCTTCGATTCGGTTGGCGTAAAACGAGACGTGTTCCCACGGCTTGATCACCAGACCGTATACCGGCGTAGTGATGGACTCGTCGTAATTGGCATTGCGCGCACCGGATGACGTGTTCCAGGCGTCCACCTCGATGGTCTGACGGCGAACACCGACGGTGAGGAGCACACGGTCATCCACGAAGCCAAGCGTGTCGGAGACCGCCGCACTCTTCACCCGATTTTTCCCGACAATGCGCGGGTCATGGATGTCGCTGCCGAAATAGGTCGTGGTGGGGCGAGAATTCTGCACCGGATCGTAGAGATTGTTGGGCTGACGATTGGCTACCAGAATCGCCTCGTAAGACGAGCGTTGCTCGCCCCAAATGCCCGACAGACCGAAGTTCATCTGATGGCTGACCGGCCCGGTCGTGAAGTGGCCGTTCAGGCCTGCAATGGCGCTTTTGTTATCTTCGTCGTGGGGCGAGTAGAGGAAGCCTGTGCGTGCTGCGCCGTCCTTGTTGCTCACATACAGCGACGAATAAACGCCGTTCTCCCTGGTATGTTTGGCACCCACGCCGGCATAGGCCGTCCAGTTGTCGTTCAGGTCGTACTCGCCGTTGAGCATCCCGTAGGTGTCTTCCAGCTGCGACCAGGTCCAGTCCTGCGCATAATTGTCCTTGGCTGACGGCGCGTGCGGCATTGCCGTCCCGTTGGGATATACCACCGAGCGACCCTGGTTGATGCGCTCTTTCTGGTAGCCGAAATCGGTCGACAAACGCAGCCGCTCGCCGCGGTAATCCAGCGCCACGGCGATGAGCTGCGAGCGTTTGGTTTCGTCGTCGATCGCGGTGTCCCCACCGTGTTGGGCCAGATTGATGCGAGCGCCAAAGCGGTTGTCGTCGCCGAAACGCTGACCAAGGTCCAGGTGGCCCCCGGTTTGGCTGTCGCTGGTGTAGTCCAGAGTGATGCTGCGCGTGGACACATCCTCGGCGCGCTTCGGCACGATGTTGACGCTGCCGCCAATGCCGCTGCCCTGCGGCGATACGCCGTTGACGAAGGCGTTCGGGCCTTTGAACAACTCGACCCGCTCGACGGCCTCGGTGGTAATGATCTGCCGGGGCAGCACGCCATACATGCCATTGAACGCAATATCGTCGGTTTGCAGCGGCAGCCCACGGATGGTGAAGACCTGAGAAAAGTTGCCGAAGCCAGCGGATTGGCGCACCGAGGCATCGTTGAGCAGCACATCGCCGATCGTCCTTGCCTGCTGATCGGCAATCGTCTTCGCGGTATAGCTGACAACGCTGAACGGGACGTCCTTGATTGTCTGATTTCCCAACACCCCCAGCCTCGCCGAGCGCGCGACCTGGCCGCCTGCATAGGTGTCGCCCTGGGCGCCCTGTTCGCCATCGATCAAGGTGGCGCCCAGTTCCATGGCATCCCCGGCTTGCACTTCGGGGACCACGGTGTAGCCGTTAGCCCCAGCGGTCGAGAGCGCATAGCCGCTGCCCTTCAACAGTTCGGTAAACCCGGCCGGTACCGAGTATTCGCCTTGAAGGCCTGCGCTTTTGCGGCCAGTAAGAAGGGAGGCATCGAACGACAACTGCACGCCGGCCATGGCGGCGAACTGCGCCAGCGCGTCGGACAACGGCCCGGGCGCGATGACATAGCTGCGTGTCCCGCTTGTCTGAGGGGCATCAGCGGCCAACAGCGCTTGAGGCGGCAATAGTGCCGTCAGGGCCGCCGCCAGGCTCAGCGCTTTGACATTGGAGCTCATTCGTTGAGAGAGTGGGTGCGGGCTGAGGCTCATTCGGCAGTCCTGTCGACGCAGAGAAATGTAAGGGTTCTTCTCCACACCGAACGACAGGGAAAAAGGTATCAATCTTTTTGAGAACGCTGCGACGCCGCCTACCCGCGAGGCCCGACCGCCACCCAATACCGCGTCAGGCTGCTGATGCTGACGGGTAACGTGTCCTGCAACAGGCGCAGGCTGGCGTCGGTGTCGCGTAAGGAAAACGCGCCGGAGACTTTGAGGTCCGCGACCGAAGCGTGGCAGCGCAGAACGCCCGGGCGATAACGCCCAAGTTCGGCCAGCAGATCCACCAGACGCATCTGTCTGGCCACCACCATGCCGTTTTCCCACGTCAAGCTGGCCGGATCCAGCGCCTCGACCGGCCCAATCCGGGTCGAACTGAAGCCGCTTTGCTGGCCCGCGTTCACAATCACGGGGGCGACCGACCCCACCGTTCGAATTTCCACAGCGCCTGCCTGCACGGCGAGCCTGCTCATCGAATCGTCCAGCCGCACACTGAACAGCGTCCCCAGCGCCCGAGCAAAGCCATCGCGGGTCTCGACAATAAAGGGGCGGTGGGTCGGCGAGGGATCCTTGGCGGTGGTGATCAGCACCTCACCGCTGATGAGCTTGATCCGCCGCTCACTCGCATTGAAGGCGATGTTCAGCGAGCTGGTGGTGTTGATCAGCAACTGGGTGCCGTCAGGAAGCGTCAGGCGTTTCTGTTCACCGATGGCCGTGTGTTGATCAGCCATCCATTGCTGCCACGGCAATTCACGCTGGGCCAGCCAGACCGCTGGCGCCGCCAGCAGGAGCAAGCCGATGCGATTGAGGGCCTGACGTCGACTGATGCCTGGCGTGCGGCCGATTCGCCGAATCGTATCGCTGGCAATCGAGCCGGGTACCGACCGGAAGTCGCCGATGATCGCTTCGGCGCGCTGCCATGCCTGGGCATGTTGAGCACTGCGTCCGCGCCATAACTGGATCGCCCGATGATCCTCCTCGGTTGCGGTGCCCGACTGCAATTGCACCAGCCAGTCTGCGGCCTCGCCGAGAATCTCAGGGTCGATGGGTTGGGTCATCACGCGACGCTCAGGCAGGCCAGAAAGGCGTCACGCATGTAACGTTTGACGGTGACCAGCGAGACATCCAGTGCGGCGGCAATTTGCGCGTAGGTCATGCCGTCGAGCTGAGACATCAGGAACGCCGTACGCGTCTTCTCGGGCATTTCACTCAACATCGCATCGATACGGCAAAGCGCTTCGAGGATCAACCAGCGAGTTTCCGGCGACGGGGCTTCAGGTTCAGGCAGGTGGGCGATGGTCTCGAGGTAAGCGCGCTCGACGTCCTGTCTGCGCCACCGATCGATGACCAGGCCTTTGGCAATATGAGTGAGCAGCGCGCGCGGCTCTGCGCCAAAGCCGGTGGCGGACTCGCGGGTGAGCAGGCGTATGAAAGTGTCATGAGCCAGGTCGGCAGCATCGCTGGTGTTCCCCAGCGTGCGATCCAGCCAGCGGTGCAGCCAGCTGTGATGTGCGCGGTACAGGTCCTGGACATGCAGATGGCGCGATTGAACGACTGACGACATAGAGACCATTTGGCGACCGCCCGGAATTATTCCCGGATGTAATCAAGAATTGATCGCATTCTATAGTCGTTAACCGAGCGCTGGCAATTCATTGCACGGGGAGGGGACAGTGGTTACAAACGAGGCGTTAACGGCCCGCGTGGTCCAGGCAGGAGCGACCGTGGCGGCGCTCCTGCCTGGACGTGATCACCACGCAACTGCGTGGCGTCTGGACGCAGGATTTCCTGCGCATGCAGCGCTGATCAGCGAGCGAACCCCGGCAGGCCCCAATCCTCCAGCGGAAACTCGGTCAGCGACCCCAGAATCTGATCGGCGTGCGCGTACTTCTCGACCGGCATGTTCGAGTCGGGTACCGCGACGGCATACATCCCTGCGGTCTTGGCAGCGGTGACGCCAAAAGGCGAGTCTTCAAACACCAGACAATCCTTCGGGTCCACGCCCAGGTGGCGCGCGGCAGCCAGGAAGATATCCGGCGCAGGCTTGGCGGCCGTCACCTCTGCGTGATCCGCCGTCACCACGTCTTTGAACAGCTCAAACCAGCTGCGATGGTTGCTCGTTTTCACGTGGAAGTAATGCAGGGATGAGCTGGTGCCCACCGCGATCGGAATGTTGTGCTCGGCGAGGTGACGCACCAGTGCCTCGGCGCCACGCATCGGCTTGGCGTGCGGGAAGCGCTCGTCCAGCATCGGTTGGCGCACGGTAAGAAACTCATCAGGAGACATTGGCAACTCAAGCGCCCGGATCACGTATTCAGCGAAATCCTGTGAGCCGCGGCCAATGGAATGCTGCTTCACCTCCCAGTCGAACGTCTTGCCGTGCCACTTGGCGATGGTGTCGGTCACTTCGGTGTAAATGCCTTCGGTGTCCAGCAGCAGGCCGTCCATGTCGAAGATCACCGCCTTGACCGGACCCTTGGGCTTTTGCACTTCGCTCATCTCATCGATCCCGTTGACAAATTGGCGTCCAGCCTAACGCTTCGGCAATCGCTGTGGCTAGGCGCAACGGCTGCAAAAGGTTCTCGCCAAGTGCTAATCTCGCCGGGCTCTCGGCAGCGCAAGGTGCTGCTCGGCCGCTCCGTGTGGCGCCGAAACCCTCCAGGGTCAAGGAAGGCAAGACCTCTCTTCAAGAACGGACATCTTCGAGTCGACACATGAAAAAATCAGTCAACATCGCCGTAGGCGTCATTGTGGTTGCAGGCGTCCTCATCACCGCTGGCGCCTGGTATACGGGAAAACGGCTGGAAGGCGCGCTCAGCGATGCCATCCAGCAAGGCAATCAGCAGCTTCAGGCCGCGTTCGTCGGGCATGAAGGCAAGGCGAGCGTTGAACTGCTCTCTCTGGACCGTCACTTCTTTACCAGCACCGCGCATTACAAGCTGAACATCCAGGACCCCAAATTCAACGAGGGCAAGCCGGTCGAGTTGCTGTTTGTCGACAACATCGAGCACGGTCCTCTGCCGTGGAGCCGCGTGAAGTCGCTGCAACTGGTGCCCGTCATGGCGGCCAGCAACCTGCAAATCGAGAAGAACACCTTCTCCGAGAAATGGTTTGCAATGACCAACGGCCAGCCACCACTGACCGGTCATTTCAGCATGGGTTACGACCGCGCTGCGCTGGGCCAGGTGGAATTGCTGCCGTTCGAATTCACCGACCAGACCGGCGCGTTCAAGTTTTCGGGCTTCAACCTGAATGCTTCAGGCTCGGGTGACGGCCAGAAGCTTGAGGCCAGCGGTGTGCTGGGCAGTGTCGATGTCACCGCAACATCCGAAGAAGGCCCGGTGCACCTGACGCTCAAGGACTTCACCTTCAACACCGGTGGCACCAAGGGCAAGTCGGGGTTCTATCTGGGCCACACCGACGCGAAGATCGCCTCTGCTACCTTCCAGGCGGCGGGTCAGCCGGCCATTCAGCTTAAAGACTTCGTCAACACCAGCCTGCTGCAAGAAGTAGAAGGCAACCTGAACGCTCAGGTGAGCTACGACATCGGCAACGTCAGCTTCAATGGCAATGACATCGGCGCCATGCAGATGCTCTGGAAGTTCGGCAATTTCGACATCGCCTCAACCCAGGCCTTGATGAAAATCTATCAAGAGAAGGTTCAGCCCCAGGCACAGGCCGCCGCTGCGGCGGGCGACACTTATACGCCTCATTTGAGTCCGGCAGATCAGGCGCTGGTTCAGGCCGAAGTCAGCAAACTGCTGAGCGCCAAACCGCACATCGAGCTGGAAAAGTTTTCGCTGAAAACGGCCAATGGCGAGAGTCAGTTCAACCTGTCGATGGACTTGGGCAATCCTTCGGCACTCGACCAACCGGGCGCGGAATTGCTCAAGCAATTGCTGACTCAGCTGGACGCCAAACTAGTGCTCTCCAAGCCGATGATCAAGGACCTGGCCGCGCTGCGCGCCAAGTCTGAGGGTCTGACCGACCCCGCTGCCATTGCGCAACAGGCGCAGGCCGCAGCAGAGTCAGCGGGCGGCATGGCGGTCATGTTGCAACTGGGCAAGGTTGATGGCGATAACATCATGTCCAGCCTGCATTACGCCAACGACGTGGTGGATTTCAACGGCGTGAAGATGCCGGCACAACAGTTTGCCGCTTTGATGATGGGCAAGTTTGTGATGTTCAGCGGCGAGCAGTGAGTTTTCTCGCCACCTAAAAATGTCACACCGGCGGCTGACGTGCGATTTCCGTTGGCGCTTCGTGTTCTTCGCGCTCCGGCTGCACGGTGCGCGAGGACATCTCCGCGCGCAGCTGCGGCAGGCATTGCGGGTATTGCCGGGCGACGAAACTGATCAGCCGCTCGCGCATGTGGCATCGCGCATCCCAGCTGCGCGATGAGTCAGCCGAGCTCAATAACACCCGCAACTGCATCGCCTTGGCTGTGGTGTCCGTGACCTGCAGCACGCAGACGCGGCCATCCCATAGGTGAGGAATCTCTTTGCAGATTCGCTCCGCCTCTTCACGCAACTCCTCCAGTGGCAACGCATAATCCACCCACAGAAAGACCGAGCCAATCAGGCTGGACGTGCTCCGCGTCCAGTTCTGAAACGGCTTCTCTATGAAGTACTGCAACGGGATCACCATGCGCCGCTCATCCCAGATCTTCAGCACCACGTAGGTGCCGCTGATTTCTTCGATGCGGCCCCACTCGCCCTCAACGATCACCACGTCGTCCAGACGAATGGGCTGAGATATCGCGATTTGCAGACCCGCAATCAAATTGCCCAGCACAGGCTTTGCCGCGAAGCCTGCGGCCAGTCCCGCGAGCCCTGCCGATGCCAGCAGGCTGGTACCAATCTGGCGCACTGGCGGGAAGCTCATTAGAATCAGTCCGGTACCGAACAACAACACCAGCACGTTCAGGCAGCGCACCAGCACACGGACTTGCGTCTGAATCCGGCGGGCTTGCAGGTTGTCTTCGATGTCCAGCGGGTTTCGGATCGCGACGGCCTCGCCGATCGCCTTGACGCTACTCAAGGCCAGCCAGGTAAAGCCGGCCACCACCAACATGCCATTGAGGTGCCTGACGCCGTTGATCAACGGCAGGTCGTCAGGCGCGGAGGTCCAGACGGTTTGCAGGGCGAGCAGGGGAATGAGCCACAAGGTGGGCGGTTCGGCGCGATGAAGAAGTTGTTGAGCGAAGACGAACGACTTGGCGACGCGACGGAGCAGAACCAGCGCAATCCAGCGCCCCAACAGTGCGATGCCAATCGCGACGGCGGCGGCCACGAGGGTATTGAGCCAAGGCAACGGCAAGGCGTTCAGCCAGGCTTGCGGAAGTACATGTTCCATAGAGGGGGTCACCAACAGGACGGTTCAAAGGCAAGAGGTGTGAGCTCCCTCGGTGCTCAATGTTCCCTGATCCACCCGCCGCCCCTGAAATCGTGACGGGCTGGAATCAGCGAGCCAGAGCATCCGACACGTTTACTACATGTCGAATGCGCTGACCAGTTCAGGCTAATGTCGGCGACGCCTGAACGTCTGGCTCATGCTGTAGCGGCCATGGCATCACGTGCGCGCGACACCATGGCAAAGGCTCGTCTTTCACAACGCCGAAGCAGTGAAAATGACGACGCTCTGTGGTCTGTCTCAGCCTTAGCAGCCTTTGAACGGATTCCAGCCTTGTTCGCCTTTAATTTCCTTGAGGTAGTAGGCGTAGTTTGTGGTCCTTGCATAAAAGGCGTTTATGGCGATACCTACAGCAAGATCCAACTGTTTGGCGTAGGCAAAGTCGGTGGCTGAATAGAAGATTTCCGACACGACACTGACGGCCAGCAAAATGCCGATCATCGTCAGGTTTTTTTTCCACAACCCCAGAACGAACAGGTAAATCGGGCCGAAAAAAAACGCAATGATGTTCGCGTTGATCTTGATCCTCTGCCGGAGAGGCAGCTTCAGCCATGCGGGCTTGAAAGTTGGTGAATTTGGCGCGCCATGCTCGTCAAAAAACGCAAAGCGTTGCTGCCATTTCTCGCTGTAGGCGTTACGGCTTGGTGCTTGATCGGTGGTGTCCATTGGGCTTCCTTGTGATCCTTGAGTAGTGAGTTTTCTTCCTGGATATCCTGGGTGTTGCTTTTATTCTTGTAGGGTTGACCCGCCCATTCCGGCAATTACGACTCGGCTTTGGGGTGTCCACAGCGCCGAGAATTCTGTCGACAATGCTGCTTATCCATCGAGCCGAACTGCCACCATTAACCGGTCCAAGAAGCTAGGCTGTAGTAACCGGGCCTAGATAAAAGGGTGTGCTTCATCCATGTGGGCAACCTCCCACATGCGCGGACTTTCTCACAAACGTTACAGGTCTGAACAGTGTCAACGTGCCCTTGCCTGTAATATTTGGACATAACACCGAAGCATCAATGAAGGCTTTGCTCCATGGGAAATTCGCTGCTGATCTGCGCGTATGCCTCTAATATCGGTGGATTAATTTCAAAGTGCCTTCGGATATCAGCGATGAATGTTGTTCCCTGCCTGCGAGCCCTGACGCTGCTCGGTTTGTGCCTGTCCCCGTTCGCCATCGCGCACGCGACGCCCTGCCACCAATACGAGCCCGCCGAATCCACGCTCAGTGGCACGTTGACCCGTCAGGTATTCCCTGGGCCGCCGAGTTTTGAAGACGTAGTGACGGGTGATGAGCCGCAAGTGGGCTTTTACCTCTCGCTGGCCGAGCCGTTGTGCATGGACGGCAGCGAGAACGAAGCCGATGTCAGCGTTGAGGACGGCCAGACACTGGTGCAGCTGGTGCTGGGCGCGGGTGACTTCGACACGCTTCGACCGTATCTGGATCAGCCGGTCGTGCTCAAAGGCACATTGTTTGGCGCAGTCTCCGGATACCACCACACTCAGGTGTTGCTGCAACAAGTCGAGCGGTTGAGCGGATCAGCGGCACCGCCGGTCAACTGCGCGGCGGTCAAACAAGCAGCTGGCGAGGGCCAGGAAACCTACGACCCTGTGTTGCAGGGCAAGATTATCGGCATTAAGGCGTGGGTTTATCAGGCGCCACACCCGGCATGTACCGACAAGCACGACTCCCTTGCGCCCGGGACCGCTGTGAGCGTGAGCGGGATTAGCACAGGCGGGTGGGTTCGGGCAAATTTCACGGGAAGTGACGGCAAAGAGCATTCAGCGTGGCTTGATCAGGCATATGTGCTGATTGGGGCAGGGGATGTGGGGGAGTGAGCTCAGGGGCTGAAAGGGCTATGAACGCCTGCTACCAGAAGCAGGGTAGTGTGGGACTGGCTTAGGGCGGGGAGCTTGATTGCCTTTAGAAGGCGAACAAACAAAAAAGCCCGCACAGTGGCGGGCTTCTTGGCTTCTAGCGTTGTCCGGCACGTGCTGCGCGAGCCCTGACAAATAATGGTGCACCTGACGAGCTTCAAATTCAACCTATAACTATCTGATTTAACAGGATATTCTTCGTAGAAGAACATCCTGGGATACATGACGGGATACAAGGCGTGCGGTCCGCTACCGAGGATACGAGAAGGTTCTGAACAACCCTTTGAGTCCGGGTAGACCAAGAAATGCAGACGGGGCGCCATTTTTTATCTCATTATATTTGTTCAGTCGCTGAGTTGTATGGACAAGCACACAGATTGATTTGGCACGAGTTATCCCGACAAAGTGAAGGTTTAAATCCTGCTCCCAACTCGGATAAACCTTATCTGCAAAACTTTGACCGCTTTCTTGATATGGCATTATCCATTCACATAGGTCGAGGTGAATTACAACTTCGAATTCAAGCCCTTTAGACTTATGAATCGTCATGCACTGAATTTCATCACTTGAGATTGCTGTATATTGCTTCAGAGCGTCGGCATCGCCAGCTACGAGCTTTAAAGCGATTAACTCACTATCTTTTGGGTCTGAGTTGAGCAGCTTTTTCGAGGCTGCTGCAAGATAGGATTCAAGAAGTGTAGTATCTATGCTTCTGATTTTTTTTATCGTCCTACGGGCGTCTATCATTTTCGCCCTAGACAAATTTGAGTGCTCTGGAAGAGTATCTAATACCTGATCAGGTGTGATAGTTTGGTCATACCTATACTTCAGTAAGGCCGACCAAAAAATACCAGCCCTACTTTGAAGATCGTCTATAGCATCGTCTGAGAAAATTCTGCACGGTAGAGAAAGATGATCTCTTAGGTAGCCTAGGGTGCGATTATTTCTTACAAGAATGGCTACATCTGATGGCTTGTATGACTTGTTTTTTTCAAGTATCGCAGGGATGAGACGGTTGAGGGAAGCCGCTGCGTCACGCTGCGTTCCGTTAAATTTACTTTGCCAGACTTGTATAGAATGTGTTTCAGCTAATTCAAAGTCTTCGTTGAAAAGTCTATTTGCATAATTGGCGATTGATGGGTGGCATCGATGGTTGTAGGATACGGTTCGATGCGTAAAGCTCGGGTGTCTCATAAGTTCTTTTAGAAACTCCGGGCTGCATCTTCTCCATCCGTATATTGACTGCTGCAAATCACCCACCGCCACGCCCGTTATGCCAGAATCGACGAGGCTCAGAAAGAGCTTATGCTGAGCGCTGGAAGAGTCTTGGTATTCATCGATATAGATGCTTGTGTATTTTGCTTTCAGATAAATTCTACATGCCTCACACTTTTCGTGAACGTAGAGGGCGAGCGCGGGTATGGTTGGAAAAAAAATTGTACCTTGGGAGTACAGTGCTTTTATTTCTTCTAAGTTGAGATCATTAATTTGGTCAATATCGCTCAAGGTAGCTGCTAAAGCCTTTTCTTGTACCGTCAGATCTGACTCATATTTAGGCTCAATATTTTCAGTGCTACCTCCCAATAGCTGGTTCAGAAAGGGGTATAGAATTTCAGATAAGCAGAATGAGTCAATAGTTCCAAAGAAGCTTGATTTAGTATCAGAGTCGCCTGCCCGACAACGTTCTTCTAGTTCCTTGCTAGCTTTGCGAGTAAAGGTGATGGCAGTAACGCCTTGATAGCGCTTTAATATTTGAAGTTCATTTCGTATTTTCTCGGCGATAACTGCTGTTTTACCGCTTCCTGGGCAAGCAGTAATCACCAAAGAGCCTTGTGGCTTGATTGCTTCTTTTTGTTCATCCGTGAAATTAATCATTTTGCTCGTACCTGCGCTACGCAGTGGTGCAGCGGCTTCGCCAGCAAGCCGGAGGTAGCAGCGGCAAGACTTGAGGCATGCTGACTGAGAAACTCTCTCATTCGAATCGCTTTCTTTGCTTGAAGGAAAGCAATCGCAGTAGGAAAATCAGTAGTTTTACAATATTGCTGCAGCTGGGTTGGAAATTCTTCACAGAGATCTGTTTCTAAGTCGATTTTAGACAAGAATATGCCATGCGGATTTACTTTTGAAGAAACCTCCTCCCATATCCCATCTTTGATTACGCTTTGCTGTGTAGTCAGTTCAGGCATATGTTCGAGCTTTTTATGTCCCGCGAGACTTAAGCACCTGTTCAGACCTGCGAGATTACGAAGCTGAATTTTATTCACAGTTATCGCTGAAACATCATTATCTGTGCGAATTACCCATGGAATTTCCATTGCATCTAGGATTTTCGTGTAAACCTTAAATTGAATGCCCTCAACGTTCAGGATTGATATGTTGTAATAGTCTAGGTCAATACCAATTTGTTTCGCCAACTCATTGTAAAATAGAAGCTCGGATGGTCCCTCAACCAGCAGCACGCATTTTGAAAAGAAAGCTTCCGCTGGTAGGATACTCATTCGATATCCAAGATTGTCCCATTCGTTACTTATGCAATTTGAACATCCATTGCTGGCGGCATAACTACCGTCATTTGAATTTTTTATGTGGGTAATAGCATTTGGTGAGTAGCGAGCGGTTATTTGCGGTGAGTGACTAGTGATAATTGTCTGCCCTGGTAGATCCTTAATTAGATAATCTGCTAGCTTTCTTTGTTGATGAGGATGGAGGTGCGCCTCTGGTTCCTCCACACAGTAAAAAACTACTTCACTTTCAGGGTCGTACTCTCGCTGGCTTTTCGCTTTCCACAAAGCCATTAGAATTTGGTTATTACGGCCATCGCCACCCAAAGAGATCTTAGATCCGGATGTGCTGGCCCCTAGCTTTAAATTATCAATGAATTGTTGCGTCTGTATTGCTCCTGAATCTAGATGAACGGAGTAGTTTGTGAGGTCATGTGATAGTTTAAGAAGCTCTTCGTTTACAGCGTCAGTCGCGTTGTTTACGTAATGTAGTTTGCTTACTAGCCCATTTATCGTGTCGAGATTGGTTTCGATAATCTCAAGTTGCTTCTGGTCTGACTCAACCTCTTCGTCAGTGCGCAGCTCTTGAGATATCTTCAGGAGATGTCTTTTTTCTAGATTAACAAATTTTTCAAGGTCACGACTTGATTTTACATATTTAAGATTGAGGTATTTCAGATAAAATCTGCTGTTAACTGGCGTGAGGTGTTTTTTGTCGATGCCTAGTTTGATTGAGTAATCAAGCGTCTTTCTGTTTGCTTCATATCTTAGAATTGATTTGCCATCGCTCGATACATTTCCTTTGAGGATGGAAAGAACTGCATCTTCTTGTATGTCTTTGAAATGGATTTCTATAGATAGATCTTCGTGCTGTATTCCTAGTGGACTGACATAAAAATCTGACTCGTTCGGCTCGATATCACTTTCTGAAAGGGATTTGTCTAATAATAGCCTAAGTGCAAAAATAAAGTTTGTCTTTCCGGAGTCGTTGGCGCCGATTATCAGTGTTTTACTCTGTAGGTTTACGGTGGAATTTACGTAGTTCCGAAAACCTTTGAGGATGACTTTTTCAATTTCCATATGTGATTCCTTTCGATTGAATTGCCCGGCCCGTAACTCTCGCCAAGTCGTAGATTTCTTTGCAGGAACGACGAACCCGACTCATCTGTTCAAAGATGCCCTTACGCTCCAGCGTCTGGAAGAAGTCCATCCATTGCTTGGGGGTGATCTCGGTGTAAACGCGCTTACCGAACACCGGAAAAACGTGAAGCTCTAAGGCACCTACGTTGCGCTTCGTTGTGCTTGCTGCCCAACCCGGAGTACGAATGGTGATCCACTCTCGGGCAAGACATTCAAACGTGTTGGTCGCCGCTTCGAGCTCTGCTGCCTTACGCGCTTTTTTGTTTGCGAGCGGGTCTTCGCCTTGGGCGATCTCCTTTCGAAGATCTAGCGCTTTCCTGCGTGCAAGGGCGCCACTCACGGTCGGATAGCCCCCGAGGCCGAGCCAGCTCCATTTTCCCGCTTGGTTCTTGTACCGAAGTTGCCAAGATTTTTGACCGTCCGACTTGACTCGGAGGTAGAGCCCGTTGCCGTCGAGCTCTCGGTATTCGCGGGTCTCGGGTTCGATGCTCGCGAGTGCAGTGTCGCTAAGTGGCCTACGTTTGATTTCCGACCGTTTCACAGGCCTGTATCCCCTCGGTTCTAAGATCTCCCAGGGGTACACCCTGGGATACAGGGCGCTAAGGTATAAGGGGAGACATCCATAGACAACCAGAAACAACAAAGCCCGCACAGGGCGGGCTTCGTAGGGCGTTTCATAGACATCGGTAGACAACTAGAAACATGATTTTGGTGCACCTGACGGGATTCGAACCCATGACCCCTGCCTTCGGAGGGCAGTACTCTATCCAGCTGAGCTACAGGTGCAATGCGGGCGCCATAATACTCATCTGGCTTGCAGGCGTCCATGCCGAAGACCCACCGTACACAA
>NZ_DASVUM010000120.1:0-30145 GCF_036387035.1 Pseudomonas sp. | reverse complement strand
ACCAGCCAATCGACGAATACCCGCACGCGGGCGCTGAGGTGTCGGTTGGGGGAGTAGACGATGTAGATGGGGTTCGGCTCCAGAGACCAGTCTTCCAAAAGCTGAATCAAGGCGCCGGACTTGAAATGGGGTTCCGCCATGAACCTCAGCGTTTGCAACACTCCCATGCCGGCGAGCGCGGCAACAAGCAGCGCGTTCGAGTCGTTTACGGCTACGAAGTAGTCAGCCTCGACGGTGATGCGCTCGTTCGCTCTGACGAATTCAACCGGCAGCCTGCGGTGGGTGCCCGCGAAAAAATAGCGGACCATCTGATGGCCGTTTTCCAGGTCGCTGGGGTGCAGGGGTGTGCCGTGGCTGGCCAGATACTCTGGCGTTGCGCACGTCACGAACTCCAGGCTGCCCAGTCGGCGGGCGATGAGCGAAGGGTCGCTTAATGTGCCGCCACGAATGACACAATCGACTCGGTCCCCTAGTAAATCGACGGGGCGGTCGCTCACGCCGATATCCAGTTGCAGTTCGGGATAGCGCTTCTGGAAGTCCGGCAGCGCGGGCAGTACCAGCATGGTTGCCATGGTCGGCCCCATGTCAACGCGCAGCCGTCCATGAGGACGCGCCTGGGCACTGATCAGATCCGACTCCGCTTCCAGCCATTGATCCACAACTCGCACCATGCGCTCGTAATAAGCAGTGCCGTCATTGGTTAGGGAAATACGCCGCGTGGTGCGGTTGAGCAGCTTGACCCGCAGGTGACTTTCCAGCGACTGGATGTGCTTGGTGACGGTGTTGCGCGGAAGGTTCAGCGTCTGCGCGGCCGTGACAAAGCTCCCGGCTTGCACCACTTGGATGAACGCTTTAACGGATGTGAAGTAATCCACGCTGCGACTTGCTCCGCAAATGGGTTCCGCATGGGATTAGCACGCATACAGGAACAGTGGAGTCATTTTTAGCCGATTTATCCCGCTCAGGCTATCTCTTACATTGATCTCACCGAAACGCAGCCATCCATCCCGGTTGGCGACAAGGAGATCAAACGAAATGGCTCAGCAACTAATTGGCAAAGTGGCACTGGTCACCGGCGGATCACGTGGCATTGGCGCAGCGATCGCCCGACGTCTTGCATCCGATGGCGCCCATGTGGCGTTCAGCTATGCAAAATCGCCGGATCAGGCTCAGGTCGTTGTCGCCGACATCCAGCATCAGGGTGTGCAGGCGCTAGCGATTCAGGCCGACCAGGGCGATACCGCTCATGTGGCAGCGCTGGTGAAACAGGTTCATGCCCACTTCGGTCGACTGGACATCCTGGTCAACAGCGCCGGGGTATTTGTTACCGGTGCCGTTGACGCCCCCGATGCCGATATCGCCGCGTTTGATCGCCAGCAGGCCGTAAACGTCGGTGGCGTGGTGACCGCTGTGCGCACCGCGGTGGGTCTGATGAACGACGGCGGAAGAATCATTTCTCTGGGCACAACCGGCGCCGACCACGTGCCGTTTCCTGGCGCTGCGGATTACATCGCGACCAAGGCCGCCGTGGCGGCTTATAGCCGTGGTTGGGCGCGGGATCTGGGGCCGCGCAATATCACGGTCAACGTCATTCAGCCCGGCGCGATCAACACCGAGATGAACCCTGAAACAGCCGACCATGCGCCCTTCCTGGCGGGCCTCGCAGCGTTGGGTCGTTACGGACAGCCTGAGGATATCGCCGCAGCGGTTTCATTCCTCGCAGGCCCGGATGCGTCTTACATCACCGGCGCCACCCTCAACGTCGATGGCGGCCAGAGCGCCTGATCGATTCAACACCGCGCAATAGGGTCGATGCGTCATGCCGCGTTTAGCGGTGCGGCGCAACTGGCCTGGGCTCTTCATAACGTTTTCTCGACGAGGCGACCATGACGCAACGCATCCGGATCTACCAGCAGGGCAACCCCGCAGTTCTCCAGTACGAAACCTTTACGCTCGAAAAGCCCGCGCGTGGGCAGGTGTCGTTACGCCATGAGGCGATCGGGGTGAACTTCGCTGACACTTTGTTCAGGGATGGCGCCTTTAAAGTACCGCTTCCGTTCGGCATGGGCGTAGAAGCTGCCGGCGTTGTCGAAGCCGTCGGGCCTGATGTTTCAAATCTCAAAGCGGGTGATCGCGTCGGTTATTTCTTTGCGCCCGGCGCCTACGCAGACCGTCGCGTGATCGACGCCAGCGCGCTGATCAAGCTGCCCGCCGACATCTCCAGCGAGCAGGCGGCGGGGCTAATGTCCAAAGGGCTGACAGCTTGGGCCTTGGTCAAGCAGGTCCATGCTCTGCAAGCAGGCGAGACCGTTGTTGTGCATGGTGCGTCCGGTGGCGTCGGCACCTTGCTGGCGCGATGGGCTAAATCGATCGGCGCCACGGTGATCGCTACGGTAGGTTCGGCGGAAAAGGCGCGGATTGTAGAGGGCTGGGGACTGGATACCGTGCTGCGCTCAGATGAGCCCGAACTCGCAGACCGGATCAAGGCAGCCAATGGCGGTTCAGGCGTTGACGTCGTGTTCGACCTGGTCGGCCGGCAGACGCTGGATGCTTCGATCCAGGCGCTGCGCGACGGCGCAGATCTTGTCCATGTGGGCAATGCTTCAGGCGCCGCCACACCGGACACGACGCTGCTGGCCTCTCGGGCCATTCGATACATCCAGCCCTCTACGCCTCAGTACGTCAATGCTGAAAACCAGAACGCAGCCGCCAGCGAGGTCTTCGAACGCTTCCGGGAGGGAGCGCTTGGCCCGCTGGAGCTCTCACGCTACCGGCTGGAAGAAGCGGCGCTGGCGCATCAGGCCATCGCAACGCGCAAGCACACCGGATCGATCCTGTTGATTCCTTGAGGCTGAACCGCCGTCGCGCTGTGTCCCACCGGCAGCGTGCTGCGACAGGCGCTGCACCCGTTTCAACGTCTAGTCTCCTGTCTACTCCCATCGAAGGTATTGCCATGGCCCAGCCACACGAAACCCCGCCCGCCTCGTCTGCACCTGATTTCAACGCCATCCTGCGCGCCAATCTGGAGCAGGTATTCAGCGAGCGAGACGCCGACAAACGCATCGCTGCCATCGAAGCGTTGTTTTCTGTCGACCCCACGATGTACGAGCCCGATGGCGTCGTCACCGGAAAGCAGGCCATTTCAGACGTGGCCGGCGCATTGCTTGAGCAATTCGGGCCTGACTTTTCTTTCGTGGCGCAGGGCGTTGCGGTGGGGCATCACGGGATGGCGTATTTGCGCTGGCAGGCGGGGCCAAAGGAAGGTCCGGTCGTTGTCACCGGTGCCGACGTGGCGGAAATCATTGACGGGAAGATCGTGCGGCTGTGGGTGTTGCTGGATGCGCCACCGCAGTAATTTGCGACAGATGGCCGCCGCGCAGCGCGTGCAATGACGCGTACAAATGGACGGCACCAGGCCGGTGGTGAACCTTCGGCGATGTGGGGGCTCAGTTGTGCAGAGTCACTCTTGCGACCGCCAGGAAGGATCTGTCATGGGAAATCCTGCATTTACCGCCCTGCCCCATGCCCGCGCCCAACGTGAATTAAGCGTGCGCGCGGTGCTGACCGGTGCCGTGCTGGGCGTTCTGCTGACGCCGTCGAATGTCTACGCCGGGCTGAAAATTGGCTGGTCCTTCAACATGTCGATCATCGCGCTGCTGATCGGCTTTGGCCTGTGGCAGGGCTTGGCCAGAAACAGGCAGCAAGGGCCTGCGTGGTCGCTGCACGAAAGCAACATCAACCAGACCGTTGCATCAGCGGCGGCCTCGATTGTCTCGGGCGGTCTGGTTGCGCCGATCCCCGCCTACACGCTGCTGACCGGTCAACAGCTCGACCCGCTGCCCATGATGGCCTGGGTGTTTTCCGTGAGTTTTCTGGGCATCTGGATCGCGTGGTATCTGCGCCCGACGTTGCTGAATGACCATGGCCTGACCTTCCCCGAGGGCATGGCGACGCTGGAAACGCTGAAGCAGATCTACCATCACGGACAAGAAGCGGTGGCGCGGATCAAGGTGCTGTCCGTCGCCGCGTTGCTGTCCGGCGGGCTTAAGTGGATCGACGAATTTATCTGGGCGATTCCGCGCTGGGCGCCCAATTCGGCCTTGGAGCGTTTGACCTTCACCTTGGACCCTTCGTTATTGCTCATCGGCTTCGGCGGCATCATTGGCATCCGCGTGGGCCTGACGTTGCTGCTGGGCGCAGCGCTGGCTTGGGGCGGACTCGCGCCGTACCTGATTGACCATGCGCTGGTGGTGCTGGCCCCGAACGCCAACGGCCCTCAATTTGCCAAGCTGGTGGAATGGCTGTTGTGGCCGGGCGTGAGTTTGATGGTGTGTGCGACCCTGACGTCATTGGCGGTGCGACTCTTTCAAGTGCCCAAGCGCACGCGGGCCGATCAGGGCCCTCGCGCCAAAGTGCGCTTCTCGCCGCTGCCGGCGCTGGGGATGTTGCTCGCGATTGTTCTGGTGGTTTTCCTGCAGACGCAGTTGTTCGGCATCGACCTGTGGATGGCGCTGCTGAGTATTCCGCTGGCGATTTGCCTGGCGGTGGTCGCCGCGCGCGTCGTGGGCGCCACCGGCATTGCCCCGATTGGCGCCATCGGCAAGCTGTCGCAGTTGAGCTTCGGCTTGATTGCGCCGGGCCAGGTCGCGATCAATCTGATGAGCGCCAATACGGCCGGGGGCGCTGCCGGGCAATCGACCGACCTGATGAACGACTTCAAGGTGGGCCTGGCCATTGGCGCGACGCCGCACAAGCAGCTTATTGCCCAGTGCATTGGCATCTCCATCGGCAGCGTGGTCGGGGTTCTGGTGTACCTGATGCTGATTCCTGATCCGCAGACGATGCTGCTCACCGAGCAATGGCCGGCACCCGCCGTTGCGACCTGGAAGGCGGTGGCGCAAACGCTGACCCACGGGCTTGCATCGCTGTCGCCCGAGGTGCGCTGGGCGATCGTGATCGGCAGCGCCTTCGGCGTGCTGCTGGGCGCTATGGATTGCCTGCTGCCGCAACGCGCAGCCCGCTGGTTGCCGAGCACCGCTGCGCTGGGGCTGGCATTCGTGTTGCCAGCTTCGACCTCCGTGATGATGGGCCTTGGTGCCGTTCTGACCTGGTTGGTCAGCTGCCGTTGGCCCAGCGTCACCAAGCGATTCGCGATCACTGCGGCAGCGGGCCTGATCGCCGGGGAGAGCATCACCGGGGTGGGCGCGTCGCTTTGGGAAATGCTGCGCAATGTATAGGGCGCTGAAGCGGCTGAGACGCACTAGGTCGGCACAACGTCTGGCAGGGCGAGGTGCTCTCGTACACGCTTAATGCCTCAGCTTAACGGCCGAGCTTGAGGCAGTTGCAAACAGGCACATAAAGCGCCGCCAAGGGCCCGGAAGCCCAGGCTCTTGGCGGACGGTCGAACGCTACAACTCCAGCGGCTCCGGATTGAGATCAGGATCAACGTCGCTTTTGTCCTGTTTAATCGGGTCGATGTCCGGTTTGACGGTGGCTGGTTGATTGCCAATGTTGGGAGGCGGCGTCAGTTGGAGGATGTTGGAGGTGTAAGTCCACTCTTCCATCACACGTTTGGGGTCGTCATTCAGGTGCGTGCCAAAGCTGGGAACGATCTGGCGTATTTTGTCCTGCCAGGCGGGCGTAGCCACTTTGTCCTTGAACAGCTTTTGCATCACATCGAGCATGATGGGTGCGGCCGTTGAGGCGCCAGGCGAAGCGCCAAGCAGGCCGGCGATGCTGCCGTCTTCGGAGCTGACCACCTCGGTTCCGAGCTTGAGCACGCCGCCGTTCTTCTCATCCCGCTTGATGATCTGGACGCGCTGTCCGGCTTGCCACAGCCGCCAGTCTTCTTTCTTCGCGTGCGGAAAATACTCTTTTAAAGCGTTAAAGCGGTCGTCATCGGACTGCATCAGCTGGCCTGCCAAATACTCAACCAGATCGAATTGATCGATGCCGACCTTGGTCATTGGCCAGATGTTGTGCAGCGTCATGCTGCCGAAGAGATCAAAGTAAGACCCCTCTTTCAGGAACTTGGTAGAGAACGTCGCAAATGGCCCGAACAGAATGACCCGCTTGCCGTCCAGCACGCGGGTGTCCAGGTGAGGAACCGACATGGGTGGCGCGCCGGTGGACGCAATGCCATAGGCCTTGGCCATATGGCGCTCGGCAATGGTCGGATTCTCGGTGACCAGAAACGAGCCGCCTACGGGGAAGCCTGCGTATTCCTTCGCTTGCGGAATGCCTGATTTCTGCAAGAGGGTAATTGCGCTGCCGCCGGCACCGATAAAGAGAAACTTGGCGTCAGTGGCCGACTCAGTGCCGTCCTTCAGGTTTTTATATTCGACGTGCCATGAACCGTCATCGTTTCGGGTGATGTCCCTAACTTCGCTGGACAACTTGAGCGCGAAGTTGGGCCTGCTTTGCAGATAGCTCACGTACTGACGGGTTATCTCGCCGAAGTTAACGTCCGTGCCAATCGGCGTCCAGGTCACTGCAAGCTTCTGATTGGGGTCCCGGCCTTCCATCATGAGCGGAACCCATTTCTTGATTTGCTCGGGGTCTTCCGAATACTGCATGGGACGAAACAGCGGACTGGCCTGCAAAGCTTCGTAGCGCTTCTTCAGAAACCGAATGTTGTCATCGCCCCAGACGAAGCTCATGTGCGGCGTCGAGTTGATGAACGAACGCGGGTTTTTCAGCACGTTTTGCCTGACCTGCCACGAAAGGAACTGGCGAGTAATCTGAAACGCCTCGTTGATCTCCACGGCTTTGCTGATGTTGATCTTGCCGTCCTTGTCCTCCGGCGTGTAATTGAGCTCCGCCAGGGCTGAATGTCCGGTGCCCGCATTGTTCCAGCCGTTGGAGCTCTCTTCGGCCACCGCGTCGAGACGCTCAACCATTTCCATGGACCAACCGGGTTCAAGCTCGTTTAGCCAGATACCCAGCGTCGAACTCATGATGCCGCCGCCCACCAACAGAACATCCACCTTTCGCGTTTCAGCGGCCTGCGCGCTGCACAGATTCAACGACAGACCGAAGCCGGCCATCACCATGAACATTGCACCTTTCATGTCGTCCCTCCCCACATTTCAATTCTCTGCAGCGCATTGAAAGCCTGTCAACGAGTGTGAAGGCAGGCGCATCCGCCGCTGGCTTTAAGGAGCACGCCAACGCCGTTTTGCGCTTCGCTGGCTACCTCGACATCCCGTGACTGACCCGCGCGGATTGCGCCGAAGTCATGCACTTACTTTTCCGACAGGGTCGTCAGGCTCCGTGTCCGGACAATCGACGGATGGCGCCTGGATATGAATCGATCGCATCAACGGGCAATGCTGGATGATCAAATGGATGGCACGACCCCTCCCCCATCCCGCCTCCATCTAGTAACGTATACCCATCCAACGGGCCATCGCGTCTGCGTCAGGACAGCGACCCGCCATCAGAAACACGATAGAAGGCCCAACCGTGCACAAAGTCCGATTGATCAAGTACGTCTGGACTCACCAGACCCCGGAGATTTCGTCCGAATGGTCCAAGCTGCTTTACGAGGTTGAACTGCCGTTCGTCCCCTTCCACGGCTTGAACATTCAGCTGCCGATGCAGCGCGTCTGGCGGATTCGGGATGTCGAGTGGAACGTTGAGGAGCAGACCTTTCGCTGCCATATCGAGGACCAGTTCATGAATTTGCTGGACGTCGATGACTCTTACGAGGACTGGATCGAGACATTGCTGGAGTGTGGCTGGGTGCTGAGTGGCCGGTACACCAACGAGCACAACAAGACCTGATTCGCCATTTTTACACCGCTTGCACCGGATCTTACGCAGGATGCGCGCTGTGCCCGGCAGAGACAACGAACAGGTGCCAGACTGGTAGCACGCCAGGCAAACGACCTGTTCCGATGCCCCACTTTTCGTTGAGCATAACTGCCATGAAATGGATTTCCTGTTGTATCCGCTACGCGGCCGGGGCGCTTTTGGCGTGTTCGTCGCTGGCGTATGCGCTCCCCTCCGTTGACGTGTACGTGGCCGAAGCGCCGCCGCTGACCATGGCCAGCCAAGGGGACCGTCACGGGATCGCGGGAGACATCACCCTTGAAGCCATGGCGATAGCCGGGTATACCGCGCACCTGCTCGCGCCGCCTTGGCCACGCGCGCAACGCGATGTCCTGCTTGGCACCAACAGGCTCATCGCGCCACTGACCCGCACTCAAAGCCGGGAAGACAGCTTCACCTGGATCGCTCCGCTGATGACGATGGACAGGGCGTTTTTCAGCCTCGATCGGCATGTGGACAGTTTTGAAGAGGCGCGCAAGACCTTCAAGCTGATTGCCGTTGGCAGCGGCTCGGCGCAGGAAATGCGGTTGCGCGAGGAAGGCTTTCCCGCCGCGCAGATTTACCCGCTGAAGATCGGAGAAAACCCGGCGCTGATGCTGCTCAAAGGGCGGGTCGATGCATGGTTCAATGGCGTGCCGGAAACGCTCTATATCTGGAAGCAGATCAGTCAACGGTTGCTGGTGATGAGCAGGCCGTTGATGACCGCCGATCTGTATCTGGCATGCTCGAAAGACTGCGACCCGCAAATGGTCGAGTCGCTGAGGGCGGCGATCGACACCCTTCGGTCAAACGGCGCGATCAAACGCGCCCAGGAAGACTATCTCAAAGGCCTGTCCGTTCAGTAACCGGGGCATCCCTGCTCACCGGTTCGTGCTCCGCTGTCACGGCAGCAGGATCACCTTGTCTGCACCGCCCTGATTCACTTCGGCGTAGCGCGCCAACCCTTCTTCAAGGGGTGATTCGAACAATCCGATTGGCAGCGGCAAGGTCCCCTCATCAAAAAGCTTGCCGAACTGCTCCAGCATCTGTGCGCAGGCTTCTACGCCGTATAGCAGCGAGTTGATCCCTACCACCGAGCCGCCTTTGCGGTACAGCGCCAGCGCGGGCAATTGCACGTGGCCGTCCACCGGGGCGGCGATGATTGCGATGCGACCGAACGGGGCCAGAGCAGGGACCGCCGCCGGCAACCAGAAGCCGGTGGTGTCGAAGATCACGTCGGCACCGCCTGAAAACACGGCGTTTACTTGCGCGCCGAGGTCTTCCGGCTTGTCGAGCTGGATTGCATTGAAGCCTTGCTCTTGCAGCGCTTTCAGTTGATCTGGCTTACGCACCGCCGCCAGCACATGGGCGCCCCGCACTTTCGCCAGCGCAATGGCGGCGCTTCCGACCGCGCCATTCGCGCCAATGACCAACAGTCGAGTGCCGGCCTGGACGAGGCTGCGCTCGAGCGCGTCCCACGCGGTGGTGTATGGAACGCCCAGGCTGGCGGCCTGGGCAAAACTCAGCGACGCGGGTTTGATCGCCACACCCTTGGCCGGCAGTGTGATGTACCCCGCGTGAGAGCCGTCGCGGACAAAACCGATTTCCTTGCCGGTGCCCCACACGTCTTTGCCGATCAGCGCCTGCGGGCCTTCGATCACAACCCCCGCAAAGTCACGACCCGGAATGCGTGGCAGGGTCGTGTAGGGGAAGCGGCCGACGACGTTTTTGACGTCACTCGGGTTCAGCCCCGCTGCTTTGATCTGCACCAGGACTTCACCCTCCGCCGGTACCGGCGTAGGCAGATCGACGACTTCCAGCGCGGCCAGGTCGCCGGTGCGGGAGAATTGCAGTGCTTTCATAATGGGTTCATCCAACGTTGGGAAAAGGAGTCGTCGGTTCAGGAAGCCATGCCGGCAAAGAACTGCTTGCCCGCGGGCCACAGCCATTCACCGGCCTGCATGCCGAGCAGGCCGACGAGCGCAACCAGAGGCGGCGCGGGTGAGCGGAAATCCAGCAGGCCGTACAGCAAGCCAACGGCAATACCGATTGCGAGGGAAATGACATAGCTCATGACAAACTCCGGGGCGTGAGGCGCGCGGCTCGACGGCGGCGCGACTGCGTTAAGCGATGACCAGAGTGTAAGGAGGGTCGGCAAGGGCTACCGGCCAAGGGCTTCTGAATTTCGGACAGAAGCATGTGCGGGCGTCAGTTCGCAGCGTCGACGACCGGGTACTGGGAAGGCGCCATGCCTAGCTCCCGGCGAAACATGTCACTGAAGCTGCTCGGCGAATACCCCATCGAGCGGGCAATGGTGCTGACTGGCACGCCCTGAATGATCTCCGCCACGGACGTCGCCAGTTGCACCTGCCGGCGCCATTCGGCGAAGCCCATGCCGAGCACTGCCTGAAACAGCCGGGACAACGTTCGCACGCTGGCGCCGGCGTTTTCTGCGTGCTGTTCGAACGACACATCAATGGACGGCTCGATCATCACGGCCTGACAAACGTTCATCAGCCTGCGGTCGCTGTCATCGGGCATCGGCACTTTCAGCAACGACCGCCGGGCGCGCTTGAGTTCGAGCAACGCCAGATTCACCACCGCGTCGTAGTAATCCGAGGCCTTGTCCTGCTCGGCCACCAGGCCGACGATGAGCTCGCGCAGCAGTCGGCCGACCTCCAAGACCTGAACCGAGCTGTCGAGGGTCTGAGCGAGCGCCGGACGCAGGTAGATGTTGCGCATTTCCAGGTCCGATACCACCCGAATGCCATGGGGCACGCCGGGCGGCAGCCAGACCGCGCGCTGCGGCGGTACCACCAGCGCTTCGTTGGGTGTCTCGACCCACATCACCCCGGACATCGCGTACAGCACCTGACCCCACTCATGCTCATGAGGCTCGATGTACAACCCGCGCGGATACGTCCGTGACAAAGGCTGCACGGGGACGGCGGTATTGGAGAGGTCGGGTGGCGCGGCGATTGCCATGATGAAACCGGCTGGAATGGATGCGGCGATGGTAGCGGGAGAGCGGGCGGGATCGCCAGTGCAGTGGTTCGGGGACCGTTTCTGTCGATGGTGAGACTGGCGAAGTCCGTAGGCGCCATCTTGCTGGCGAACGCCGTGGCTCAGCGACAGCAGTGTTGTCTGATCTGGCGCATTCGCGGGCAAGCGCGCGCCTACAGTGGATCGGCGTCAAACCTCACGTCTGGGTTGTGTGGCATTTCCATGCGCGCGCCGGCCTTGCCGTAGATGCCGTAGTAACCTTCCTCGGTCAACTGATGAGCATCCATCTTGGTCGGAGGAAATCCGTAGGAGCCGGCTTGCTGGCGAATGCATTTGTTCAGCCACCGTAGTGGTGAATGACGCGCACGGTTCGCCAGCAAGCCGGCTCCTACAGATCCATTTCAGCCAGTAGGCTTCGCATCAGAACACGTTGATCGGGTAATCGACGAAGATACGCGTTTCGTTACCGCCGACGTTGTACTGATCCACATCGTTGGAGACGCGCAGGAACGAGTTACGCAGGCGCACCGACAGGTCTTTTACCGGACCGCTCTGCACCACGTAGGTCAATTGGCTGAACAGTTCGCGCTCTTCGCCACGGCCACGGTCGCTGCCGTCGTCGATATTGTCGCCGCGCACATACGCCACGCGATAGCTCAGGCCCGGGGTCACGACGGTGCCCAGGTTCGCGCCGTAGCCCAACTGCCACGAACGCTCGTCCTTGCCGTTGAAGTCCGACCAGTAGGAGTTGGCCAGGTAGATGGTGTTGCCGCCGTCGCCGGTGCCGCCTGCGTTGCGGTAGCCGCCGTAGGTGTAGCCGGTCTCGCCGGTGCTGCGCTGATGCGCGAGGGTGAACGAGTGGATGCCCACGGCCCACGTCGCCGCCAGGCTCCAGATCTTGTTGTCGCGGGCATCGTCGACGGCGAAGTCCTTGTCCAGCTTGGTCTTGTAACCGTTGAAGTCGAACGTCAGCGACTGGTCTTTCGGCATGGCCCAGACGTAGTTCAGGTTCACGTACTGCTTTTTCAGCACGTCTTCATCGTCCGAGGCGTAGAACGCGGCGCTAAGGGCGTCGGTGAATTTGTAGCTGCCGCCGTACACGTTGATGCTCTTGAGATCACCGCTGTCCCGACCTTCGGCGCTCTTGCGGGTTTCGGCGGTGAAGCGGCCGGCCACCAGCGTGAGGTCCTTGATCTCTTTGGAGGTAATCAGGGTGCCCGTGTAGGACTCAGGCAGCAGGCGCGAGCTGTCGTACGTCAGCACCGGCAGTTCCGGCATCATGTCGCCGTACTTCAGTTCGGTATTGGAGACACGGAACTTGATCGCACCGCCAAAGCGCGACAGGTCGTCCGCCGCGTTGCCGCTGTCGCCCTGCTTGAAGAAGTCGATGCCGCCCGCGCCGCTCTTGCCCTTGCCACCGTCCAGACGCGCCGCGTACAGACCGAATGCATCAACGCCAACGCCCACGACACCTTGGGTGAAACCGGATGTGTACCCGGCCATGAACGCCTGACCCCATTCCGAGCGGTCCTGTGGTCCGTTTTTGTAGTCGCGGTTGATGTAGGCGTTACGCAGGTTGATCTTCAGGCTGCTGTCTTCAACAAATCCCTTTGAATCTGCCTGACCGTCCGCCATGGCGTGAGTGGCGGCGAGGATGCTCAGAGCGAGCAGGCCGATACGCTGTTTCATCGTGTTGTCCTTGTGAGCAGATTAATCGCGCGCTGTGGCAGATGCCCGGATGGGCAGTTGCGTCTTCCGGGACCGGGCAGTTCCGGAAGACCGCACGACATCATCGCAGTGGACGACCGATGCACGTAAATGGCGCTTGGCCACAGGCGGTGGAGGCGCGAATGCTATCCGTGGCCTACCGAGGTGTCAATTTGATGGAAGTCAAAGCGAGACGGGATATCGCTGTGATCGCCTCCACAACACCGGCTTCAGCTGTGCAGCAGGCCCAGCATCGCCTCGATCTCTGCGTCATTGATCAGCCCGACGGGGTAACGCTTGGAGAGCAGCTCCCGAAAATCGCCGCGTTGCTCCAACACCTGCGTTTGCTCCTGGCACTCAGTCGGGATATGGGTCATCCGTAACCAGTCCGCCATTATCTGCCGTGCTTCACTGCTCGCAGAAAAACCCCGAGTCACTCGCAACTCATGACCTGCGTTCATAAGGACAACCTCTTATGTCGTGGACCGCGAAATCTACGGAGCTTTTGTGACAAATGGGCGACCCGCGAGCGCATTGACGCGCCGTTGGGATCCCATCTTTCCAGGGCAGACTGGAAACCCTCTGCCCATAAAAAAGCCCATCGTCTGATGGGCTTGATGACAGCAAGAAGCGAACCAACTCAGCGGCGATGGGGCGCCGGTTGCTGCTGCGTCAGGCAGTGAATGTTGCCCCCGCCCAGCAGCATTTCGCGGCCTGGGACCATGACCACCTCGTGTTCGGGGAACAGCTGCTGGAGGATTTGGCGGGCCGTGTCATCCATCGGATCGTCGAAACACGGCGCAATAATGCCGCCATTAACGATCAGAAAGTTCACATAAGAACCCGCCAGACGCACCGATGGGTTGCGCTCCTGACTGCCGTGCACTTGATCCACCCCGGCGCACTCTTCTTCGGTGGCAAACAACGGGCCCGGGATTGGCATTTTGTGCACGACGAACGGACGTCCCTTGGCGTCGCGGGCATTTTCCAGCACCGCCATGGCCGCTTGGCAGCGTGGGAAATTGGGGTCTTTCGGATCATCTGTCCAGGCGAGTAACACTTCACCGGGGCGTACGTAGCAGCAAAAGTTATCCACGTGACCGTCGGTCTCATCGTTGTACAGACCGTCCGGCAGCCAGATGATTTTCTCGACCGACAAGTGATCACGCAGCACGGCTTCGATGTCTTCGCGGGACAGGTGCGGGTTGCGGTTGCGATTGAGCAGGCATTCTTCCGTCGTAATCAGCGTGCCCTCGCCATCCACATGAATCGAGCCGCCCTCAAGGACGAAACCCTCGGTGACGTAACGCGGGGAGCGCTCGATTTCCAACACCTTGCCGGCGACCTGCTCATCCAGGTTCCACGGCGCATACAGCCCGCCATCGAAACCACCCCAGGCATTGAAGCCCCAGTTGACACCCCTGACTTCGCCCGCGTCGTTGATGACGAAGGTCGGCCCGGTATCGCGAACCCAGGCGTCGTTGCTGCTGATCTCGACAACGCGAATGTTGGGCACATTCAGTCGTGCACGGGCGTTGTCGTACTGTGCAGCCGACACGCCCACGGTGACAGGTTCGAAACGGGCAATGGCCTTGGCCACCGCGACGTGATCGTTCTGTACCGGCTTACCGCCCAGACGCCAGTTGTCCGGACGCTCGGGCCAGATCATCCAGGTTTGCGTCTGCGGCGCCCACTCGGCAGGCATGTAGAAGCCATCGGCGCGGGGGGTGCTGTTGAGAGTGGTCACAGTAATCAGAACTCCATGAAACGACGCGGGCGTCTACGGCGGACAAGGGACGCGCATCAGACGATAAAAATCGGATTTAAAAACGAAGGGTGACGCCATTTCACCATAACAGGCAAATAAAGCCGATATATATCGACGTCAGGACACCTTCAACCCAGCAGCTTCACAGTTCAGTCCTCGAGCTCACGCAGCACCTTCGACACGCTGTCGACAAAAAAGTCCACGCCTCGACGGTCAGTCACCATCGGCGGCTTGATCTTCAGCACATTCAAGTAATCGCCCGTGGGCTGCATGAAGATGCCCAGTTCACGAAGCCGCTCGCACAGGTAGGCCGTTTCCTCGGTCGCGGGTTCCAGGGTCTCCCGGTCGCGGATCAACTCAAGCCCCAGATAGAACCCCGAGCCATGGGCGGCGCCGGCCAGCGGATGTGTGTCGATCAGCGCCAGCAGGCGCTCCTTGAAATAGTCGCCGACCACCTGGGCGTTTTCCCACAAGCGCTCTTCCTCCATGACATCAAGCACCGCCATGCCAATGCGGCAGCTCACCGGGCTGCCACCTGACGACGAGAAGAAATAGCCCTCGGCCTCCAGCGCCTCGGCGATCTCGCGGCGGGTGATCACGGCACCGAGCGGATGACCGTTTCCCATGCCTTTGGCCATGGTGATGATGTCCGGCACCACGCCCTGCTCTTCAAAGCCCCAAAAGTAATGGCCCAGACGGCCGTAACCCACCTGCACCTCATCGGCGATGCACACGCCGCCCTGGGCGCGAACCTTTGCGTACACCTGCTGCAAATAGCCCGGCGGCAGTGAAATCCCGCCAGCGTTGCCATACACCGGCTCGCAAATGAAGCCCGCCACTTGCCGTCCTCGCGTTGCCAGTGCGTTCAAGTGCGCGTCTACGCTGCGCAGATAAAAGGGCGTGCTGTCCGGGCCACGAAACTCACCACGATACGTATTGGGCGCAGCCACGGGGTGCACCCAGTCCGGTCGTGTGTCCAGCGCTTGAGGATTGTCGGCGATGGATGTCGAGATGGCGTCGGTCGCCACCGACCAACCGTGATAAGCCTCCAGCACGCTGAGAACATCTCGCCCGCCGCTGTAGGCCCACGCCAGGCGAATCGCCAGATCATTCGCCTCGGTGCCGCTGTTCACCAGAAACACGCGGTCCATGCCGGCAGGCGCCAACTTCAAGAGTCGTTCGGAAAACTCGGCGATGGCCGCGTAATGGAAGCGCGAGTTAGTGTTCAGCAGCGACCACTGCCGCGCAGCGACCTCGGCCATACGCGGGTGGCCATGACCGAGCACCGCAACGTTGTTGAGCATGTCCAGGTAAGACCGGCCCTGCATGTCGATCAGGTGATTGCGCCAGCCTCGCTCAATCTGCGGCGGGGCCTGGTAATAATGCTTTTGCGAACGGGCGAAGCTGGCGTCGCGGCGGGCCAGCAATGCGGCGGGGTCGGCAAGCGTCGGCGCGTCGCAGTCGAAACCCAACAGCCTTTTGGGTGATGGGCACAGGGCGCGCCAGGCTGCTGCACGCGAAGGCGTTGTAAACAACGGCGGGCTCACATCCGGCTCCACGCACAACTGCACGATCAACGCGCCGCCGCCCTGCCCGAGCACTTCGCCCGCGCCGAACTCAACGCCGGTATCGACATCAGAGCCCACGCCCCACAGGCGCAGGCTCACTTCGGCGCCCACCAGTTGCAGCGCGCCATCGGCGGTGTGACGCAGGCGCCCGGCAAACGGCGCATGAACCGCAGTGTCCTGGGGAATCTGCAGTTCGGCATGCAGGGCGAAAGTGTCCGGTTCTATCGCGCTGTCGGGCAGCGTGCGGGACAGCCGGTATTCGCCATAGCGACTGGCGGCCAAGCCATGGCGTTGAGCCGCATCCCTCAGCAAGCGTTCATCGATACCGCTCCGTTCCCAGTTGCCGGCGACGAAATACTCGCTGAGCACGCCCAGGTCGACGAGGGTGAAGCTTTGCCCCTTCAGGCTCGGCAACAGCGGTGAGAAAGACTCGATCTCGTCCTCCATCTCCACCTCACCCACCGCGGCAAGAATCGCTGCTTCCATCAGCGCAATCGGGACGGAAGTGGCGACGTCGAAGATGTTCCATTCGCTGGCCAGATTGGCCTGAATGTACAGGTTATCCGGCTCGATGCTCGCCTGTTGCTCGCTGCTCAGGACCAGAACCGCCGAGCGCGCGACGATCAACGGCCACAGCGCCAGCAGCTCCTCGTTCTCAAGCGGATTGACACTCTGATAAGCCTGAATGGCGGGCAGGATGAAAAACGGATCGCCCTCGGCGTGGTGCAACAGCGCAGCGCAGGTCACTGAAAGGTCTGCGATGCGCCATGTGCGCACCAGATCGCCGAAGTCGATAAGGCCTTGAAGCTGCCATTGGCGATGGGTGTCTCGGGCCCAGACGACGTTGTACTCAGTGATGTCCATGTGAATGGCCTGCACCTGCAGCGAAGCCTCCAGCGGCAGTAAATAGGCCTGAGCCTGTTCAGCGGCTTGCTCGATACAGGCGCGCTTGTCGGCATCGGTGATGACGGGAAGCAAGTGCTCGATCAGCGCAAAGGCGTGTCGCGGGTCCCACTGCAACACACGCTCCAGGCCGGGGTGTTCGAAACCGGCCAGCGCCACATCGACACGGGCGCAGAGCTGCGCCAATCCCGTCACGACGTGCCGGCTCAAATGCGCGACATGGGCCAGTGACTGTCCATCGATAAACTCAAGCAGGCGCAGGTGCACCGCATTGCCATTATGCTCGAGTGACAACAGGTCCTCACCCTTCAGCGTCGGCATCACAGCAGGGACACGCACCTGCGCAACGCCGCCCAGATGCCGGAGTGCGGCATGCTGCGCGGCAAGTTCGGTGGTTGAGTAATCGCCGTGACAGATCTTGAGAACGAAACGCCGCCCGTCACCGCAGTCCACCAAGAAGTTTCGGTCTTGATGGCTGCCCAGCTCCTTCAACGTTCCCGACATCCGGTAATACGTCGCCAGCCATTGGGCGGCCTGCGCGGCATCGACCTCCGGACAGGGCAGGCTGGAGCGACGAATCAAGGTATCGAGTGACATGTATGAGGTCCTGAGAGAGAGGCGCGCCCGCAATATCGCCAGTTGCGCATCAGTTAAGCAACCCCGGGGCAGGCACCCTTGAAGAAATACATTAACGAACCGATAGATAGCGCGACCGTTGCACCCATGAAACAGGTGCGGCGGTTTTATGGCGCTAATCGCCATGGGCCATCAATTAATATCATCGCCTGTCGGCAGTTTGCGCCTTGCGCCCGTCAGCAACCCCCCACAAGCTATGCTCCATCGTTTACGTCTTTCCAGGGAAGAAGGTTTATCCATGCGAATACTTGTTACCGGTGGCGCCGGCTTTATCGGCTCTGCGCTGATCCGTCATCTGATCAACCACACCGATCACGACGTCCTCAATTTCGACAAGCTGACCTATGCCGGGAATCTTGAATCGCTGCAGGGCATTGCCACCAACACCCGGTATGAGTTCGTGCAACAGGACATCGTTGACCAGGCTGCGGTGAGCAAAGTCCTGGCGCGCTTCAAGCCCGACGCGATCATGCACCTGGCGGCCGAGTCCCACGTCGACCGTTCGATTGACGGCCCGTCGGAGTTCATTCAGACCAACATCGTCGGCACCTACAGCCTGCTGGAAGCGACCCGCAGCTACTGGCTGACGTTGCCCGAAGCCGAGCGCGCAGCCTTCCGCTTCCACCACATTTCCACGGACGAGGTGTATGGCGACCTGCATGGCGTGGACGACCTGTTTACCGAAACCACCCCCTACGCGCCAAGCTCGCCGTATTCGGCCAGCAAGGCCGCGTCGGATCATCTGGTTCGCGCCTGGCAGCGCACCTACGGGTTGCCGGTGGTCATCACCAACTGCTCGAACAATTACGGCCCGTTCCACTTCCCCGAGAAGCTCATTCCGCTGGTGATTCTCAATGCCCTGGCGGGCAAGCCGCTGCCGGTGTACGGCAATGGCTTGCAGGTACGCGACTGGTTGTTCGTTGAAGATCACGCCCGCGCATTGTTCAAAGTCGTGACCGAGGGCAAGGTCGGTGAGACTTACAACATCGGTGGCCATAACGAACAAAAGAACATCGACGTCGTGCGCGGCATCTGCGCGTTGCTGGAAGAGCTCGCGCCTGAACAGCGCAAAGGTGTGGCCAACTACGCGGACCTGATCACCTACGTGACCGACCGCCCCGGCCATGACATGCGCTACGCCATCGACGCCAGCAAAATCGAACGCGAACTGGGCTGGACGCCGGAAGAGACGTTCGAATCAGGCCTGCGCAAAACCGTGCAGTGGTACCTCGACAACCTGGAGTGGTGCCGCAACGTGCAGGACGGCAGTTATCAGGGCGAACGCCTGGGCACCCACGTGAAGGAACTGATCGCATGACGAAAGGAATTGTTCTGGCCGGCGGCTCTGGCACACGCCTGCACCCGATCACCCTCGGAGTTTCCAAGCAGCTGCTGCCGATTTACGACAAACCCATGATCTATTACCCGATTTCGGTGCTGATGCTGGCCGGCATCAAAGACATCCTGGTCATCTCCACTCCGCTGGACCTGCCGCAGTACAAGGCGTTGCTGGGCGATGGCAGTCAGTTCGGCGTGCGTTTTCAGTACGCCGAACAACCCAAGCCGGACGGCCTGGCGCAGGCGTTTCTGATCGGCGAGAAGTTCATCGGCGATGACTCGGTCTGTCTGATTCTCGGCGACAATATCTTCCACGGCCAGCATTTCAGCGAGCAGCTCAAGCGTGCTACGGAAAACACCCGCGGCGCGACGGTGTTCGGCTACTGGGTCAAGGATCCGGAGCGTTTCGGCGTGATCGATTTCGATGAGCACGGCCACGCGCTGTCCATCGAAGAGAAGCCCAAGGCACCCAAATCCAGCTACGCCGTGACCGGCTTGTACTTCTACGACAATGAGGTCATTCAGATCGCCAAGGACGTCCAGCCATCCCCGCGCGGCGAACTGGAGATCACCGACGTCAACAACGCTTACCTCAAGCGTGGCGACCTGCGCGTCGAGCGTTTGGGCCGCGGCTTCGCCTGGCTCGACACCGGCACCCACGACAGCCTGCTGGACGCGTCGCAATATGTGCAGACCATCGAGCACCGTCAGGGCCTGAAGGTCGCTTGCCTGGAAGAGATCGCTTACCAGAACGGCTGGATCGACCGTGCCCACCTGCTAAACAGGGCTGACTATTTCGGCAAGACCGGATACGGTCAGTACCTGTTCAAGATCGCAGGGGAAAGTCAGTGAACGTCATTGCCAGTAAGTTGCCTGAAGTCCTCATCATCGAACCCAAAGTGTTCGGCGATGAGCGTGGCTTCTTCTACGAAAGTTTCAATGCCCGGGCCTTTGCCGAGGCCACCGGCGTAGCCGATCAGTTCGTGCAGGACAATCACTCGCGCTCGCAGAAGGGCGTGCTGCGCGGGCTGCATTATCAGATCGAAAACCCGCAGGGCAAACTGGTGCGTGTCACCGCTGGCCGCGTGCTGGACATCGCCGTCGACATTCGTCGCAGTTCGCCGCAATTTGGCCAATGGTTCGGTCTGGAGCTGTCGGCCGAGAATGCTCGTCAGCTGTGGATCCCCAAGGGCTTTGCCCACGGTTTTGTGGTGCTAAGCGACTACGCAGAGTTTCTGTACAAGACCACCGACTACTACACGCCGTCGGCCGAGCGCTGCATTCGCTGGGACGACCCTGAGCTGGCCATCGATTGGGGCTTGAGCGAAGCACCTCGGTTATCGGCCAAAGATCAGGTCGGCAAGCTCCTGAAAGAAGCCCACCTGTTTCCGTAAGCACGCCACTGCCAGTTCTGGTCAGCGGCATCACGGTGGGCTGGAGTGCTTAGCGCAGCAGCGGTAGGCATAATGGGCCGACTCGAGGTGGAGCGGCGGCGAGACAGGGATCATTCGCAGCTGCTCGACATCGCAACGAACCCACCGGCGATTTCATGATCAGCACCAACACCCTTCCCCGTCGCCCCCGCTGGCGCAGCCTTGCCCTGCTGGCGCTGATCCTTGCCCCACTGTTGTGGCCGCTCGAACGCCTGGCCGAGCACTATTACCGCAACGAGCTGCTGAGCCAGAATCGCCAGACACTGGATCTGTACGTCGCCAACCTGCTGGGCACGCTGCACCGCTATGAAGTACTGCCGCAGATTCTTGGCGACCTGCCCGGCCTGCGCGCGACCCTGGCGAACCCGCAGGACCAACACGCCCAGGCCCAGGCCAATGTGCTGCTGATGAACACCGCCAGGCAGACCGGCGCCGAGGTGATCTATCTCATGGCGCCCAATGGCGACACCCTGGCCGCCTCGAACTGGGACAAGCGCGACAGTTTCGTGGGCCGCAACTTTGCCTTCCGCCCGTATTTCAGCAACGCCATGGCGGGCAACCTTGGCCGCTTCTTCGGCTTGGGCACGACGTCCGCCAAACGAGGGTATTTTTTCGCCGCTGCCGTGCGTGAAGGCGATACCGTGATTGGTGTGCTGGTGGTCAAGGTCGACCTAGACCTCACCGAGACGTTGTGGGGTAAAACGCCGGAACAGCTGCTTGTCACCGACCACAACGGCGTCGTCATCCTCACGTCCAACCCGAACTGGCGTTTCCGCGCCACTCGGCCGCTAAGCGAGGAAGAAAAGCAGGCGATCGTTGCCATTCAGCCCTACCCGACCCGCGACCCGCGCCCGCTGCAACTGGACGAAAACGGCTGGCTGACGCAAACCCAGCAGATCGACGAGACCGGCTGGCGCGTCAACATCCTCGCGCCCAAAGTCCTCGTGTCCAGGCCCGTGCGAACGGTTGTCGCCATCGGCGGGGCGGCGCTTCTGGTGTTGATGTTGCTGCTGGGGTTGATGATGCAACGGCGGCGGCATTATCTGGACCGCATCAACTTCGAGGCCAAAGCGCGCCGCGAGCTGGAAGTGCGCGTCGCCGAGCGGACCTGCGACCTGGAAGGCGTCAATCAGCGGCTGCGCCAGGAAGTCCTGGAGCGCGAACAGGCGCAGCAAGAGCTTTTCCGCGCCCAGGACGAGCTGGTTCAGGCCGGCAAGCTCTCGGCGCTGGGTACGATGTCGGCGAGCATCAGCCATGAACTCAATCAACCGCTGGCGGCGATTCGCAGCTACGCCGAGAACGCCGAGGTGCTGCTCGATCACCAGCGCACTGAAGATGCGCGGGGCAACCTCAAGCTGATCAGCGAACTCACCGGGCGCATGGCGTCGATCATCGCGCACCTGCGTGCCTTCGCCCGGCGTGACCGGCATGCCCCTGAAAGCGTGGCCCTGCAGCCGGCGCTGGACGATGCGCTGGCCCTGCTCGCCAAGCGACGGCGGGCGATGGAAGTGGAGCTGATTCGCGACCTGCCCGCCGCGACCTTGTGGGTGCAGGCCGGCGAGACGCGGCTGCGTCAAGTGTTGGGGAATCTGCTGGCCAATGCGCTGGACGCCCTGACCGAGAAAGGCCCGCCGCGCAAACTGTGGATCAGTGCCGAGCACAACGCCGAGGGCATCAATCTCTACATTCGCGACAATGGCCCGGGGTTTTCCAGGGAAGCGCTGGAGCACGCACGCGAGCCGTTTTTCACCACCAAGACGCGCACTCAGGGGCTCGGCCTGGGTCTGGCGATCTGCGATACGCTGATGCGCGCGCTCGGCGGCGAGCTGCTGTTCGCCAATCACCCGGAAGGCGGCGCGCTGCTGACGTTGCGCATGCGCACGGGCGCCTCGGGCGTCAACCTTCAACCGTCTGAGGACTTATCTGCATGACCACTGACGCCATCGACAGCCAGATTCAGGTGGTGCTGATCGACGACGACCCGCACCTGCGCCAGGCCTTGAGCCAGACACTGGATCTGGCCGGCCTGAACATTCTGCCGCTCAGCGACGCCAAAGGCCTGCAAGCGCGCATCGAGCGAGACTGGCCGGGCGTAATCGTCAGCGATATCCGGATGCCGGGCATCGATGGTCTCGAATTGCTCCATCAACTGCACGCCCAGGATCCGGAGCTGCCGGTGTTGCTGATCACCGGCCACGGCGACGTGCCACTGGCGGTGCAGGCCATGCGGGCGGGCGCTTACGACTTTCTGGAAAAACCCTTCGCCAGCGACGCCTTGCTTGACAGCGTACGGCGCGCGCTGGCGCTGCGCCGACTGGTGCTGGACAACCGCAGCCTGCGGCTTGAGCTCAGCGATCGTCAGCAATTGAGCACTCGGCTGGTGGGGTTGTCCGCGCCGATTCAGCGACTGCGCGATCAAATCGGCGCACTGGCCGCGACCAAGGCCGACGTGTTGATTCTGGGGGAAACCGGCGCCGGCAAAGAAGTGGTCGCCCGCGCGCTGCATGATTTGTCTACTCGCCGAAACGGTCCGTTCGTGGCCATCAACGCAGGCGCACTGGCCGAATCGGTGGTTGAAAGCGAGCTGTTCGGCCATGAGTCAGGAGCGTTCACGGGCGCGCAAAAGCGCCGCATCGGCAAGTTCGAATTCGCCAACGGCGGCACGCTGTTCCTGGATGAAATCGAAAGCATGAGCATGGACGTTCAGGTCAAACTGCTGCGCTTGCTGCAAGAGCGTGTGGTCGAGCGTCTGGGCGGTAATCAGCAGATCCCGCTTGATATTCGGGTGATCGCAGCGACCAAGGAAGACTTGCGGCAGGCCGCGGATCAGGGGCGTTTCCGGGCGGACTTGTATTACCGCCTGAACGTCGCGCCGTTGCGTATTCCACCGCTGCGCGAGCGTGGCGAAGATGCGCTCGTGCTTTTCCAGCATTTCGCCGACACCGCCAGCTTGCGCCACGGCCTGCCACGGCATCCGTTGCAGCCGGGGCACCGGGCGCTGCTGCTGCGTCACAGCTGGCCGGGCAACGTGCGTGAATTGCAAAACGCCGCTGAGCGCTTCGCTTTAGGCCTTGAGCTGGAACTGGAAGGCGCGGCGCAACAGGATCCGGTGGCGTACGGCGGCGGGCTGAGCGAACAGGTTGAGGCGTTCGAGCGAGCACTGATCGCCGCCGAGCTCGCTCGCCCGCACAGCTCGGTCCGCAGCCTCGCCGAAGCCCTGGGCCTGCCCCGCAAAACCCTGCACGACAAACTGCGCAAACATGGTCTGACCTTCAGCGGCGCGGGGTCTGACGATAATGACTGACCTTCAACCCGTGTCCGCTCAACATCTGGAAGCGGTGCTGCACCGGGACATCCCCCTCACCCGCGAGATGGGGATAAAGGTGCTGGCATGGCAAGAATGCCAGCTTCGTCTGCACTTGCCACTGGCGCCGAACGTTAACCACAAAAACACCTTGTTCGGCGGCAGCCTCTACTGCGGCGCCGTGCTGGCGGGCTGGGGCTGGTTGTATCTGCGGCTCAAGGAAGCAGGCGTCGACGACGGGCACATCGTGATTCAGGACGGTCAGATCAGCTATCCCCTGCCGGTCACCCGAGATGGCGTCGCCATTTGCGACCCACCGGATGAGGCGAGCTGGGCGAAATTCCTCAAGCTATACCAGCGCCGCGGCCGCGCGCGACTGGTGCTCAATACCCGAATCGTCGCTGAAGACTCAGAAGAAACGGCAGTGGAATTCGTCGGGCAGTTCGTGCTGCATCGCTGAACAGATGCCGCCACTACCTGTAGGAGCGTGGCTTGTCCCGCGATCGGCGACGCAGTCGTCGCAAATGCAGCCCTGCGGTTTCCAGAGCGAAATGCACCGATCGGATTTGCGACCGCTTCGCGATCGATCGATCGCGGGAAAAGCCACGCTCCTACGACGCAACAGAAAAAAGCCTTAAACCCGCGTCAGTTCCAACAACGCTCCGCGCCACGTTGCTTCGCCCGGCAGCGCCAGGAAGAACGAATTCAGCAGCGTCTCGCGCGCCGGGTAATCAAAGGTCGTACCGTCCAGATTCAACACCACCCCACCCGCGCCTTCCACCACACCTTGCGCAGCCGCCGTGTCCCACTGAGAGGTCGGTGCCAGACGCGGGTAGCAATCGGCAGCCCCTTCGGCCAGCAGGCAAAACTTCAGCGAGCTGCCGATATTGGTCAGCTTCATCTCACCGACTACGTCGGACAGGCCGGCCAGCAATTTCTGCTGTTCCGGGCTGGAGTGACGACGACTGGCGACGACGGTGAACGCCTCCCCGGCGCCAGGCTGATTACGCACGTGAATGGGCGCGAGGTGCTGCGCATCTTCACTGCGCCAGGCACCCAGCCCGGCGCCCCCGAAATAGCAGCGGTCATTGGTGGGCATCGACACCACGCCGAAGACCACACGACCGTTTTCGATCAGCGCCACGTTGACGGTGAACTCTTCGCTGCCGGCAATGAATTCCTTGGTGCCATCCAGCGGGTCCACCAGCCACCAGCGCTGCCATTGACGGCGCTCGCTCAGCGGGATGTTCGCATCCTCTTCAGACAAGATATGAATGTCCGGGTCCAGCGCTTTGAGCCCGGCCACGAGTAATTCGTGAGCGGCCAGGTCAGCGGCCGTGACAGGCGAATCATCGGACTTGACCGTGACCTCCACGCCAGCGCGCCAGAACGGCAGAATGACTTCCCCGGCCTGTCGGCAAAGCTCGATAACGGGCGCAAGCAGCGGGTGTGGCAAATGGGCAAATGTCGGATTCATGGCAGGAAGTCTCCACGCTCGGCCAGTAGATCGCGGGCAAGGTACAGCGCCGCCAGCGCGCGTCCCTCCGTGAACTGCGGGTTCTGCACCAAGGTGGAAAGCTCACGCAGATTGACCTTGTCGACACGCATCGGCTCCGGCTCGTCACCGGGCAGCGTTTCCTCATACAAATCGGTGGCCAGCACGACCTGGATTTTCTGGCTCATATAACCCGGGGAAAGCGACAGCTCGGTCAGGTGCACCAAGGTACGTGCGCCAAACCCGGCTTCTTCCTTGAGTTCGCGATTGGCCGCGGCCAGCACGTCCTCGCCCGGCTCGATCAGGCCCTTGGGCAGCGACAGCTCGTATTGATCCGTACCGCCACAGTATTCTTCGACCAGCACGGCGTGATCGGCATCCAGCATTGCCACGATCATCACAGCGCCATAACCACTGCCGCTGCCGACCAGCCGCTCGTAGGTGCGCTCGACACCGTTGGAAAAGCGCAATTGCACTTCTTCAACGCGGAACAGACGGCTGCTGGCGACGATTTCGCGAGAGAGGACAGTAGGTTTCTGCTGCATGGCAAGCTCCTTGGCGTAGACGGGGTACTATACCGTGGCTTTTGCGGATGTCTTCGCCGCAAACCCATGCGACTTATCCAACGCCGAGAGACCTGTATGCCTTCTTTGCCCTGGCGCGATATCGACACCGTTCTGCTGGATATGGACGGCACGCTGCTCGACCTGCATTTCGACAATCACTTCTGGATGGAGCACCTGCCAAAGCGCTATGCCGAGGTACACGGTGTCAGCCTGGCGATGGCGCAACTGGAGTTGATGCCACTTTTCGAGAAAAACGCCGGCACGCTCAATTGGTACTGCACTGATTTCTGGAGCACCGAGCTGAAGTTGCCGGTCAAGGAACTGAAAGTTGAAATCGCTCACCTCATCGCTTTACGCCCCGACGCCGAGACGTTTCTGGCCGCCATCAAGCAGGCTGGAAAACGCGTGATCATGATCACTAACGCTCACCGGGACTCGTTGTCGTTGAAGATGGAGCGACTGCAACTGGCGCCCTATTTCGAGCGCTTGATCAGCTCCCATGACTACGGCTATCCCAAGGAAAACCCGCAGTTTTGGGACGCGCTACAGGACGATATCAAGTTCGATCCCGCGCGCAGCCTGTTCATTGACGACACCCTGCCGATCTTACGCAGCGCCGGACGATACGGGATCGGTCATCTCTTGGCAGTGCGTGAGCCCGACAGCCGCAAGGGTGCCAAAGACACCGAAGAGTTCGAGGCCGTCGAGGATTATCGAGTCTTGATACAGGGGTTGTCGGCAGCGTAGACGGACGTACCGGCGCGCTTGCCCGCGAAACATTGGCGCATCCAGATCACCTGCATTGGATGTGCTCAATCTTCGCGGGCAAGCGCGTTGCTACCAAGGGCTACCTTGAGACAGCGCACCTGTAGAGTGCCGCCAGCGCCGTAACCGCTTACTCCGGAATACGAAGTACCTGACCTGGATAGATCTTGTTCACGTCTTTGAGCATCGGCTTGTTCGCGTCAAAGATCTTCTGGTATTTGTTGGCGTCTTTATAAACGCGCAGCGAAATAGCACTCAGCGTATCGCCCGTCTGGACGGTAACGAACGTCGCTGCAACCACTGCGGGTGCGCCAGCAGCGATGGTCAGCTGATCATCAACACTGCCCACGCCAGCGATATTGCCGGCAGCCAGCACGATCTTCTCTTTCTCTTCCTGACTGGCGACTTCGCCCGTCAGCGTAATCTTGTCGCCTTCGACCGTTGCGTGAACGTTGGGATTGCCCAACCCGACCGTCTCGATGTGCTTTTTCAGCTCGTCGCTGGCGTTGGCGCTTCCTGGGGTGAGCAGGTCGATAAGCTTCTCACCCGCTTCCTTCACAAAACTGAACAGACTCATGGGTTTATTCCTTTAGGGTCGTTGTGGTTTCCCGCGCAACATCGAATCCGCTGACATTGCCCGACAAGAGTCCGACCTGCGGCTGCGCTTCAAGGTTTCAAGCCATTCGACGTTCGGTCGCGATAGACTCCGTCGGCCAGCCTGTGCCTCAAGGAAGTGACGATGGACATTAAACAGCTGAAATTCCTGATCGCCCTCGACGAAACCCGTCACTTCGGGCAAGCCGCTGCGCGTTGCCACATTACGCAACCGACCCTGTCGATGCGCTTGCGCAGCCTTGAGGAAGAGCTGGATTTGCCGCTGGTCAATCGCGGCCAACGCTTCGAAGGCTTCACTGCGCCGGGCGAGCGCGTGCTGGCATGGGCGCGCACGGTCCTTGCGGCGTATGACGGTTTGCAGGCCGAAGCGGCCGCCTGTCGCGGGCATCTGGTCGGCACATTGCGCCTGGGCGTGGTGCCGCTGTCGAACTTCGATCCGCTGCCCCTGCTGCACCGCTTGCACTCTCTGCACCCGAACATGCGCTTCGAGCTCTCATCCCTGAGTTCCGAGCAGATCCTCGACCAGCTCGCCAGCAACCGGCTGGACCTCGGGGTTTCCTATCTGGATCGACTGGACACCGACCGCTTCGACTCTCTTCAACTGGCCGAAACGCGAATGGGCGTCATGTACGACCAGCGCTACTTCAGTTTTGCCGAAGAGACCTCAAGCTGGGAAAGCCTGACCGAACTCCCGTTGGGCCTGCTCACCAGCGGCATGCACTTTCGCCAATCCATCGATCACAACTTCCATAGCCGAGGCCTTCACCCGCAGCCGATCATCCAGACCGACGCCGTGCATCAGTTGCTGCAAGCGGTTCATGGCGGCTTTTGCTGCGCAATCATGCCATTGGATGGCGGGCTGGAATCGCTCACCGAACACCTGAGGCTGCAGCCCATCGAAGAGGCTCAAACTTTGGCCCGGCTTGGCTTGATCATGCGCCGCTCGGCGCCGCGCTCGGCACTCGCTGAAGCCTGTCTGGCCCTGTACCACACAATGATGGAAGGGTCTTGATCGACGTCATCTATCGGTGCATCAGTACTAGCAATTAGACGCCATGCCTGTTGAGGCCTAGGCTTATGCCTATTCACTCTGCCGGTAATTTGCCGATGCACGCCAAGCACACGGATATGATGGCGCCCGCAAAACAGCTGCCCGCGCCCGCCGCAAGCCAGTCCTACAGCTACTCGAACCTCGAAAACGACGTCAGCGAGCCTAATGTGCTTGCCGAAGAAGTCGCGTTGGCGATCGCCTATAACGGCATCAGCCAGGCGGTCATGCTGGTTACACCCACCGACCTTGAAGACTTTATCGTCGGTTTCAGCATCGGCAGCGGCATCATTGAAGCGCCTGATGAGATCTACGACATCAAGCTCGGCGGCTGCGGCTCTGCGCAAACCGCAGAAGTCGAAATTGCCAGCCGTGCCTTCTGGAACCTGAAAACTCAGCGCCGACAACTGGCCGGGACCAGCGGCTGCGGGTTGTGTGGCGTTGAGGCCGTCGAGCAGGCGTTGCCGGAGCTCAACGTCCTGCCTGGCGCGCCCCTGCCTCCGGCCGAGTGGCTGAAAGGCCTGCGTGAGCGCATGGGCGAATTTCAGCCATTGGGCGAACACTGCGGCGCGGTTCATGCGGCGATGTTCATGGACGCTCGCGGCGAAATTCTTTTAGGTCGTGAAGACATCGGCCGACATAACGCTCTGGATAAGCTGATCGGCGCGCTGATTCGCCAGGACATCCCGACGACGGGCGGCCTGGCCATCGTCACCAGCCGCTGCAGCCTGGAACTCATTCAAAAAGTATTACGTGCCGGCATTCAGACCCTCGTCAGCCTGTCATCGCCGACCGGCCTGGCGCTGCAATGGGCCCGCCGCCACAACCTCAACCTTATTCATTTGCCTAAACACAGTGCGCCGCGGGTCTACAGCCCTGCGATGGAGAATCAAGCGTGAGCATGCATAAAGAAGCCGACAAGGTATCGACCCCCCGCTTCAAGCCCTACAAGGGCCCGGCCGGTGGATGGGGTGCGTTGATCAGCGTTGCCCATTTCTGGCTGACCAGCGACAACGCGCTGAAGAACATTCGTACGATGCTCAAGACCAACCAGAACGGCGGCTTCGACTGCCCGGGCTGCGCGTGGGGCGATTCGCCGGAAAGCGGCATGGTCAAGTTCTGTGAGAACGGCGCCAAGGCGGTGAACTGGGAAGCGACCAAGCGCCGCGTCGACCCGTCGTTTTTCGCTCGCTACAGCGTCAGCTCGCTGCTTGAACAAAGCGATTACTGGCTGGAGTACCAAGGGCGTCTGACCGAGCCGATGGTGTATGACGCCCAGACCGATCGCTATAAGCCGATCGCTTGGGATGACGCCTTCGCGTTGATCGCCAAGCACCTGAACAACCTGCCAAGCCCGAACATGGCCGAGTTCTACACCTCGGGCCGTGCCAGCAACGAAGCGGCGTATCTGTATCAGCTGTTCGTGCGGGCTTACGGCACCAACAACTTCCCCGATTGCTCGAACATGTGCCACGAAGCGAGCGGCGTCGCCCTGTCGCAAAGCGTGGGCGTCGGCAAAGGCACGGTCACCTTCGACGACTTCGAACACGCAGACGCGATTTTCGTCCTCGGCCAGAACCCCGGCACCAATCACCCACGCATGCTGGAGCCGCTGCGCGAAGCGGTCAAACGCGGCGCGCAGGTGGTGTGTGTCAACCCGCTGAAAGAGCGCGGCCTGGAACGTTTCCAGCACCCGCAGCACCCGCTGGAAATGCTCAGCAACGGCTCCGAACCGACCAACACGGCGTATTTCCGTCCGGCATTGGGCGGCGACATGGCATTGCTGCGCGGCATGGCGAAGTTCCTGCTGCAATGGGAACGTGAAGCGCAGGCCAAGAACGAGCCGTCGGTGTTTGATCACACCTTCCTCAATGAGCACACCAATGGCGTGCTGGAATACCTGGCCGCCATCGACGATACCTCGTGGGATTTCATCGTCGAGCAATCCGGGCTGCCGCTGACCGACATCGAGCGCTCCGCGCGGATGTACGCCAAAGGCAAGAACGTGATCATGTGCTGGGCGATGGGCATCACCCAGCATCGTCATTCGGTGCCGACCATTCAGGAAGTCTCCAACCTGATGCTGCTGCGCGGCAACATTGGCCGGCCGGGTGCAGGCCTGTGCCCGGTGCGTGGCCACAGTAACGTGCAGGGCGACCGCACGATGGGCATCAACGAGCGCCC
>NZ_DASVUM010000119.1:0-8380 GCF_036387035.1 Pseudomonas sp. | reverse complement strand
ATGCCGCGCTTTTGTGGCGAGACCGGCACCAGGTCGTTGCCATCGAGGAAGATCTTGCCGCTGGTCACCGGCGTCAACCCTGCAATGCAGCGCAACAGGGTGGATTTGCCGCAACCGGACGGGCCGAGCAGGGTGACGAATTCGCCTTTGCGGATTTCGCAATTGATGTCGCTGAAGACCGCCGTGCTGCCGTAATTCTTCTGCAGGTTTTCGACACTGACGAAGCTCATATCAGTCTTTGTCCTTGTTCAGTCGGTTGGCCGCCCACGTCAGCAGCAGTACAAAAAGGAAGTAGGAAATTACCAGCGCGCTATTGAAGTGCCCGCTGCTGTTGCGCATGTTGTTCAGGTACACCTGCAGGGTTTCGTAGCGGGTACCGACCAGCAGGTTGGCGAACACGAACTCGCCGAACAGGAACGAGAACGACAGCAGCAGGGCGATCATCAGGCCCTTGCGCAGGTTCGGCAGCACCACCAGAAAAGCCGCTTGAAAGGTATTGGCGCCGAGCAGTTGGGCGGCGTCCATCAAGTCGATCAGATTGATCGCTTGCAGGTTGTTGGTGATCGCCCGGTACATGAACGGCAGCGCCACGGTGAAGTAGCAGCCGATCAGAATCCACGGCGTGCCCACCATCGCCAGCGGCCCCGAACCGTACAGCTGCAACAGACCCACCGACGACACCACCGGCGGCACCGCGAAGGGCAGCAGGATGAGGATGTTCATCAGCGCGTCGAGCTTCGGAAAGTGGTAATGGACGACGAACAGCAGCGGCAGAATCAGCACCACCGAGAGCGCCAGCGCGCCGACACACACCAGCAGCGACTGGCCGAATGCGCGCAGAAAACGCGGATCGCTCCACAGCGCGACGTACCATTTGTAGGTCAGCCCATCGGGCAGAATCGTGGCCGACCAACTCGTGGCGATCGAATACACAAACGTGCCCAGCAGCGGCGCCAGCAGAATCAAAAACAGCATGTACACCACGACGCGGTGGTAAAGCCCGACCGGGCGGCCTTCAGCGCGAGACATGGTAGCTCCTCTTCAACAGCCACTGATGCACCACCGTGACCAACGTCATCATGCCCACCAGAATCATTGCCAGGGCGCTGGCCATGTTCGGGTCCAGCGTGATATCGCCCGCCACCATCGCGGCGATGCGGATCGGCAAGACGTTGAAATTGCCGGTGGTCAGCGCGTACACCGTGGCATAGGCCCCAAGCGCGTTGGCCAGCAGAATCACGAACGTCCCCAGCAGCGCCGGGGTCAGCACCGGAATCCCGATGTGCCGCCAGAAATCCCAGCCGCTGGCGCCCAGCAGTGACGCCGACTCGCGCCAGTCCTCACGCAGCGCGTCGAACGCCGGGTAAAGCAGCAGCACGCCCAAGGGAATCTGAAAGTAGGTGTACAGGATGATCAGGCCGGTTTTCGAGTACAGGTTGAAGTCATCGATGATCCCGGCCTGCTTGAGAATCAGCGTCAGCGCGCCGTTGAAACCGAGCAGGATGATGAAGGCAAAGGCCAGCGGCACGCCTGAGAAGTTGCTGGTCATGTTGGCGAAAGCGCTGACGAAATCCCGCAGGCGTGACGGCACTTTGCGCAGGGAATAACTGCCGAGGATCGCGATGACGATGCCGATCAGGCTCGACCAGAAACTGACCTCCAGGCTGTATTGCATGGCCTGACGGTAAAAACGCGAGTTGAACGCCTTGATGAAGTTGTCGATGCCCCAGCCGGCCTCCGACTGCAGGCTGTTGATCGCCACCCAGGCCAGCGGCGCGATCTGAAACGCGATGAAGAAAACCGCAAATGGCACGAGGCACAACAGCCCCAGCCATTTGCCGCGGCTTTGTGAGTTCACTTGAGCACCTCTTTGCACACAGGTTTGTCGTGGGGCACGCCGAGCAATTGGCAGATCGTGCCGCAGAGCTCAGTCTGTTTCGGCAGCGCATCGGGGTTGAGGCTGAAGGCGTCACCCAGCACGAACAGCGGGACTTCGCGTTCTTCCGGCAGCACGCCGTTGTGTGAACGGTCGTTGTTCATGCCGTGATCGGCGGTCACCAGCACCTGATAGCCCGCGTCGAGCCAGCGTTGCAGGTACTCGGCCAGGATGATGTCGGCGGAGCGGGCGCTGTTGCGGTACTGCGCAGTGTCGAGGCCGTGTTTGTGGCCGGCGTCATCGATGTTCATCGGGTGGATAAACAGGAAGTTCGGCGCATGGGCTATTCGCAGATGCTCGGCATCGTCGAACAGGTGGGAATCGGGGTAGTGATCGACGTAATAAAAGTGCCCGTGCTGAATCGGCAAGCTGACGTCGTCACTGTGGCGGTCGCGTGCGGCCACGAACGGGCTACGGTTGTACAGCTCGCTGACCCAGTGGTACGCCGCAGCGGCAGTGGTCAGCCCGGCATCGGTGGCGTAGTGAAAGACGCTGCGCTGGTTGGAAAGCCGCGACACCTGGTTGTGCACGATGCCGCTGGCGATGGGTGTGACACCGGTCAGAATGCATTCGTACAACGGGCGCGACAGTGACGGCAGTTCGCATTCGACTTTGTACAAGGCCGCCCGGCCAGCGTTTCGGTAGGCCAGCAGATGCCCCATCGCATGCTGAGCCACGCTGTAACTCAGACCGTCCAGCAGAATGAGGATGACGTTGTGTTTCATGGCATCTCCGCAGGGTGGATCGCCAAACATTACTGTAGGAGTGAGCTTGCTCGCGATCGCGGTATGCCTGCGACAGACAGGTTGACTGGCACACCGGAATGGCGAGCAAGCTCACTCCTGCAGGGGCTTGCGTCAGCAGTAAGGGATCACTGCATCTCGACGATGACTTGCTCGTTCCACTGCTGTGGCAGGGCTTTCGAGGTTTTTTCCCACGCGGCCGGGTCTTTGATCGGCGTTACGTTCTTGTATTGCTCGTTAGGCAGCAGCTTGGCTTGCACCTCTGCCGGCAACGTCAGGTGCTCGGCACGAATCGGACGGGCGTTGCCATTGGCCAAGTTGATCTGACCGGCGTCGCTGAAGATGTACTCGCGCGCCAGTTTGGCGGCATTCGGGTGCTTGGCGTATTTGTTGATGATCGTCGTATAGCCCGAGATCACCGAGCCGTCGGACGGGATCAACACGACGTAGTCGTCGGGGTTGGTCATCTTGGCCTTGTAGCTCAGGCCGTTAAAGTCCCAGACCACGCCCACTTCCACTTCGCCTTTTTCCATGGACTGGATCGACGGGTTGTTGATGCCCAAACGCTTCTGCTTGGCCAATTCTGTGAACAACTGCAGGCCTGGCGCCAGGTTGGTTTCATCGCCTTTCATGGCGATCGCGGCGGCCAGCACGCCATTTGCAGCCTGGGCGGCCGTGCTGACATCACCGATGGTGACCTTGTACTTGCCGTCTTTCAGGTCAGCCCACTTGGTCGGGACGTCCGAGCCATGCAGCAGCTTCTTGTTGACGATGAACGCGATGGTGCCGGTGTACGCCAGCGCCCAATGACCATCCTTGTCCTTGGCCCAGTCAGGCACCTGAGCCCAGGTGCTTGGTTTGTACGGCTGGGTCACGCCCTTGGCGGTAGCGATGGGGCCGAACGCCGCACCCACGTCGCCGATGTCGGCGCTGGCGTTGTCTTTTTCCGCGTCGAACTTGGCCACTTCCTGCGCCGAACTCATGTCGGTGTCCATGTGCACCAGACCGTACTTGGCGGTCAGGTCGGTCCAGGTGCCTTTCCAGTTCGCCCAGTCATCAGGCATGCCCACGCTGTTAACGGCGCCTTCGGCCTTGGCAGCGGCTTCGAGTGTTTTGAGGTCAGTGTCGGCGGCCATGGCCGAAGTGCTCAGCGCGATGGCCGAACCCAAGAGTGATGCCAGCAAAAGGTGTTTCATTCGAAGCTCCTTTGTGCACTTCTCGACGGACTCACAGAAGTGTTGTTGCGGATGGTTGGTCTAGGTCAGCAATACCTGAGCCAAGTTAGGCCAGTTACATGACGCTTTCGTGTCTGGACCGACTCTTGCTGTTGCAAACCCCGGCTCCGGTGATCGCTGTGAAATGAGCGTAGACCATGCTCAACCGATTGATCTGAAAGGGCCTGATGAGTGGGCGAGCGCCGGCAGTCCGGCCGCGCCGGGCTGGAATGTCACGCAACGGTCATCTACGCTGCCTAGGCTCTGGAGCACCGAAACGGGCCAGTCAGCGAGCGACCCTGCCCTTAAATAGCGCTGGTCTAGTCCAGATAGGTAACGCAATGCGCGAAGAAATGCCCCGAGCGGTGACGACCATCTGCAACGCGCTGCAAGAGCAGATCGAACACGGTCTGTTGCCGCCAGGCAGCAAGTTGCCGGCTGAGCGCAAATTGAGCGAGGTCTTCGCTACTACGCGCATCACATTGCGCGAGGCGCTGGTGCAGCTCGAAGCGCAAGGGCTGATCTACCGCGAGGAGCGGCGTGGATGGTTCATTTCTCCGCCGCGACTGGCCTATGACCTGATGCGCCGCAGCCACTTCCACGCCATGGTCGAGGCGCAAGGGCGAGTGCCAGCCACTCAGGTAATCTCCGCACGCCTGCAACCAGCGTCGGCGGTGATCTGCGAACTGCTGCAATTGCCGGCGTTGTCCAGCGTGATCCAGATCTGCCGCGCCCGGCGGATTGATGAGCGGCTGGTGCTCTACGTCGAGCACTACCTCAACCCCGATTATTTCCCGAAAATCCTGGAACTGGACCTGAACCAGTCGTTGACCGAGCTCTACGCCCGTCATTACGACATCCGCTACGGTCAGGTGCGTTTCGAGATGGTGCCCACGGCGCTACCCGTGCAAGCGGCGGGCGCGCTTAAGGTGTCCATGGGCAGCCCGGGCCTGCGCATCGCCCGGGTCAATCATGACCAAACCGGGCGCCTGATTGACTGTGACCTTGAGTACTGGCGCCATGACGCGATTCATGTGAGTGCTGTGGTGGCGGACATCTAGGCCGGCTTATACCGCCGCGTCGTCATTCTTACCGCGTACCTTGTTCACGCGCCCGCCACTGGTGCTGACCTGTACATTCAGGCGCGGCGTCGCCAAATCCATTCCGGCTTCGTCCAGATAGCGCTTGAGCGACAGATTGAACGCTCGCGACACTTCCCATTGCTTGATTGGCGCGGTCTTGAAGCGTGCGCGCAGAATGGCATTGCCGGCATCGAAGCTCTCCACTCCCTGAATCTCCAGCGGCGACCAGATGTTGCGCCGTTGCAGCGGGTCCGTGCGCATCTTCTGGCCGACGTCGCGGACCATCTTCAGTGCGTCGTCGATGTTCATGCTCGCGGGGATCGCGATACGGAAGATCGCGTAACCGAACTCCCGAGAGTAGTTCTGGATGCTTTTGATCTCGCTGAACGGGATGGTGTGGACGATGCCGTCAATGTCGCGCAGACGCACGGTGCGAATGGTCAGGCCCTCCACGGTGCCCAGGTGGCCGCCGACGTCCACATAGTCGTCGATGGCCAGCGAGTCTTCGATGATGATGAACAGCCCGGTGATAAGGTCAGCCACCAGCGACTGAGCGCCGAAACCGATCGCCAGACCGATCACGCCGGCACCGGCCAGCAGAGGGGTTACGTTCATGCCCATGTTTGCCAGGGCGACGATCAACGCGATGATGAAAATGGTCACAAACAGCACGTTGCGAATCAGCGGCATCATGGTCTGCGCGCGGGTATTGGCCAGGCCTTTGCGCGAGCGGGTCAGCGCATGGTGGATCGCCGTGTCCGCGAGAATCCAGATCAGCCAGGCAAACATCAGCGTGGCCGCAAGGCCGATGATCCTGACGCTGATGTCGTGGCCGTCACCCTCGGCGAAACGGATCAGTGACAACCCCCAGACGCGCAGGCCCAGCTCAATGAACACCAGCCAGATCAGCATATGCACAACGGTGTAAAAGAAGTTTTTCAGGCGGTCCGAATACAGCGCATGGCGCTTGTGGCCGTGGCTTGGGCGGAGTGAATGGCGCCGTACCAAGCCGTTGATCACCATGCACAGCACCAGCAGCACGGTGCAGATCAGGGCCTGACGCAACGCAGTGCTGGTGTCGCCCGCGGAGAAGAACGTGGCGAACAGGGAAACGCCCACCAGCACCAGCGCCGGCAGATACCAGAACGTGCCGAGGACCTCGATGCTGTCGCTCAGGGCGCGACGTTTGAGGCGGCGTGCCAGCGGCTGGTTGCGGATCAAATGAGCGATTGGACGGCGGAAACGGATGATGAACAAGCCTGTGGATAGGGCGGCCATGACATTGGCCAGTGTGGCTGCAGTGTGGGCCAGGTGCACCCCAAGGCTGGCGGCCAGACGCGGATCACTCAGCGCCTCGCCGAACGCCGCCAAACTGCCGATCCACCACAGGGGCCGAAACGCCTGGTGACGCAGGATGTACAGCGCCCGATGCCGGTGCGGCCCGTCCAGCAGCGAAAACGCGATGACGCAGACCGCCGAGAACAGCGTGCCGATGACGAGCGCGTAGGCGAGCACCATGGCCAGATCCCGGCCCAGCGATGGCGGCAGCGAATAACTCAGGTAAATAGTGATGACCAGCGCCACCAGCCAGGGGCCCAGCTTGCGCAACGCGAAGCGCAGCATGTCGGAGGGACGCGGATGTTGCGGAAGCTCGGCAGAAAGGCCGAAACGCAATCGCACCTTGTGACCGAGCCAGATCAACGCCGCCGCCAGCAGGCCCCAGATCGCCAGCACCACCGCAAAGCCCCAGATGATTGGCCACCATTGGTTTGCCGGCAACATCAGCGCCACCAACTCGTCCTCCGCTAGCGCTGCCTCGTCCGCCCAGCGGCTGAGGGGGCTGTCCGCGCCGGTGAATTGCTTTTCCAGTTCGGCAAACGAGGTGCCGATTAGGCCCAGCACGCCTTGCTCCACCGTCGGCTGCGCCTTCTTCGTGGCGTCCCGTAGCTTCTTTAAGTCCTCAAGCAGCTTGCTGCGCTGCTGATCGTTTTCCAGCGAAGTGATGACCTCGTCCAGTGACTGCCCCAACGGCTCCTGAGCTTGAGGCTGAGCCTTGTCGCCCCCGCCAAGCAGACTCGGCAACCCGGCAGCGTGCGTCAGCGCAAAAGGGAACAGCGCCAACAGGCAAAGCAGGAACAGGCGGGGCAGAACGGAAAGGCGGGTGGGAGCGATCACCTGGAAACGAACCTCGGCTAAACGTGCGCTTGAGACCGGGCAATTGGAGTCACCGTGTGAGGCTCAAGCAGAGGCGACCAAGTTTACGAGTGGAACGAGGGTGTGGCGAGGGGAATTGGAGATTGTCAGCGAAGGCGGTGAACAGAGCACATTCACTTTCTGTAGTATCGTTAATTACTAAATGCAGGTGAATGACGTCAGCGGTTGGAGCGGCGCACGTGTGATCGCTGATACGTTGCTCTAAAAAGTCCTGATGTGAAGAGAAGGGGCAACTTAAGCAGTACGCCCCTGTGGCGAGTTATACTGCGGACGTACCTTTGGCTTCACCTAAGCCGTCTGGTAATACAGTTATTTTATAAATATCGGACCACTCACCGGACTGCGGATCTTTCGCTTTAAAAGACCCGCTATCGCCCGTAGACAGACTGTAAGCCATATGCCATGAGCCCTTGGCATTGACGATAATACCAGGCTGGGGTAGCCACTCACCTTCATTTTTTTTGAAATGTACTTCGACTTGACAATTGGGGCTTGAAGTGCCTACCAGCATAAAGTGCATACTTCGGTTACTTGTGATGCCGTCGCGCTCAACGTACCCGAGGTTGCCGTCGACAACGCCAACGATGACGGGGATTATGTTAGGTGTTTTGCGAGTGTCTGGCTGACTCATTATGCAGTTCCTTTTGCATGATTGTGTAGTGAGCTCAAACTATAGTCCGGCACCGCGATTTTGGTCTACGGCAAAAACGGAGATGATCAGACGTTGTTGCAATAGAGACCATTGCGAATGGAGATAAGCCGCTTGTTAATGGCGTGACAGGGTGGGGGCGGCAAGGGCCCGATATAGAAATTCGATGAACGTTGGTTAAACAAAAGGTGAGCGCCTTAACCATCTAACGTTGTGGCAGCCGCCACAACGTGGATGATTCTGACCGTCAGGGCAACTGCGTACTCGCATAGAAGGCCGACAGCACCTTCACCAAGTGCGCCAGATCCTGGCTCCCGGCCAGTTCGCGGATCGAGTGCATGGCGAAGGTCGGCAGGCCGATGTCGACGGTGCGCACGCCCAGGTGACCGGCAGTGATAGGACCGATGGTTGAGCCGCAGGCCATGTCGCTGCGCACGACGAAGCTCTGCACCGGTACTTCTTCGGCCATGCACAGGTGACGGAAGAAGCCGGCAGTTTCGCTGTTGGTGGCGTAGCGCTGGTTGCTGTTGACCTTGATCACC
>NZ_DASVUM010000118.1:0-38919 GCF_036387035.1 Pseudomonas sp. | reverse complement strand
AGGGTGGCCTGAAAACATCAAAAACTAGGAAGAAGAGACTGTTTACACCGCCGCAACGGGGCGCATGTAAGAGATCGGTGCGGTGCTGGCATCTTCGAAGGTCACAACTTCCCAAGCGTCTTCCTGAGCGATCAACGCACGAAGCAAACGATTGTTCAGACCGTGTCCCGACTTGAAGCCCTGATACTCGCCGATCAGACTGTTGCCCAACAGATACAGGTCACCGATGGCATCCAGAATCTTGTGCTTCACAAATTCGTCTTCATAACGAAGACCGTCTTCGTTCAACACGCCGTCCTTGTCCACGACGATCGCGTTTTCAACGCTGCCGCCCAGAGCCAGGTTGTGTTTACGCAGGTATTCGATGTCTTTCATGAAACCGAATGTCCGCGCACGGCTCACTTCTTTAACGAACGAAGTGCTGGAAAAATCCACGCAAGCCGTCTGAGTGCGGTTTTTCAGATACGGGTGATCAAAATCGATCTCGAACCCTACCTTGAAACCTTCAAACGGTAAAAACTTGGCGTGTTTGCCGTCTTCTTCTACGCACACTTCTTTCAGTATGCGGATGAATTTCTTCGGTGCGTCCTGTTCTTCCAGGCCAGCCGATTGAATCAGGAATACGAAGGGACCTGCGCTACCATCCATGATTGGAACTTCGGAGGCAGAAAGTTCAACGTAAGCGTTATCGATGCCAAGTCCGGCCATGGCCGACAGCAAGTGCTCGACCGTATCGACCTTCACGTCGCCATTGAATAGCGTTGTGGAGAGCGTGGTGTCGCCAACGTTCAACGCATGAGCGTTGATCTGGACCACCGGCTCAAGGTCGGTACGGAAAAACACAATGCCAGCGTTCACAGGTGCTGGTTTGAGGGTCAGGTAAACCTTCTCCCCCGAGTGCAGGCCGATACCTGTGGCACGGATAATATTTTTCAGGGTGCGTTGTTTAATCATGGCATTGGCCGCTTCAGCGCGTATCGCGAATTAGTATCAACAAAGGCTGGCGATGATAGCAGACCCCGCCTTTGCTGAACACCAATCACCCTTATACCCCTGATAGAACCCATTAATCAGCCTGACGACGCAGGAACGCTGGAATGTCCAGGTAATCCAGATCGTCTTGCGGATTCATCTTCGCTGCCGCTGTCGCGCCGGCGTGTGCCTGATTGCGCATCACGGTCGGACGGTCCAGGTCGCGGTAGTTGACCGAAGGCAGCTCCTGACGTGCGGCGTGTTGCTGCTGCACAGGTGCGGCTTGAGCGGTCTGCATGGTGTTGTCGATCACCTTCACAGGCTTCTCGATTTTTGCACCCAGGCCAGTCGCAACAACGGTAACGTGCAGCTCGTCGCGCATGTCCGGATCGATAACAGTACCGACCTTGACCATGGCGTGCTCGGAGGCGAACGCTTCGATGATGCTACCCACGTCCGAGTACTCACCCAGAGACAGGTCAGGACCGGCAGTGATGTTGACCAGAATGCCGCGAGCACCTTGCAGGTTCACGTCTTCGAGCAACGGGTTGCGGATGGCCGCTTCAGTGGCTTCACGCGCACGGTTCGGACCGCTGGCGCAGCCAGTGCCCATCATCGCCATGCCCATTTCGGACATCACGGTGCGTACGTCAGCGAAGTCGACGTTGATCATGCCTGGACGCTTGATGATGTCGGAGATACCGCGAACGGCACCGGCCAGTACATCGTCTGCCTTGGCGAAAGCCGACAGCAGGCTGGCGTCTTTACCCAGGATGGTCAGCAGCTTCTCGTTGGGAATGGTGATCAACGAGTCGACGCTTTCGGACAGCGCGCGGATGCCTTCATCGGCGATCTGCATGCGCTTGCGGCCTTCGAACGGGAACGGACGAGTGACGACCGCAACCGTCAGGATGCCCATTTCCTTGGCCACTTCGGCAATGATCGGCGCAGCACCGGTACCGGTACCGCCGCCCATGCCGGTGGTGATAAAGACCATGTTGGTGCCTTGCAGCACTTCAGCGATGCGCTCGCGGTCTTCCAGTGCAGCCTGACGGCCGACCTCGGGATTTGCGCCGGCGCCAAGGCCTTTGGTCACGCCGGTACCCAATTGAAGAATGGTACGTGCGCCAATGTTTTTCAGAGCCTGAGCATCGGTGTTGGCGCAGATGAACTCGACGCCTTCAATGTTGCTTTTGACCATGTGATTGACTGCGTTGCCGCCGCCACCACCAACGCCGATAACCTTAATTACCGGGCTTTGTGGGATGTTGTCTACGAGCTCGAACATGTTCCCTCTCCTTCAGTTCTCTAGTTTTATGTCGCCTGTTGCCTGCCTACCGCTTTTTGAATCTTAGAAATTCCCCTGAACCCAGCGCTTCAGACGTTCTAACACTGGGGCCTTCGGTTCATCGCTATAACTGCTACCGGAGCCGGAAAGGCCGGACAGCGAGATGCCGTCAGACTGCTTTTGCAGTCCGTACAGCAACAGGCCGACGCCGGTTGAGTAGATCGGGTTGCGAACGACGTCCGCGAGCCCTTTGACGCTGTGTGGCACGCCGAGGCGTACCGGCATGTGGAAGATCTCTTCGGCCAGTTCGACCGCGCCTTCCATTTTCGAGGTGCCACCGGTCAGCACGATGCCGGCCGGGATCAAGTCTTCGTAGCCGCTGCGACGCAGTTCGGCCTGGATCAGCGTAAACAGCTCGTCGTAGCGCGGCTCGACCACTTCGGCCAGGGCCTGACGGGACAGTTCGCGCGGCGGACGGTCGCCGACGCTCGGCACTTTGATGGTTTCACCGGCGCCGGCCAGCTTGGCCAGGGCGCAGGCGTAGCGGATCTTGATTTCTTCGGCGTACTGAGTCGGTGTACGCAGCGCCATGGCGATGTCGTTGGTGACCTGGTCGCCGGCAATCGGGATCACGGCGGTGTGACGGATCGCACCTTCGGTGAAGATCGCGATGTCAGTGGTGCCGCCGCCGATGTCGACCAGGCACACGCCCAGCTCTTTCTCGTCGTCGGTCAGCACCGAGTACGCCGAAGCCAGCTGCTCCAGGATGATGTCGTCGACTTCGAGGCCGCAGCGACGCACGCACTTCTCGATGTTCTGAGCGGCATTCACCGCGCAGGTCACCACGTGAACCTTGGCTTCCAGACGCACGCCCGACATGCCCAGAGGCTCGCGAACGCCTTCCTGGTTATCGATGACGTAGTCCTGCGGCAGCGTGTGCAGCACGCGCTGGTCAGCCGGGATCGCCACGGCCTGGGCAGCGTCGAGCACGCGCTCAAGGTCGGCCGAGCTGACTTCGCGGTCGCGGATCGCCACGATGCCGTGGGAGTTCAGGCTGCGGATGTGGTTGCCCGCGACGCCGACGAACGCCGAATGGATCCGGCAACCGGCCATCAGCTGCGCTTCTTCTACTGCGCGCTGGATCGATTGCACGGTGGATTCGATGTTCACCACCACGCCCTTTTTCAGGCCGCGCGACGGGTGAGTGCCGATACCGACGATTTCCAGCGTGCCATCAGCCGCGACTTCGCCTACCAGCGCCACCACCTTGGAGGTGCCGATATCCAATCCGACGATCATTTTGCCGCTTTGCGCGTTTGCCATGGGTCCTGCCTCTTATCAATTCTTCGCGACGGCGGGTTTGTCCGTCGTTGGCGCTGCTGCCTGTTCGCGCCAACCAACGGCAAGGCCGTTGTTGTAACGAAGGTCGACTCGCGCAATGTTCGTGATCTGTTCTTTCAGTGTTTTTTCGTAGATGGCGATAAAGCGGCGCATCTTCTCAACCAGATTGCCTCGTCCCAGCAGCAGCTCCAGGCCTGGGCCTGCATTGCCTGCGCCGGTGGTCAGAAACCAGCTGCCTCGCTCACGCAATTCCAGGCGAGCGATGGAGAACCCCAACGGGCGCAACATCTGGCTCAGGACCTGGTACTGCTGCATCACCTGCTGTTGAGCCCGTTGAGGCCCGAACAACTGCGGAAGGTGTTCGTAGTTGGCCAGTTCACGCGGTGTGAATGCCTGGCCCTGGTTGTTCAGCAGGGACTGATCGCCCCAACGCGCAACCGGGAGTTGTTCTTCCAGACGGATCACCACCTGATCCGGCCAGACACGGCGGACCTCGGCATGGGCAATCCACGGCATTTGCTCAAGCTCGGTGCGCATGCCCGCCAGGTCGATGTTGAAGAAGCTGGTCGCCACGTACGGCGCGATCCGCTGCTGCACGGCTTGCTGGCTGATGTAGCTCAGGTCGCCCTGCACGCTGATCCGCGAGATCGGCCGGTCCGCGTAAGGCAGCAGGCGCTGGGCGGCTTCGTAAGTGCCGAAACCGAACACCACCAGCAGCACCGGCCACATCAGGCTGCGCAGGAAACCGAAATTGGGCCTCGGCATCCGCGAAGACAGAGGCTCCCTGTCGACCATCCGGCTGGCACCACGCGGCACCGGCTTGCGGCCGGTAGCGGATTGCTGATGACGAAGCGTTGCGCCGTGCATGATTTACCCTCGCACCTGGACGCTGTCGGCCAGAATCGCTAACACCAATTGTTGAAAGTCGAGCCCGGCCGCACGCGCCGCCATAGGCACAAGACTGTGATCGGTCATGCCAGGAACAGTGTTCACTTCCAGCAGCCAGAATTTGCCGTCGGCGTCCTGCATGACATCGGTGCGCGCCCAGCCGGCGATGCCGACCGCTTCACAGGCGCGCGCCGTGAGGGACTTGAGTTCATCTTCTTTGGCTGCATCGAGGCCGCAGGGAATCCGGTACTGGGTATCGGAGGCCAGGTATTTGGCGTCGTAGTCGTAGAAACTGTGGGGAGTACCCAGGCCGATGGGCGGCAATACCTGCCCACGCAGAGAGGCGACGGTGAACTCCGGACCTTCGATCCATTGTTCGACCAACACTTGCGAATCGTAGGTACGAGCGGCGTTCCAGGCGGCGATCAATTCATCGACGCCGGTCACCTTGGCCATACCGATACTGGAACCTTCATGGGCGGGTTTGACGATCAAAGGAAAGCCCAGTTCCGTCGCCGCAGAAATACAATCTGCCTCCACGGTCAGCACGGCGTGACGCGGCGTTGGCAGGCCTAGACTCTGCCAGACCTGCTTGGTGCGCAACTTGTCCATTGCCAGCGCCGACGCGAGAACGCCGCTGCCGGTATAAGGGATTTCCAGGCACTCGAGCAAACCCTGCATGGTGCCGTCTTCGCCGCCGCGACCGTGCAGCACGATGAACGCGCGGTCGATTTTCTCACTGACCAGCCGCTGCAGGAAATCCTCGCCCACGTCGATACCGAACGCGTCGACACCTGCGCTTTGCAGCGCTTCAAGCACCGCGCTGCCGGATTTCAGGGAAACCTCCCGCTCCGCACTCTTGCCGCCGAAGAGCACGGCGACACGCCCGAAGCGTTTGGGCTCCAGCGTCGAGAACAGGGCGGACTGCAGGGCGGCTGTCATTTCAGCTTACCTTCGGTTGAGGCCACGATTGCGCCAGTAAACAGCGGGCTTTTCAGCAATTGCGGTGCAAGCCCGCCGATGTCGCCGGCGCCCTGGCACAGCAGGATGTCGCCGGCACGCAGCAACGGTTTCACCAGCGGGGCCAATTCGACGCCGCGCTCGATGTAGATCGGGTCAATCACGCCGCGCTGGCGAATGCTGTGCGCCAGTTGACGGCTGTCCGCGCCGGGAATCGGTTCTTCACCGGCCGGATAGACTTCCATCAGCAGCAACACGTTGGCCTCGTTGAGGACCTGCACGAAATCGTCGTACAGATCGCGGGTGCGGCTGTAGCGGTGCGGCTGGTAAACCATGACCAGACGACGGTCCGGCCAGCCACCGCGCACGGCATTGATGACGGCAGCCACTTCGCGCGGGTGGTGACCGTAGTCGTCCACCAGCATCACGTTGCCGCCTTCCACCGGCAACTCGCCGTACACCTGAAAGCGCCGGCCAACACCCTGGAACCCTGACAGGCCCTGAACGATGGCTTCATCAGAGACGCCCTCGTCAGTGGCGATGGCGATGGTTGCCAACGAGTTCAGCACGTTGTGCTTGCCCGGCATGTTGACCGACACGTCCAGCGGCTCGCGATCACGACGCAGCACGGTGAAGTGAGTGCGCATGCCGTCCTGACGCACATTGATCGCGCGCACGTCGGCGGCGTCATCAAAGCCGTAGGTCATGATCGGACGCTTGACCGAGGGCAGAATGTCGCGGACCACCGGATCGTCGATGCAGACCACGGCCAGACCGTAGAACGGCAGGTTGTGCAGGAACTCGACGAAGGTCTTCTTCAGCTTGTTGAAGTCGCCTTCATAGGTCGCCATGTGGTCGGCGTCGATGTTGGTGACCACGGCGACCAATGGTTGCAGGTGCAGGAAGCTCGCGTCGCTTTCGTCGGCTTCGGCGATCAGGTAACGGCTGGTGCCAAGCTGAGCGTTGGTGCCGGCCGCGTTCAGGCGGCCGCCAATCACGAAGGTGGGATCAAGGCCGCCCGCGGCAAACACCGATGCGATGAGGCTGGTGGTAGTGGTCTTGCCGTGCGTACCGGCAACGGCGATGCCGTGGCGATAGCGCATCAGCTCGGCGAGCATTTCGGCGCGCGGCACGACTGGAATGCGACGCTCAAGGGCGGTCGCCACTTCCGGGTTGGAGGTGTTCACCGCGCTCGACACCACCAGTACATCAGCGGTCGAGGCGTTTTCGGCGCGATGGCCGATAAAGATCTGCGCGCCGAACGATTCGAGACGCTCAGTGACAGGCGAAGCCTTGAGGTCGGAACCGGAGACGTCATAGCCCAGGTTCAGCAACACTTCAGCGATACCGCACATGCCCACGCCGCCGATGCCCACGAAGTGGATACGACGGATGCGGCGCATTTCCGGCTGTGGCATGGCGCGTTGGTTCTCAACCATGGGCCACCTCCAGGCAGATATCGACGACGGTGTTGGTGGCGTCAGGCTTGGCCAGTTGGCGAGCCGTGACGGCCATACGGTTCAATTGTTCGGGTTGCATCAAAACCTCTTTCAGGCGAGCGGCCATCTCGGCGGCGCCAGTTGTCGCTTGCGGCATGACGAAGGCAGCGCCCTCGCGAGCCAGATAATCGGCGTTGCGCGACTGGTGATCGTCGATCGCATGGGGCAACGGCACCAGCAATGACGGCAGCCCGGCAGCAGCCAGTTCACTGACGGTCAACGCGCCTGCGCGGCAGACCACCAGATCCGCCCAGCCATAGGCTTGGGCCATGTCTTTGATGAAGGGGGCGACCTGCGCCTCGACACCCGCGGTGCGATAACGCTCGGCTGTGACTTCATCGTGGTGCTTGCCGGCCTGATGAAACACCTCAGGGCGGATATCGGCAGGCACTTGCGCCAGTGCTTCTGGCAGCAATTTGTTCAACGGCTCGGCGCCCAGGCTTCCGCCCAGCACCAGCAGGCGGGGCCTGCGGCCGATCAGCGTCTGGCGCGGCGTCTCGAAAAACAGCTCGGCGCGCACCGGATTGCCCGTGGTGCGGCGCTTGGCCGAAGCGGCGAAGGTCTGCGGGAAGGCTTCACAGACCCGAGCGGCGAACGACGCCAGGCTGCGGTTGGCCGTGCCCGCGACTGCGTTTTGCTCATGAATGATCAGCGGCACGCCGGCCAGTTTCGCCGCCAGGCCGCCCGGGCCCGTCACGTAGCCACCGAAGCCGACGACGCAGACCGGCGACAATTCACGCACGACCTTGCGCGCCTGCAACAACGCCTTGATCAGCATGAACGGCGCCTTGAGCAGCGAAAGCCGGCCCTTGCCGCGCAAACCGGTGACATTGATCAAGTGCAGCTTCAAACCTGCGGCGGGCACGAGCTCGTTCTCGATGCCGCGCGGCGTCCCCAGCCAATGCACGGTGTAACCGCGGGCCTGGAACTCACGGGCACACGCCAGCGCCGGGAACACGTGTCCGCCGGTGCCGCCCGCCATGATCAATACGTTACCGGCGGCCATGGGTCGGCTCCTCGGCAAAGTCGCTTTCCTGGAACTCGGCTTCTTCGCTGCCCATGTTATTGCGCGATTCCCACTCGATGCGCAGCAACAGCCCCAGGCTGGCGCAGCAGATGATCAACGAACTGCCGCCGTAGCTGAGGAATGGCAGGGTCAGGCCCTTGGTCGGCAGCAAACCGACGTTCACACCGATGTTGATCAGGAACTGACCAATCCACAGGAAAGCCAAACCGTAGGCGGTGTACGCAGCAAAGAACTGCTTGGCGCGCTCGGCCCACATGCCGATGTACATCGCACGGATACTGACGAACACGAACAGCCCGACCGTGGCGAGGGAACCCACGACGCCCAGCTCTTCTGCCAGCACCGAGAACACGAAGTCGGTGTGAGCTTCAGGCAGGTAGAACTGCTTCTGCACGCTGTTGCCAAGGCCGACGCCGAGCCATTCACCGCGACCGAAGGCGATCAATGCCTGGGTCAGCTGGTAGCCCGAGCCGAATTGATCGGACCACGGGTCGGTAAAGGTGATCAAACGCGCCATCCGGTAGGGTTGCGCCTGAACCAGCACGAACACCGCACCGACCGCCAGCGCCACCATCAGACTGAAACGGAACAGGCCGACGCCACCCAGGAACAGCATGGCGGCCGCCGCGCCCATCATTACGACCGTGGCGCCGAAGTCCGGCTCCATCAGCAGCAGACCGGCCATCGGCAGCAGCACGATGAACGGCTTGAAGAAGCCCATCCAGCTCTCGCGTACTTCCTGCTGCCGACGAATCAGGTAGCCGGCCAGGAAAATCACCACGAACACTTTGGCGATTTCCGACGGCTGCACGTTGAACATGCCGAAGCCGATCCAGCGCATCGAACCGTTCACCTCACGCCCGATGCCGGGCACGATCACCGCGATCAACAGGCCGAACGCGCCGATCAGCATCAGCCAGCCGAGGCGCTGCCAGGTGGCAACCGGCACCATCATGGTCGCGACGCAGGCAATCAGGCCGAGCACCAGATAGATCAAGTGACGGGTCATCATGTACAGCGCATTGCCCGACTGCACGGCAGCCACTTCCGAGGACGCGGAAGTGATCATTACCAGGCCCAGGCCCAGCAGCGCGAGGCAACCGGCGAGCATCGGGAAATCGACGTCAACGCCACGGCCGCTGATGATCGGCGACGGGTACGGCTTGATCACGCCAAAAATCATGACAAGTCCTCCACGGCCTGGGCGAACAGGTGTCCGCGCTCTTCGAAATTCTTGAACATGTCCAGGCTTGCGCAGGCGGGCGACAACAACACGGCGTCCCCTTCCTGCGCGATATCAGCAGCACGTTGCACGGCTTCTTCCAATGTAGTGACGCGTACCAGAGGCACCGAATCGCCGAAGGTCGCGGCGAGCAATGGCGCATCGCGGCCCAGCAGGACGACAGCTCGGCAATGGGCAGCCACCGGGGCTTTCAGCGGGGCGAAATCCGCGCCCTTGCCATCGCCGCCGGCAATCAGCACCAGCTTGCCGTCGATGTCGGCACCCAGGCCTTCGATCGCTGCCAGCGCGGCACCGACGTTGGTTGCCTTGGAGTCGTCGTAATAATTCACGCCGTCGAGCTCACGCAGCCATTGGCAGCGATGAACCAGACCGGCAAATGTCTTGAGGCTGGCGAGCATGGCGTCGAACGGCAGACCGACCGCATGGCCCAGCGCCAGGGCGGCCAACGCGTTGCCCTGATTGTGGCCACCGCGGATTTTCAAATCGCGGACCGGCATCAGGTTGTCGAACTGAAAGGCCAGGTACTTCTCGCCATTCTCTTCGCGCAGGCCGAAACCGTTCCTGTCGGGCTTGTTCAGCCCAAAGGTCCAGCACGGCACGCCTTCACCAATCAGCGGACGGGTCAACACGTCCTGACGATTGACTACTACTTGACGGGCACCGCGGAAGATCCGGTGCTTGGCAAGGTGGTACGCCGGCAGGCCGCTGTAGCGGTCCATGTGGTCTTCACTGATGTTGAGCACGGTGGCAACTTCTGCGCCGAGCTGGTCAGTGGTTTCCAGCTGGAAGCTTGACAGCTCCATCACGTAAAGCTCGACGTCATCGCGGAGCAGGTCCAGCGCGGGCGTGCCGAGATTCCCGCCCACCGCGACACGCTTGCCCGCTGCCGCTGCCATCTCGCCCACCAGCGTGGTGACCGTGCTTTTCGCGTTCGATCCGGTGATGGCAATGATGGGTGCCTTGGCATTGCGAGCGAACAGCTCGATGTCGCCGGACAGCTTCACGCCGCGCATGGCCGCTTGCTGCAAGGCCGGGGTCGCCAGCGCCAGACCGGGGCTGACGTACAGCTCATCGGCGCGGCACAGGAATTCAACGTCCAGCTCACCACAGCGCACGTCAACCTGCGGGTAGTCACGGCGCAATGTCGCGAGTTCTGGCGGATTCTCCCGCGTATCGGCGACAGCAAACGACACGCCCCGGTTCGCCAGGAAGCGAACCAGGGACATGCCGCTCTTGCCGAGGCCGACAACGATGCGGAAGTGGTCAGAAGCGATCAGTGACACTCGTTCTACCTCAGTTTCAACGTGGCAAGGCCGACCAACACCAGAATCACGGTGATGATCCAGAAACGGACGATCACGCGTGGCTCGGGCCAGCCCTTGAGTTCAAAGTGGTGATGGATGGGCGCCATGCGGAAAACGCGGCGGCCGGTCAATTTAAACGATGCGACCTGAATGACGACTGACAGAGTCTCCATCACGAAGACGCCGCCCATAATGAACAGGACGATTTCCTGGCGGACGATGACCGCAATGGTGCCCAGCGCGGCACCCAGTGCCAGTGCGCCGACGTCGCCCATGAAGACCTGAGCCGGATAGGTGTTGAACCAGAGAAAGCCCAGCCCTGCACCGATCAGCGCGCCACAGAACACGATCAATTCGCCCGCGCCTGGCACGTAGGGGATCAGCAGGTATTCGGCGAACTTCACGTTGCCCGACAGGTAGCAGAAGATCCCCAGCGCGCCGCCGACCATCACGGTGGGCATGATCGCCAGACCGTCCAGGCCATCCGTCAGGTTGACCGCGTTGCTGGAGCCGACGATCACGAAGTACGTCAGCACCACAAAGCCAATGCCCAGCGGGATGCTGAAGTCCTTGAGCATCGGGATCAGCAGCGTGGTTTCCACCGGCGATTGTGCGGTCATATAAAGGAAGATCGCCGCGCCCAGGCCGAACACCGATTGCCAGAAGTACTTCCAGCGACTCGGCAGCCCACGCGAATTCTTCTCGATCACTTTGCGATAGTCATCCACCCAGCCAATGGCACCGAACAGCAGCGTGACGATCAGCACGACCCACACGTAACGGTTGCTCAGGTCGGCCCACAACAAGGTCGCAATGCCGATGGCAGACAGAATCAGCGCGCCGCCCATGGTCGGTGTGCCGGACTTGGAAAGGTGCGATTGAGGCCCGTCGTTGCGCACGGATTGACCGATCTGCTTGCTCTGCAGGGCACGGATCATCCATGGGCCCAGGCACAGGGAAAGTGACAGTGCGGTAAGCACGCCAAGGATCCCGCGCAGGGTCAGGTACTGAAAGACCGCGAAGCCTTTGTAGAACTGTTGCAGATACTCGGCCAGCAGCAGCAGCATTAATGTTTCTCCAGGCGTGTTCCGCATAAGGCCGCTACGACGTTTTCCATCGCAGCGCTGCGTGAACCTTTAATCAAAATGGTGGTGTTTTTATCGTGCTCGGCGCCGAGCGCTTCGATCAGCTCGGCCTGAGTTTCAAAATGGCGGGCATCCTGCCCGAAAGCCTTGACTGCATGGGCCATCAACGGACCGACGGCATAGAGCGCGTCGACTTTTCCGGCCGCGTATTGGCCGACATCGCGATGCCCCTGCTCCGCCCACGCGCCCAGCTCGCCGATATCACCCAGCACCAGGACCTTGCGGCCCGGGAACCCGGTGAGGATGTCGGTCGCGGCAGCCACTGACGTAGGGTTGGCGTTGTAGGTGTCATCAATGACGCGCATGCCGTTCGGCGCAATCTGCGCAACGGTACGGCCTTTTACCGGCTGTACGTTGTTCAGGCCGGCGACGATGCCTGCCAGCGAAACGTCCAGCGCATGGGCAGCGGCGGCGGCGGCCATTGCGTTGGCCACGTTGTGCATGCCCAACAGATTCAATTGCACCGGCGCCGAACCGACCGGGGTGTTCAGCACGAATGCCGGGCAACCGCGTGCGTCGATGCCCAGGTCGCTGGCGTAGAAGTCAGCGCGACCGTTGTTCAGCGCAAAGCTCAGCACTTTGCGGGAGCCGGCGCGGGCGACCCAGATATCAAAAGCCTTGTCGTCAAGGTTCAACACCGCAACACCGCGAGCGTCCAGACCCTCGATGATCTCGCCCTTGGCTTCGACGATTTTTTCCGGCCCGCCGAACTCACCCACGTGGGCGGTCCCGGCATTGGTCAGGACCGAAACGTGCGGTTTGGTCAGACTGACCGTGAAAGCGATTTCGCCGACGCGCGACGCACCCAGTTCGATCACGGCGGCGTCGAATTCCGGTGCCAGTTCCAGCAGCGTCAGCGGGACACCCAGTTCGTTGTTCAGATTGCCGCGTGTCGCCAGGACCGGACCACGCGTGCGCAGGATGCTGGCGAGCATTTCCTTCACGGTAGTCTTGCCGCTGGAACCAGTGATTGCAGCCACCGGCTTGTCTATAAAGGCATTGCGGTTCAGCGCGCCGAGTTGCGCAAGCGCTTTGCGGGTGTCGCCGACGATCAACTGCGGCAGCGAACTGCCCGGAATTTCACGCTCAACCAATGCGCCGACTGCGCCTTTGGCAGCCACTTGGTCGAGGTAGTCGTGACCGTCAAAGCGCGGGCCGGTCAGCGCCACAAACAACTGCCCGGGCGTGATCGCCCGGCTGTCGATGCTGACACCGGAGAAACTGCAGTCATGGCCCACACGACGGGCGTCGAGCGGCACGAGCAATTCGCTGAACGAAAGCGGCTTAAGCATGTGCGGCCTCCCAGGCGTCGAGCGCTTTGGTGGCTTCTTCCAGGTCGGAAAACGGCTGACGCTGTCCGTTGATTTCCTGGTAATCCTCGTGGCCCTTGCCGGCGAGCACGATCACATCAGCAGCGGACGCCTGAGCGATGATCTGGGCGATGGCCTGACCACGACCGGCCACAAAACCCACCTTGTCCGCTGACGTGAATCCGCCACGGATGTCATCAAAAATACGGGCAGGGTCTTCGCTGCGCGGGTTGTCGTCGGTCACGATGACCTTGTCAGCCAGACGCTCGACCACTTCCGCCATCAGCGGACGTTTGCCGCGATCACGGTCGCCACCACAGCCGAACAGGCAGGCCAATTGACCTTCCGCGTGGGGGCGCAGGGCAGCGAGGACTTTTTCCAGCGCGTCCGGCGTGTGGGCGTAATCGACCACCACCAGCGGACGCGAACCGCCACCCAAACGCTGCATCCGGCCAGCCGGGCCTTCCAGCGTCGGCAGGACCTTGAGAATGTCATCCAGCGGGTAATCGAACCCCATCAATGCGCCGACCGCCGCCAATACATTGCTCAGATTGAATTTGCCGAGCAGGCGACTGCGCAACGCATGGCTGCCCTGCGGCGTTACCAATGTGGCGCGCACGCCATCATCATCAAACTGCGCATCGCGGCAGAACAGGTAAGCGCTGCTGTCTTCCTGGCTATACGTAATCAGACGGGATGCGTGGGGCGCGGCAGCGAGCTGGCGACCAAACGCATCGTCAAGGTTGACCACGCGGCAACGCAGGTCATTCCAGGCAAACAATTTGGCCTTCGCCGCAGCGTAGGCTTCCATGGTGCCGTGGTAGTCCAGATGGTCGCGGGACAGATTGGTCATCACCGCCACGTCGAAGGCCAGCGCCGTAACTCGGCCCTGGTCCAGCCCGTGGGACGAAACCTCCATGGCGATCGCTTTTGCCCCGGCCCTTTTCAGGTCGTACAGGGTCGATTGCACGGAGATAGGGTCCGGCGTGGTGTGGATGCCGCTTTTCAGGTCGCTGTAGAAGCCGGTGCCCAGAGTGCCGATGATGCCGCAGCGTTGTCCCAGCGTGTCCAACGCCTGCGCCACCAATTGGGTCACGCTGGTTTTCCCGTTGGTGCCGGTCACGCCGATCAGCTTCAGGTTGCGGCTTGGGTCGCCATAAAAGCGGCCGGCGATGTCGGACAGCTGCGCGGCCAGGCCCTTGACCGGAATCATCGGAATGTCGGTGATAGGCAGCACTTTGGCGCCCTCCACCTCATAGGCAATCGCAGCCGCGCCATGTGCTATGGCGTCGGTGATGTGCTCACGGCCATCAACCCTGAGACCCGGGATTGCCAGAAACAGGTCGCCCGGCCGCACTTTGCGGCTGTCCAGGGTCAGTTCGCGAATCAGCAGATCGCGATTGCACTGCGCAAACAGCTTGCTCAAATTCAACGACATCAGCCACGTCCTCCCTTGACTGGAGCGACGGCAGGTACGGCGTTGGCTTGTTGCTCAGGCGGAACCGGCGCGAGGTTGTCCGGGCGCACGTTCATCAAGCGCAGCGTGCCCGACATGACCTTGCTGAATACCGGGGCGGAAACCAAACCGCCGAAGTAACCGCCTTTGCTTGGCTCATCGATCACCACCACGACCGCATAACGGGGGTTGCTCATCGGGCCGAAGCCGGCGAACAGGGAACGGTACGAGTTTTCGGCGTAGCCCTTGGTACCCACGGACGTTTTACGCGCCGTACCGGACTTGCCCGCCACGTGATACGACGGAACGCGCGCACGGTAGACGCCGCGCGGGTCTTCGATCACTTGCTGCAACATGCCCTGCAGCGTCTTGGCCGTCGCTTCCGGAATGGCTTGAACCGAGTCGGCTGGCGTGTCGGTCTTGAGAATGGTCAGCGGCACGATCTTGCCGTTGTTGGCCAGCGCCGCATAGGCGTGCACCAACTGCAGCGCCGTCACCGACAGGCCGTAGCCGTACGACAGCGTTGCGGTTTCGGCCTTGCGCCACTCGCGGTAGTTCGGCAGGTTGCCAACGCGCTCGCCCGGAAAGCCCAGGCCAGTGTATTGACCCAGCCCCACACGCTGCATGGCGCGGAAAATCGCTTCGCCGCCGACGTCGAACGCCACTTTACTCATGCCGACGTTACTTGAGTTGATCAAGATGCCGGTCAGGTCGAGGATCGGGCCTTCGGTTTTGGTCACGTCACGGATGGTGTATTTGCCGATCTGCAATGTGCCCGGGTAAACCTCGACCTTGTCGCTCGGTTTCCAGCGGCCGCTGTCCAGTGCTGCGGTCATGGAAATCGGCTTCATGGTCGAACCCGGCTCGAACACGTCGATGATCGCGCGGTTACGCATCGCAGCCGGCACCATGGTGCGACGGTTGTTCGGGTTGTAGGTCGGCTGATTGACCATCGCCAGGACTTCGCCGGTCTTCACGTCCATGATCACCAGGCTGCCAGCCTTGGCGTCGTTTTCCTGAATGGCGTTGCGCAGTTCGCGGGTCGCCAGGTATTGCAGGCGCAGATCAATAGACAAAGCCAAGGTCTTGCCGGCCTTGGCGTTTTTCTTCACTTGCAGGTCTTTGATCATCCTGCCGCGCCGGTCCTTGATGACCTGCCGCTTGCCGGGGACACCGGCGAGCCAGTCTTCGTAAGCCAGCTCCACGCCTTCGCGGCCGTGATCATCGAGGTCGGTAAAGCCGACCATGTGTGCGGTGACATCGCCAGCGGGGTAGAAGCGGCGGAATTCTTCCTTGCCATAAACACCCGGCACTTTCAGGTCCAGCACTGACTGACCCTGCTCCGGCGTCAGGCCACGGACCAGATAAATGAATTCTTTACCGGCTTGTTCATTGAGGCGATCAGTCAACGCCTTGGGATCCTGCCCCAGTACCTGTGCCAGCTGGGTCCACTTGGACTTGTCGGCCTGCATCTCGGACGGGTTCGCCCAAATAGTGGTCACCGGCGTACTGACGGCCAGCGGCTCGCCGTTGCGGTCGGTGATCAAACCACGGTGCGCGGGAATCGAAACGGTACGCAGGCTGCGCGCGTCGCCCTGTTCAATGAGGAAGCGGTGGTCGATGACCTGGAGGTCGACGATGCGGTAGCAGATCGCGATGACCATGACCGACAGCAGGCCGACCACGACACGGAACCGCCAGGGATAGAGCGCCCCTTCGAGTTTCATCATGGCGACACCATCCGGATATCGGCGGCGTTCGGAATGCGCATTTTAAGCTGATCGGTGGCCAGGGCTTCGATACGGCTGTGGGCGGTCCAGGTGCTCTGCTCAAGAATCAGACGGCCCCACTCTGCCTGCGCCTTGTCACGCACGCTCAGCTCGCCATAAAGAGAGTTCAGCAACTGACGATTCCAATGCGCGCTGTAGGCGACACCGATCGCCGAGACCAATACCGCTACATACAGCAGCAACATGAAAAAGCTGCCGCCCGGCAACGGCTTGAAGAAACCGCGGCTCATCGGAGCTTCTCCGCAACGCGCATGACAGCGCTGCGCGAACGGGGGTTGGCGCGGGTTTCGTCGTCGGAAGCAAACTGCGCTTTGCCGATCAGCTTGATGCGTGGCTCAAAGGCCTGATGGCGAATAGGAAGATTGCGCGGCAGGTTATCGGCTTCGCCCTTGACCAGCTTGCGCATGAACAATTTGACGATGCGGTCTTCCAGCGAGTGAAAGCTGATGACGACCAGACGCCCACCGACTTCAAGGGCGTCCAGGGCAGCCTCAAGGCCTGCCTCCAGATCACCCAGTTCATTGTTGACGTGAATGCGCAGGCCCTGGAATGCGCGGGTCGCAGGGTTCTTGCCCTTTTCCCACGCCGGGTTGGCAACTTTCAGCACTTCGGCCAGATCGCCGGTGCGCTCGAACGGTTGAGTCTCGCGGCGCGCCACGACGGCACCGGCCATGCGGCGGGCAAACCGCTCTTCTCCGTACTCCTTGAAGACGCGAGCGATTTCTTCTGCCGAGGCGGTATTGACGAACTCGGCCGCGCTGACGCCGCGGGACGGGTCCATGCGCATGTCGAGCGGGCCATCATTCATGAAGCTGAAGCCGCGCTCGGGGTCGTCCAGCTGCGGCGAAGACACACCAAGATCAAGGAGAATTCCGCTGACCTTGCCCGCCAGGCCACGCGCCTGAACCTCGTCGCCCAGCTCGGCAAAGCTGCGCTGCACAATGACAAAGCGGCCGTCTTCGGCCGCCAGCGTCTGCCCGGTGGCAATCGCTTGGGGGTCTTTATCGAATCCGAGAAGCAGACCCTCCGGCGCCAGGTTCTGCAATATAAGGCGGCTGTGTCCGCCACGCCCGAAGGTGCCATCCAGATAGCAGCCATCGGCGCGTACCGCGAGAGCCTCGACGGCTTCTTCGAGCAGTACGGTGATGTGGGTAAAGCCGCTATTAATAGTCACAAGATCAAATCACGCAATTCATCGGGCATCGCGCCCGGTTTTTGAATGGCCGCAAGGTCCGCATCAGCAAGTGCGTTCCAGGCGTCCTCATCCCACAGTTGAAACTTATTGAGCTGGCCTACCAGCATCACTCGCTTATCGAGCTTGGCGTACTCACGCAAACGTGGCGGCACCAGGAAACGCCCACTGCCGTCCAGCTCCAGATCGACCGCATTACCGATCAACAGCCGCTGCAGGCGACGGTTTTCTTCACGGAACGTGGCGAGCTCGCGCAGCTTGGCCTCAATCAACTCCCACTCGGGAAGCGGATAGATGCACAAGCACGGGTCAACGGTATCAATGGTGACGATCAACTGCCCGGCGCTACGCGAATCCAACTCGTCACGGTACCGGCTCGGCATAGCGAGACGGCCCTTTGCGTCGAGATTGATTGCGTTTGCACCACGGAACACAGGCGCGATCTCCAATATTATCTTTTTGCGGTCAAAAAACCCACTTCACGCCACTTTCCGCCACTCGCGCACACTATAGGAATGCGCCCACCACACCGTCAAGGCGACTTCACGAGGAAAACCCTTATAGGACGGATATTTAGGAGCACTTACGAAGGAGATGTGACAGATTTCGGATCGGTCCTACAGATAATTCCGAGGACGAACAGACAGATAGGGTTTGAAGTTAAAGTGATTTGTGAGGTTTAAGATTTTTTTGGCATTACTGGCGGGGGAAAATCGTACAAACGAGGGGGGAAAAGGAGGTGGAGAGTCGATCTGTAAGCCGGGTTCTGTCGAGGACAGTCATTCCTCTACGATGGCCATCACTGGACATCTTTAGCAACCTACCCGGTTCCAGCGCGGGCCACGCCTTGGAACCCTATTTGGTCTTGCTCCGAGTGGGGTTTACCTAGCCACGAACTGTTGCCAGACGTGCGGTGCGCTCTTACCGCACCTTTTCACCCTTACCGGCACCGAAGTGCTTAGGCGGTTATTTTCTGTGGCACTTTCCGTAGGCTCGCGCCCCCCAGGCGTTACCTGGCACTCCGCCCTATGGAGCCCGGACTTTCCTCCCCCCTTCATTGCGGAACAATGAAAGGCAGCGACTGTCCAATCGACTCTCCGCCGCCAAGGTTAATGGCAGGGCGGCTCAAGAACAAGCTTTAATCGGCTTTCGGGCCATCTGCGAAGCCATCCGCGACATCCCGTCACATGTCCTTCTGTTTATCCAGGGCAACCTGGTAGAGCAAATTCTTGCGCACGCCTGTGATCTCCGCAGCCAGAGCGGCTGCACGCTTAAGCGGCATTTCCTCCAGCAGCAGATCCAGCACCCTTCGCGCTTCGGCGCCAACGGCATCTTCGCCTTCAGGTTCAGTCCAGCCCGACACGAGAACAACGCACTCGCCGCGCTGCTGATTACTGTCGCCTTCCACGAATGCACGTAGCTCCGACAGCGGCAGCCCCTTCAGGGTTTCGAATGTTTTCGTCAATTCGCGCCCCAGCACAGCCGGACGCTCCGGACCGAAGATGGCTTCCATGTCCTGAAGGCATTCGAGAATGCGGTGCGGTGCCTCATAAAAGATAAGCGTGCGCGGCTCTTCTTTAACGAGTTCGAGGCGCGCCTTGCGACCCACCGACTTGGCCGGCAAAAAGCCTTCGAAGATGAAACGGTCCGAGGGCAACCCCGCCGCCGACAGTGCGGCGATCAAGGCGCAGGCGCCCGGGACGGGGATTACCTGGATGCCAGCTGCTCGCGCCTGACGCACCAGATGGTAGCCAGGGTCGGAGATAAGCGGCGTGCCGGCATCTGAAATCAGCGCGACGTCGTCGCCCGCCAGCAGGCGGGTGATAAAACGGCTCCCCTCCTCACGCTCATTGTGTTCGTGGCAGGCCGCCAATGGCGTCGGGATGCCGAAGTGCTGCATCAGCCGTAACGAGTGCCGGGTATCTTCCGCCGCAATCAGCGAAACATCGCGCAGCACCTTCAGGGCACGAGCGCTCATGTCATCCAGGTTGCCAATCGGCGTGGCCACCACATAAAGCACGCCTGTCGTGGAATTCGAAGCACCTGGAGCAGTCAAAGCGCACACCTCATGTTGTGTAAAAGCCTGCATTGTACAGGCTGCGACCGACAAAAAAGGACGTCCCATCCCTTGAGTCCAGAAAAGCAGTTCGAACGCCAGCAACAAGGCAGCGACTGCGCTACAGACCGACTCAGGTCGACTGACGCGCCTGGAGACGATCAATATCGCCGCTGTAACGCCTTCAAAGTCGCGCCCCGGCCAGTGCTTGGGTACACTTCCACGCTAATTTGCTCGAGTATCAGGAACATACACATGATCGCTTGCCTGCGGCTGTTCTCTGCCCTCTGCCTGGCTGCCCTCCTGGCTGCCTGTGCCGGTTCGCCCTCCTCCAGCCTTGGCGAACTGCCACGCACCCCCGATGCCAGCATCGAACAACTGCTCGAACAAGCCGCGGCGGCAAAGTCGCCTGATCAGGCTGCGCTGCTGAAGCTGACCGCCGCCGACCTGGCCGCACGCCAGAACAACCCAAGCCGTGCCGCGAGCATCCTTGAGCAGGTGCAAATGGACCAGCTCAAGACCGACAAACAGATCTACGCCAGCACCCTGTCTGCCGAGCTGGCACTGGGTCGCAGCCAGCCGAAAGCCGCGCTGACCGCCCTCAATCACCCGAGCATGCAGCATCTTGGCGAAATGCCCGTTGACCTGCAGACCCGCGCGCACACCGTTCGCGCCCGCGCCTTTGAAGCGGACGGCCAGACCCTGGCGGCGGCAAGTGAGCGCGTTTTCATGGGCCCGCTGCTGCAAGGCGATGCCTTGAATGCCAACAACGACGCCATCTGGACGCTGGTTGCAGCATTGCCACCGGAGCAGCTGCAAAGCGCGGCCAATGATGACATGGGCGGCTGGCTGAGCCTGGCCCGCGCGGTCAAGGGCGCCGGCACGCTGGAACAGCAGCAGACTGCGATCGACAACTGGAAGGCGCAGAACCCGCAGCACCCGGCAGCGCGTCAGTTACCGACTGCCCTCGCGCAGTTGCGTGACCTGAAAAGCCAGCCGTTGACCAAAATCGCCCTGCTGCTGCCACAGGACGGTCCGCTGGCCTCGGTATCGCGCGCTCTGCGTGACGGTTTCATGGCCGCGAACTATCAGGCTCAGCAAGCCGGCGAGAAGCCTCCTGCAATCGAAGTGTTCGACAGCTCTCGTGTGACGTCGATGGACGCCTTCTATGCACAAGCCAAGGCGGCAGGCGTGCAGCTGGTGGTCGGTCCATTGGAGAAGCCGCTGGTTAAACAGCTGAGCGCCCGTCCTCAATTGCCGATCACCACGCTGGCCCTGAATTACAGCGACTCCGGCGCGCAAGGCCCTGCCGAGCTGTTCCAGTTCGGTCTGGCCGCTGAAGACGAAGCCCGCGAAGTGGCAAGACGTGCCTGGGCCGATGGCAAGCGCAGTGCGGTTGCCATGGTGCCGAAGGGTGAATGGGGTGATCGCGTCCTGGAAGCCTTCCGTCAAAGCTGGCAGGCCAAGGGCGGCACATTGCTGGGTGCTGAACGCATCGATCAGCCGGTCGCACTGGCGCAACAGGTCGCCGATCTGTTCCAGCTGCGCAACAGCGAAGGCCGCGCCCAGCGCGTGCAGAGCGCCACAGGCACGCAGATGGCCGCTCAGCCTTCGCGTCGCCAGGATGTGGACTTCATGTTCCTCGCTGCGACACCTCAACAGGCTCAGCAGATCAAGCCGACCATGGTTTTCCAGTACGCAGGTGATGTTCCGGTCTATGCCACTTCGCATCTGTTCACCAACAGCGGTGACGCGGCGATGTACAACGACCTGAACGGCGTGCGTTTCTGCGAAACCCCGTGGCTGCTCAATGCCAACGATCCTCTGCGTCAGCAGGTGACCGCTCAGTGGCCACAAGCAGCCGGCAGCCTTGGCCGCCTCTACGCCATGGGCATCGACGCGTATCGGTTGGCGCCACGGCTGACTCAGCTGAAGACCCTCCCTGAAAGCCGCATCGACGGCCTGTCCGGCAGCCTGGCGATTGGTCAGGGTCAACGCATCGAGCGTCAACTGCCCTGGGCAGAGTTTGTCGATGGCAAGGTCCAGCGCCTGCCGGACACTGCGCCTTGACCCCAGGCACGACCCGTCAAACCGCAGGGCGCGAGGCCGAAGCCTACGCCCTGCGTCATCTCCAAGAGCACGGATTGCAGCTGATTACCCGCAACTGGTCGTGCAAACGCGGCGAGCTTGATCTGGTCATGCTCGACGGCGATACAGTAGTATTCGTCGAAGTTCGGTATCGTCGCCACGCCGGTTGGGGTGGCGCGCTGGAAAGCGTCGATTTTCGCAAGCAGGAAAAGCTCACACTGGCGGCTCAGTCCTTCCTCCAAAGCGAGTCGCGCTGGGCGGATTCACCGTGTCGCTTCGATGTCATCGCGATTAATGGCGACCCTGGCACGTTACCCGCCTTGAGCTGGGTCACGAACGCCTTCGATAGCTGAAAGCGCGGCGCTTGCGTGAGATGTGCAGCGTGAATCTCAGGCTTTCCCGGCTAATAACCCAACGAACCACACTGGCTCTTTTTGCTCTTCGCTTTGCGGGCTGCACAGTTTTGTGCCGGGACGCCGATGACTTATCGGACGCCGCCCCGACCAGCCGCCCCTATTAAGGTTTTCATAGATGGACATGCAATCCCGAATTCGCCAGCTTTTTCAGGCCAGCATCGACACCAAGCAACAGGCGATGGATGTTGTTGCGCCCCACATCGAGCAAGCCAGCCAAGTGATGGTCAACGCGCTGCTCAACGAGGGCAAGATGCTGGCCTGCGGAAACGGCGGTTCGGCTGGCGATGCACAGCACTTTTCCTCAGAGCTGCTCAACCGCTTCGAACGCGAGCGACCGAGCCTGCCCGCCATTGCGCTGACCACCGACACCTCCACCATTACCTCCATTGCCAATGATTACAGCTTCAACGAAATCTTCTCCAAACAGATTCGTGCGCTGGGTCAGCCGGGCGATGTGCTGCTGGCGATTTCCACCAGCGGCAATTCGGCAAACATTATTCAGGCCATCCAGGCCGCACATGATCGTGAAATGATTGTCGTAGCCTTGACCGGTCGCGACGGCGGCGACGTTGCATCGTTGCTGTTGCCGGAGGACGTCGAAATCCGGGTTCCGGCAAAAGTCACCGCACGTATCCAGGAAGTCCACCTGCTGGCGATCCACTGCCTTTGCGACTTGATCGACAGCCAACTGTTCGGGAGTGAAGAATGATATCCAAACGTCTTAGCCTGCTGGCCCTGACGCTCTGCCTGGGCATCAGCGGATGCAGCTCGGTGATCAACGCCAGCCGCGAAGCACCGATCGATGATGACCGCGGTACGCGCACCTTCGGCAGCAAGATCGATGACTCACTCATCGAGACCAAGGTTGCGGTCAACGTTGCCAAAGCCAGCCCTGATCTGGACAACGCATCGCACATCGTCGTGACCAGCTTCAACGGCATTGTGCTGTTGGCCGGCCAGACACCTCGCGCCGATCTCAAGCAACTGGCCGAGCAGACCGCCAGCCAGGTGCAGAAGGTCAAAAAGGTCAACAACGAGCTGCAGGTCACCGGCCCTTCCTCGATGCTTGCGCGCAGCAATGACGCCTGGCTGACCAGCAAGATCAAAACCGAAATGCTGACCGACAGCGCCATCCCTGGCTCGCGCATCAAGGTTGTGACTGAAAACGGCATCGTCTACCTGCTGGGCCTGCTGACCCAGGCCGAAGCCACCCGCGCGACCAACCTGGTTCAAGGCGTCGGCGGCGTGCAGAAGATCGTCAAACTGTTTGAGTACATCGACTGATCCTGCGCCCCTCTCTTCAGGGGTGCCAGCAAAGGACAAGGTCGGGGGCATACAGCCTCTCTGAGACACCGGGCGGCGATCCTTCGGAACGCCGCATCGGGTCTGCAATTTTCAGCTTTCACCCTGAAGGCGCTTTGCAAGGATCGCTCCTTGCAGTGTGCGCACAAGCAAGACAAGACCCATCCAACTCTCCCCATCTCAAACTCTGCGGCTGAAGGCCGTTTGAGCGGCATCGCGTGCCTGAGCGCTTGAGCACACCTGCCTTACACTGCCAGAGCGGAAAATGCTTGGAGCCAAACGCTTTTAGGAGGGCCATGCTTTCTGTGCATGGGGTCCGGCATTTATAGCATTGGGCGGGTCAGCCCCCAGAGCATAACGTGGGGCCACAAACACAAGAGGAACCCGCCATGCGCATCGTAGACATCCGTGAAAAGACCGTTTCCATTGCCTCCCCGATTGCCAACGCGTACATCGATTTTTCCAAAATGACCTGCTCGGTCGTTGCCGTGATCACCGATGTGATTCGTGACGGCAAACCGGTCATCGGCTACGGCTTCAACTCCAATGGTCGCTACGGCCAGGGCGCACTGATGCGCGATCGATTCCTGGCGCGTATCACCGAAGCTGACCCAGACACTCTCGTGGACCATGAGAACAATAACCTGGATCCGTTCGCCATCTGGAAAACCCTGATGACCAACGAAAAGCCGGGAGGCCACGGTGAGCGCTCGGTCGCCGTTGGCACGATCGACATGGCGGTGTGGGATGCCGTCGCCAAGATTGAAGGCAAGCCGCTCTATCGCCTGCTGGCCGACCGGTACCGTAACGGTGTGGCTGATGACAAGGTTTGGGTGTACGCAGCCGGCGGCTATTACTACCCGGGTAAAGACCAGACCAAGCTCAAGGCAGAGATGCAAAGCTATCTGGATCGTGGCTACGACGTGGTCAAGATGAAGATCGGTGCAGTGCCGCTGGACGAAGACATACGCCGCATCGAAGCGGTGCTCGAGGTCGTTGGGGACGGCCGTCGACTGGCAGTCGATGCCAACGGTCGTTTCGATCTACAGACGGGTATCGCGTACGCGGAAGCGATCAAGAAGTACAACCTGTTCTGGTACGAAGAGGTCGGCGACCCGCTGGACTATGCCCTGCAGGCTGAGCTCGCCAACCATTACGAATTGCCGATGGCCACCGGCGAAAACCTTTTTTCCCATCAAGATGCCCGCAATCTGCTGCGCCACGGCGGCATGCGCCCGGACCGCGACTTCCTGCAGTTCGACTGTGCGCTGTCCTACGGGCTCGTGGAGTACATGCGCACCTTGAAGGTGATGGAAGAAATGGGCTGGTCCTCCCGCCGCGTGGTGCCCCACGGTGGTCACCAAATGTCCCTGAACATCGCAGCGGGTCTGCACCTGGGCGGCAACGAGTCTTACCCGGACGTGTTCCAGCCTTTCGGCGGCTTTGCTGACGGCATCAAAGTGGAAAACGGTTACGTCGGCCTGCCTGATATCCCGGGCGTCGGCTTCGAAGCCAAGTCCGCGCTGTACGCGGTGATGCGCGAACTCGGAGAAGGCTGACCGCCCCCGGTCTGCCGCCCCTCGAACGGCAGCCGCAGACTCAGGCTTCACCCCATGACGCCAATGCCACACGCCCATCACAACTGTAAAACGACCACGCCTTATAAGAGCAGGTACCTGGTTTAACGCTAGACACCCTTTCTTCAGGCGTTCAGGGCTTCAGCGCACAGGTCCTCCTCGCCGAAAGTCAAAAGCGACCCGACATGAAAAAGGCGATCCTTACTGACTCATACCTTAAGCGGGCATAGTTTCCGAACTTCTCGCTTAAGGCTTTGATAACGTAAGATAAAATAAATGCAGCTTAACTATGTAAAATTTCCAGCTATACATAGTTAGAAAGGGCTGTCGATTTCACGATCGAGAGCCCTTTCTTGTTTGGCGAAGCTGGCCGGCAGTTACCGTCGCTTGTATTTCGGTGACGCTATTAAGCCATGCAGATAATTTAAGCCTTCGCGAGCATTTAGAAACGCCAAGGATTTCTCAGCCCTGTCGGCCGCCTCGATTAGATCTCTCAGGTAACCTCTACCGTCATTGCTTTTGGCGATTAACTCTCCAACATACTGTTCATTATCGCTATATGTCTGAAGGACCTGTGAGTACATTTCGATCGCTTGAAGTATGTACGTTTCGGATGTGTACCCATCGACCTTGCATAGCAGCCCGTATAGGTTAGCTCGTGTAAGCCACCCATTTATTGTGACTTTATCCTCAGTATCAGAAATTGCTTTGCCGGCATATTCAATTGCGATAATCACGTCTTGAACTGTGTTTCCACTATGCACATGGTAAATACTTTTTGCACGTTGAAGCCAATAGTTAGGCTCGGACCCCTGAAGCGGTGCGAGCTTTTCGTAGATTGAGCTGATCAACTTACGAGATGACACCCCAATCTGAGATTCTGCTGAAAATACTGCATTCAAGACATCAAACATTACCAGCTCATAGTAGTTAGGATCCTTGCCTTTCAAGACCGTAACAGCATGAACGATTTTCGCAGATGCGTCCTCAATACCAATTTTGTTAACGATGAATTTTATCGCAAAGTGCATCCACGCTTGCGAGTTACTCAACAAAACAAAGTTGGAATGAACGGCCCCACCGGTTAAACGATCCGTATGAGATATTTCAGCAAACGGTTGCCACTGACCAGCAAACATTTGAATGCGTTCATCAGTCGTCTCGGCGTGACCTTCAGCCTTAAGAATGGCTCTGTAATTTAACGAGTAGACCTTTTGTCTTGCTGCCAAGATGTATAGGAGCGAAAATTCTGCCGTAGATATCTTTGGCGCCATCATGCGGGTGACCCGCTGGTTAATTCGCTCCTGAAGTGGAATTTTACTTCCGACAGTTTTCAAAGCAACACTACTATTAGATACTTCATAAATGTGATCTAGGAGCCTGCCCTTTCTGTCGAGTCGAGCAATGCCTATAAAGTCAAACGCGCTGTTTAATTGAGCTATCTCTAGACGATCGAACTTATCTGGCAACCTGAACACAGAGGTGTCGAAGTCAAGTAGATGAGTAGCATTTAGATCGATGGTGCTAATCGCCATAAGTACTGTTGAGTTCCTGTCCCTCAACGCTTCCGCCTTGTAAGTAACATGGCGAATTTGATCATTGGTCAATGAACCAACGTCGAATACGATGAAACTATTTCTGTAGGATAAAATGTCATTTAGAGAATTATCTGATAGAGAAACCTCCGAGCCTATTAGAAAGCTCCTTTTGGTGGCGTAGCCGTCCAGTATACGGTGGAGCAGCGATGTACGACCAGAAAACCTTGCGCCGTGTATCACACACACTGGTTCTTGACTGACAGCGTCGATAATCTTCCGCTCTAAAGTTCTTGGAACAGTCAGCGCAGAAATGTTACCTGTCATGCCATCTATCTGTAAAAAGTAATTGAGGAAGCTTTTATTAGTAAGCTCAATTTTTGTCAGATTATTAAAAAGATAGCTGGAATCAAAGTTATTAGCACTTTTTTCCGACCTATAAAGCTCTACATACTTGAGGTAAAATGACTCATAGTCACAAACCAAGACGTCTGTAATCCCATAGTCACGGAGCTTCTTTTTGATAGAGAATTCAGTAGGGGTTGACGATGTAACGTAAACACGCTTAGTAGTCGGGCTTAATTTTTCACCATCTAGGTCTGATAATGCATATAAGATGTCAAGCTCATCAGTTAGACTGCATCCGATGAATATAAGATTGCTTTCAAGTAGGTCGTTGGTCAGGGTTTCTATAAGGTATATATTTTTCTTAAGGCTTCTGACGTAGTCGCCACTACCAAAAATCAACTTTAGGTCGTTACGCGCTACTGCTTTAAGCGCGGTATCAACATCGCCATGTATTTTATAAACATAGGGTCGACCAGCGCTTCGAGCGAAAGGTTCAAATGGTAAGACCTTCACCCCATTAATCTCTTTTTCGATAGCGTCATCAATGTTTAATGTATATAAATACGGCCAACCTATAGAAAGAAAGCTTTTCTTTGCTTGGTTAGAAAATCGCACCCCAGAGAAATAGGCGGCTAAGGTCGACTTAATCTCAGGTAGAGGGATTATCTCCTCGCCAAAATACACGTCTGACAAGTCTTGAAAATTGTATTTTTTTAGCTCCTCAGACGATGGCTTAAGGTCATCTGATACCTTAGACAACGAAATCTGCCTCGCCATGATGGCCATCCATTCATCACCATTAGGCACGGCTTTAGAGCTTGCCCTCTCACCTCGGGTGAAACCAGTACCAATGAATGGTACATTTCTCTCTGAGGCAATTAACCCCTGGAGAAATGCCTCGGCCCCCGGATCTTGTAAATTGATGATATTCACGCAATGTATCCCTTCGGCAAATATAGAACTGAAATGGTTTAGCGACCAACATGTTTTAGGTGCTGAGTTGACTAGCAGTCAAGGTCTTCCAGGTCATCATACGTTCCAAGATCGAGGCCTAGCTTCAGTTGGGCCACCAGCGCCTCTATACTTTGACGAGAATAAGGGCCATTAGCAGTCAGACGTATAGTAGTGGTGCGAGAAACACGGATATTCGCAATCTCTTCACCATACGAATCTCCAACCAATTTGCTTGTATCTGGACGCGCCATCGTAGGAGGGTTGGGAAAGCCATTAGCGGGCGCTGGAAGCTGTTCCGGGGTGAAGCTCGGCTGGTCGTCCTGGAAGGATTCTATGGCGGGTTCTTCAGAAATGACCGCATCGCCGGAGTTTTCATCATCCAGTTTTGCAAATTTTATAGCGTCTTCATAGATCTTGATGACGTCATAGGCCGCTGTAGCGGTGAACTCTCTTTCTACCTTTAGAAAGTGGGAGACTGTATCGTTCGAGGGGGGGGTCAAGCCGTAACGCTGCCAGAGATCATTCAAGATCTTCGGGGTCAGCGCCGCTTTCCGAATATTCGCGTCTCGCTCAGGAGAAATCTGCCGTTCATCTTGGACGATCGACAAGCCCAAAGCGCTGAGACGAACCTTTCTCTCAAGGGAATTCCCCCTATCCTCCATCAAGCCGTACGCCTTGAGGGCTGAAATTGTCACCAGACCGCCGCTACTCTTAGGCCCATACTTCCAATGACCAACAGCTGTCGAGACCAAGGTCTCATGCTTACCTTCTGCATTGAAGAATGCCTTCGCCCTTGAGATAGCGGTCTCGAGTGAGATTCCAGGGTAGGAAGGACTGCGTTGCTTGGCCATGAAAGGGCTCCTAGTAGGTGGCGCGATGGCTAACCCTACACCAACAAATCGTCGCCCACAAGACAGCGAGAGATTGCTGGTTCTAGAACTGAGAGATAGGGTATTGACATGCCAGTTCTCTGGAGTAGACTCTGGACAAGATTCAAGGCAACCGAACGAGCACAGGCCCTTGTTCCAGTTTTTTGGAAAATGAGCTTTGTGCATAGGGGGGAGGTTTTGAATCACTGGTCAAGCTCTAACTTGACCAGTGAAGTAAAAGCTATCTGAACGGGCTCCAGATAGCTCTCGCGCGCTTTGGGAAAAGCCTCGCAATGTTAGTGTATTTTGGCTAACAAAGCAAGGGAGCGAGTTTGTGTTCTAGCCTTTCTTTGGGGGAATGAACAATGTCTCAAAAAGACTCGCTCGACCAGAAAGAAGACGGATGTGAGGTCATTTACCGAATGACCATCCGTACAAAATCCGGAAAAGTCATACGGCGTGCCAATGGCCAGCCGTTCCGGATCGTACTCCGTCCTAAGGTGTAAACTGTATCACCCTGGCACTTCTCGAAGTGCCAGGCTTTGCGATGGTAAAGTCTAACTAACATTTTTGATAATTTATGATCGGCTCAGTAATTCGAGCTCCCTCAATATATTAATGAGTTCTAACTCGCTTGCATCTTCAAAATGCCCGTTCATATAAGTTGATATTTTTGACCAGTCAAGTAATTCGTTTTCCGAGTTTTGATAAGCAAGCAGGTTTTCTCCCCTAACTAAGTCGTAAATTTTAGCCATAATTTTAGCTTTTTTATACATGGAATCAGAATCTGGGAAACCGAGATCCTCGTACACGTTAAAGGTCGTTATTTTTTTATTCATATTCAGATCCTGTTTATGGCTCTAGAATTTTCCGCAATGCAAACATAAACCCTACATCGAATAGTATCCGACCTTTAGAGTTTAGGATTTCGCCATAACTTCCTTCATGCCAACCCTCTTGGTCTAGGAAATCGGTTGAAGTGGCTTTTATTAAAGCTTGTCTCTCACTGTCTGAAAGACTTGTGGCTCCAAAAGCCCGACCACCTGAATTAATGTCCGGTATCTCGGCACTTAACTTGTTGGGACGCCGATCGACTATTATTTGTGTATTGGATTTAATGATATTGATTTGCGCGCGAAGCTTGTCTCTTTCCATTATGGCTGTTTGCATAATTGATCTTATCGCAGGATCTTCTATTCGAGTAAGGTATTCATGACTCGATAGCGTGTGTTTTGGCATGACTACAGCCGGACCTGAATATGCCCGCCACGCTTCGATTAGCGCTCGATAGTCCGAGGATGGCGCATTGTATAAAGCCCGAGCTTTGATAATCCCATTCGCCTCACAAAGCCGACCGATTATAGAGATCGTTAAGTTTCCTTTTCCTTGAGCGCTATGTTTTCTACATATTTCGTGAATGTCAGTTAAATTTTTAAGCTTTCGTGGCCTTCCGCCCTTGGCTTTTATTGCGGTGAAGACTTCATCTGGATGAATCGCCGAGTTGCTATTCATTTGAGGCACCAGATAAATAGATAAATTCCGGATTGTTCATGGGCGGCGAGGTGGAGCTGGAGGTGGTTAAAATAAGATTTTTTATATCGACACCTAATCTTGCACTTAAGTTTTCACCCGCATCAATCAGGCTGACTGCAACCGCAACTCCCTCATGGAGATCTTCACGATTTATGACGGTAGCAATACGTTTAATAAAGGTATTTCCAATCTTCAATTGCTCCGTTTCGGATAAAGTCATAAAAACCGGAGTGATTTTCTGTTTATACAACGCGGCATCCAGTAGCTGACTCCTACGTAAGATTGCTTTTCCTGAATTCAAATCTGGATAAATTTCTAAATTACTGCATATGCCGGATAGCTGTAAAAGCTCAGAGTCAGTCTCCGTGAGCACTACTCTGACATCGGCCATCGTCCCTACTGCTAACATTGATGATTTATTCTCAGTTGAGTAATCTAAAGACTGACGGCAACGATCGACTAGTTTATAGCACGCTACAATATCTTCCGCTAAGTCGCTAAATTTTTTCATTCCCGTTTCCCACACCCTCTCCGCATTCCTAAGAGAGTCCATAGCGCTGAAGCGCACGCCTGCCTGTTCTGCATCCGCTTTGCTTTTCTTAAGATGTAACAAGTTGCTTTCATGCTCCAGACAAGTGTTACGCGCCTCATCAAAATGGTAACTGATGTTGTTGAAATGGGCGACCAAAGATGGCAGATAGTGCGGTTCTGTAACAAACCATCTACACCGAACACAGTTACGACTTCCGCCAGGTACCGGTCCATACTTAGGCATAGACGGTGGACCAATATTAGGCCCGCCATTGTAGCATCCCCCTATCGAGCCGTTGGAGTCTGACTCACTTGTATTTCCACCCACTAAGCAGATCCCATGATGCATGGGCATCCATCCGACGGCATTTCTTGAGCCTTTGTGGACCGGGAGAGCAGCAGCCAAGCTATCGCTGCTATTAGCTATGGCTCGCTTTATTATTTGGTCGTACTCAGTATCCAGTAAGAAGTTCTGAATACTTGCAGCTTTTTTTGATTCCAACCTTTGAGCCGCTTCATTCAAAACATCCCTTATATGAGCGCTTCCTGGCTTTGTATAATACAGAGTCATAAGTAACCGACTATGCCCGGCTAGCTTCTGTAATATTGGAAAAGGAACGTTACCTTCCAAAGCTAGGGCGGTGATTAATGATACCCGGAGGCTATGCAGCGGAAACAGTGTTGTTGGGTACCCCCGCCTTTCGGCCAGCGGGGGTAGTAAGCTAATATGGGAACCGTTACTCAGTGTCTCACCTCGTTTCGCTAATCGGTCACCAAATGCCTCCAATAACGAGAACCAACAAAAGTCTAATCCAGACTCCCTGATAGGTAAATGACGTTCCCCCTCAACTGCCTCTCTTAACCGAAATAGAAAACATGCTCTAGGAAAGCTTTCTAGTTGAATAGCACTTTTGGCTTGAATATGTCGGCCGTCTAACTCACTCCAGCTAGTTCTGCGCTTAATTGGATTGTATTTTTCTTGCCAGTTCCTGAGTTTTTCTAACCAGAAAACCACGTCTTGATGAACGCTGCCTCCCGATAGCCAGGGAAGCAAATATCCCTTTTCCGCTCCTGATCTAGAGATGTCGGCAGTTTTATTAGTGTTTATGTACAAAGTTGTCGCGCCGGACGCGCGTTCGTAGCTTGATTTGCCACGTCGGAACACCCCTTGCTGTAGAGGCTTGCTTTCATTTCCCTCAGCAAGTCCGCTTTTATTTAAAATCCATTCACCTCTTTGATACCTAAATGTGTCTGCTTCTCCTGAATCCAGCATCCTCGCTTGAAGTGTGCGAATCGGCAAAATTAGTTTCACCAGTAACGCCACCCATCGGGCAGGGCTCCACATTTCTAAACGTGACTCTCGACCGACTGGCCTTCTTCTCCATACACAATCTGGATCGTTGATATCAATATCAGATTCGGTAATTGGAAACCAGTCAGGCGCTACTCGGCCGGACTTGCCAATTTCGGCCCCCAGTGCGTTTTGCGCCAGTTTCCAATCGCTAAAGTCTTTTCCTTCAGCCAACATTTCTCGAAGTTCATTAATGTATCCAAAAGGTAAAGGCGAATGTACGCTTTCGTCGAGCTTGGGCAGCCCTGCTGTAGACATTCTCTTTATCGGATTTCTAACTCCTATATCTGTCGTAGCTCGACCGCTGTCATCAATTTTACTAAAATATCGTAATATTATAAAATCTAGAAATGAATTGATTATATTGTTGTACTGAAGCCCTATCTTGGAGTTCGGGCATGAGGACTGATAGAAGTCAGGTAAGATTGTAGAGGGGCTTAGGAAATCCAGCGGATCCAAAGGAAGGCGGTTCTTAATCAAATATTTTTCCAAAAAAACGACTAACGCATTCAGTCGTGAGGAAACGCTTCTAGTCTCACCTTTCATCCACTCAACTGCGTATCCTCTCCACATCTCAAGGTCGGGGTAGCTCCGCGAAACCCATTCAAGTTCAATATCGTTGCTACGCTGTATCCCCTTTTTTCTTTTTTGGATGACCGGCATTTCATTAATATTTCCTGGGGCATAGGGACTGTTATTCACGTTGTGGCCATCCCGTTCTAAAAATCAGTGTCGATAGAGAGATTTGGATACATACGGTCAGCGGCGACGGTTAAGGCTTCCAATGCTTCTTTCATGCCAATCCTAGTATAGATATCTTGACTATCAATCGAAGAGTGGTGCATGAATCTGCGGATCAAATCTTTATTAATACCGGCTTCGCTCAATCTGCGGCCATAGGCATGCCTATGGCCATGTGGAGTGGTGCCGCAGCTTTTCGATACAATCAATCCGATACGTCTGCATGCAGCAGCATGGGACTTATTGTATTGTGCAATACAATACATTTCCCCCCTAGGTTCTCGATGGATGTTAACAAAAGCAAAAGGGTGGGATCGGCTGATTCCAGCGACTTGTTCTAGATATCGCTCCCATAATGTTTGGAATAGCTGTCCAAAGTTCGGCGAGAACCAATACGCTTTTTTATAGTAAGGTGCGTCATGCATACCCCCTTTCCATCCAGCTCCTTTGCTATTCAGAAGCTCGTTTCGTGGAGCGCATGAGTACCGTGCGGCCAAATAATCTGATCGGTTAAGCTTAGCCTTGCCAGATATACTCACCCATTCTTCAGGGGCTGCACCATATGTTGGATGATGAATAGAGACAGTTGCGTAACGGCTGTCTTCGGGTGATCTAATAACATCTGAAATATACAGATGAAATGGCTCTGACTCCCTGAATCCCGCACCATGCAGTAGCAACGTTATGAGCATATTTCGGTAGTCGTAACGCCCGCCGACTTTGAATCCATCGACTAAAAGATCCATGAATCGATCCTCAGGGAACGCTGGAGGATCTCCGATCTCGACATTAAGCGGGCGTCTAGGTCTTAGTCGGCCGGATGAGTGGTTAGAAGCATTGGACTCCCATGCATGGCCCAGAAATGCCGAATTTCTACGATATTCGTATGCATACCTATCCATTTTTTGGTCATAAACTGAGCCAACATATTTAGGGTTGAGCGTCGCTGCCGCTGGGCGAAGCTCTCCGAGCCATCTGAAGAAGTCAGTCAGCTGGGTAATTATATTTTGCGCCCCTAACGGTGAGCGTCCTCGCCAGCAAAGTCCACTCTCATCTAAGCCTGATTGTTTCTCGAAAGTCCCAGTATAGAGACGCTGAGCAAAATTACGGAAAAGGACATAACCCTCTTCCTCTCCATGATTGCACTCCATATACTCTAAAAAAAGCCTAACCGACTTATTTAGTTTAATCATCCAAGCAAGACTTCGGTCGTGCGCCCTGGCCAAGCAATAATCTAGTAGAGGTGTTAGCACCCCAGCCGGGGTCAGGAGAACTGGCATTTCCGTAAAAATGCCCGTGGCATCGCTTAAGACCTTAGCTTTGACTGTCACGAACATGGCTGTGTCCTAACAAGCTCTGATTTAGTTACCTTTAACTGCCAGTTTTTTTTTAACCATCCCGCTACCCCCAGTGCATGCGATAGGTGCGGCGCCCTCATTGTTCAAGTGGCCGAGGGTGCTAGGTAATGTAGGTATAGCTCGTTTTCGGAGCGTAAGAAAAAACACCCCTCTGGAGAGGGGTGCTTCGGTTGAGGTAAGGAGAGGGCTACAACTATGTACGATGGGCAGGGGGGAAGAACCTCGGGATCGCCTTTTTCGTTAGTGCAGAACGGCTTACTTGACCACTTTCAAACTCGGCCGGCCGGTAGGGCGTGGCGGCTCGTCGTTCGGTGGTGGCAGGTCGTCTTCGACGTCCAAATCTTCGTCTTCGTCCACAGCGGGCTCCAGATCGAAGACCATGCCCTGCCCGTTCTCACGAGCATAAATGCCCATGATCGCGGCAATGGGCACGTAAAGGCTGTGTGGAACACCGCCGAAGCGGCCTTCGAAACTCACCGCGTCGTTGTCCATGTGCAGATGGCGGACAGCGCTCGGCGAAATGTTCAGAACGATCTGCCCGTCATTGGCAAAACCCTGCGGGACTTGCACCGCCGGGTACTCGGCATTGACGAGGACGTGCGGTGTGCAATCGTTATCGACGATCCACTCGTAGAGCGCGCGGATCAGATAAGGGCGACTGGAGTTCATCAAACGGCTCCTAAGGCCTTAGCGCATGTCGCGTTCGACACCAGACAGACTCGCCTGAAATGCCTCACGCGCAAATTGGCGCTCCATATAATCAAGCAGCGGCTTGGCGGGCCGCGGCAATTCGATACCCAGAATCGGCAGGCGCCAGAGTATGGGCAGTAGACAGCAGTCGACCAGACTTTGCTCGTCACTCAGGAAAAAAGGCTTCTCCGCGAACAACGGCGACACGCCGGTCAGACTTTCGCGCAGTTCCTTGCGCGCCTGAACACGCGCGGCTTCTTTACTGCGCGGGTCCAGAATCAGATCCACCAGACCGCACCAGTCGCGCTGAATCCTGTGGATCAGCAAACGGCTGTTGGCACGCGCCACCGGATACACCGGAAGCAGCGGCGGGTGGGGATAACGTTCGTCCAGGTATTCCATCACCACCGTCGACTCGTACAACGCCAGGTCGCGATCGACCAGGGTTGGCACGCTGCCGTACGGATTCACCTCGATCAATTTGGGCGGATGACGGCCCTCGACAACTTCAATGATCTCGGCGCTGACACCTTTCTCGGCGAGCACAATGCGCACGCGATGGGAATAGTGGTCGGCGGGGTCGGAGTAACAGGCCAACCGATTGGTCACGCCCATGGCGGTCCTCCTCGCTTGTAGATATTCAAAAAGCAGAAATACGGATGCGCCGCGAGGCGCTTTCAGCAACGTCCACGATGATCGGGTGTTCAGCGCGGGCGACAAGATAGCTCATTTACGCAAGGTAGATTCTGCAATCTTGAGCCCGCCACTATACCCGCTCTGCACTGATTACCTGAAACAGCACGGCTGCAAACACCGCAAAGGCACGAATCAGACGTCCGCTCAGTGAATGTCCTTCCAGTATTCGCGCTTGAGCAGATAGGCAAGGATGAACAGCACAGCAAGGTAAAGCAGCACATAGGTGCCGATGCGTCGATGCTGCAGCTTGTCCGGATTGGCCGAGTACGCGAGGAAAGTGACGAGGTTTTTCACCTTCTCGTTGAACTGATCTTCCGTCAGCGTGCCGGTATTCGGCACGATCCCCAGTTGATCGCAGGTTTCCTGCGTCGGCGGCGAGCCGGTAAGCGGGTCGTGCCGTTTGTTGTCATCTTCGACGCGCGGAGCCTTCATGCAGTCGAGCCTCTGACGCCCCTGAAGCGCTTCCAGCACGTTGGGCATGGCCACATTGGGGTAAACCGTGTTGTTCACGCCCCAGGGCCGCGTCGGGTCCTCGTAGAACGAAAGCAAGTAACTATAGAGCCAGTCAGTTCCGCGAACGCGGGCGACCAGTGTCAGGTCAGGTGGCGTCGCGCCAAACCAGGCTTTTGCATCCGCCGGCTGCATGCCGATGGTCATGTGGTCGCCGATCTTCGCCCCGGTGGGCACCAGCTTTTGCAGCATCAAATCGTGGGGAATACCCAGATCGTCGGCGACGCGTTCGTAGCGCTGGAATCTGGCGCTGTGACAGCCCATGCAGTAGCTGACGAACGTTTGCGCACCATCCTGCATGGCTGCCTTGTCGGACACGTCGATATCGACGCGTTCCAGGTCTGCGTCATGCGCATCGGCCAACGACAATGCCGGCAGCAGCGCCAGGAGCATTACCAGCAATAGCCTTTTCATCAGCCTGTCACCCTGTCCGGCACCGGCTTCGTCCGCTCCATTCGTGTATAGAACGGCATCAGGATGAAGTAGGCGAAATACAGGCATGTGCAGACCTGCGACAGCAGCGCTCGCTCGGGTGTCGGGGGCAAAACGCCCACTACCCCGAGCGTCGCGAAGGAGAAACAGAACAGAATCAGCGAGAGGCGGCTCAACCAACCTTTGTAGCGCATCGATTTTACCGGGCTTCGGTCTAGCCACGGCAGCACGAAGAGCACGGCGATGGCGGCGGCCATGGCCATGACACCGAGAAGCTTGTCCGGAATGGCGCGCAAGATCGCGTAGAACGGCGTGAAATACCAGACCGGCGCAATGTGTTCCGGGGTCTTGAGCGCGTTTGCCTGCTCGAAGTTGGGCTTCTCGAGAAAGTAGCCACCCATCTCGGGAAAGAAAAACACCACCGAGCAGAAGATGAACAAGAACACCACGACGCCGACAAGATCCTTGACCGTGTAGTACGGGTGCAAGGGAATGCCGTCGAGGGGATTGCCGTGCTCGTCCTTGTACTTATTGATGTCGACGCCGTCGGGGTTGTTCGAGCCCACTTCGTGCAGCGCCAGGATATGCAGCACCACCAGCCCGACGATCACGATCGGCAAGGCCACCACGTGCAACGCGAAAAAACGATTGAGGGTAATGCCCGAGACCAGGTAATCCCCACGAATCCACTGGGCGAGGTCGCCGCCGATGACGGGAATGGCACCGAACAGCGAAATGATCACCTGCGCTCCCCAGTAAGACATCTGCCCCCACGGCAGCAAATAGCCCATGAACGCCTCGGCAATCAGCGCCAGATAGATCAGCATGCCGAAGATCCAGACCAGCTCGCGCGGCTTCTGATACGAGCCGTACAGCAAGCCGCGAAACATGTGCAGATAAATGACGATGAAGAACGCTGACGCGCCAGTCGTATGCAGCAGTCGCAGAATCGAGCCGTATTCGACGTCGCGCATGATGTACTCGACCGAGGCAAACGCCTCCTCCGCCGAGGGCGTGTAGCTCATCGCCAGCCAAATGCCCGTGATGACCTGGTTGACCAGCACCAGCAGCGCCAACGAGCCGAAAAGATAAAAGAAATTGAGGTTTTTGGGCACGTAATACTGGCTGAGGTGGTTTTCCCACAGAGACGTCGCGGGGAAGCGTGCATTGATCCAGCCCATGAGCTTGCTCATCACGCTTTCTCCTGATCGACACCGATGACGATGATTGAGTCCGACTCGTAGGAATGCGGCGGCACTGGCAGGTTCAGCGGTGCAGGCTGCGCCTTGTAGACGCGCCCGGCCAGGTCGTAACGCGAGCCGTGACAAGGGCAGAAATAACCGCCGGCCCAGTCCTTGCCCAAGTCAGCAGGCGCGACTTCGGGACGAAAGGTGGGTGAGCAGCCAAGGTGGGTACAGATGCCGACCAGCAGCAGGATCTCGGGCCGGATTGAGCGCAGCGCCGGATCGACGTAGGCAGGCTGCAGGGAATCGCTTGAGTCGGGATCGGACAGCTGGCCGGTGAGCCGGCCCAGGCTGGACAGGATCTCGGGCGTGCGGCGGACGATGAAGACCGGGAGACCGCGCCATTGCGCGACCATCTGCTGGCCAGGCTCGATTTTGCTGACGTTGACTTTGACAGGCGCTCCCGCCGCTTTGGCCTTGGCGCTCGGGAACCAGGACCCCACGAACGGCACGGCGGCGCCGACCACGCCTGCGGCACCCACCACGGAGGTAGCCGTCACGAGGAAGCGACGCCGGCCTGTGTTAACGCCGTCATTACCCATTGCGTCCCTCCCCTCAGCGTCAGAGGTCTGCGCGGGTCAGCCCTCGTGAATACCTACTGCATAGCCATACAAAAACCATAAAAAAACGCCCAGTTTCCGTGAAGAAACTGAGCGTTCTTTTTGAACGGAAGCGAATTAACGCTTCGAGTACTGCGGACGCTTACGCGCTTTACGCAGACCGACTTTCTTACGTTCAACTTCGCGAGCATCGCGAGTTACGAAGCCTGCTTTGCGCAGAGCGCCGCGCAGGGTTTCGTCGTATTGCATCAGAGCGCGGGTGATACCGTGGCGGATTGCGCCAGCTTGACCACTCACACCACCGCCGATGACGGTGACGTAGATGTCGAATTTTTCGACAGTCTGAGTCAGTTCCAGCGGCTGACGAACTACCATGCGGGCAGTTTCGCGACCGAAGAACGCGTCCAGGGAACGGTTGTTGATGGAGATGTTACCGGTGCCCGGACGCAGGAAAACGCGAGCGGTTGCGGTCTTGCGACGGCCAGTGCCGTAATTTTGAGTCGCCGACATAATGAACTATTCCGTTAAAACTTCAGTTCTTGGGGCTGCTGAGCAGTATGAGGGTGTGCAGCGCCCGCATAGACTTTCAGCTTACGATACATGTCGCGACCCAGCGGGTTCTTAGGCAGCATGCCTTTGACCGCGGTCTCGATCACGCGCTCAGGAGCTTTGGCGATCAGCTTTTCAAAGTTGATCGACTTGATCCCGCCCGG